>NZ_AMXF01000130.1 GCF_000310225.1 Thauera phenylacetica B4P
GCCTCACCGAGCTCGGCGCCGGCCCGCTGCGCGCCAGCGTCGAGCTGCCCGCCAGCGGGCGCGTCATCGAGGCCGCCGCGGTCAGCGTGCTGCCCGCCGCCGATGCCCGCACGCACACGGTGCGCGTGCGGGTGGACCTGCCCGCAGGCGTCGAGGATGTGCTGCCTGGCAGCTTCGCGCGCGTGCATTTCCGTGGCACGCCTGGCGCTGGTGCCGCTGCCGGCTCTGGCGCGACTTCCGCCGCCGGCCCCGTCGTGATCCCCGCCGCCGCCGTGCTGCGTCGCGGCGAGCTCACCGCGGTGTATGCCGCCGACGGCCAGGGCGGCTTCATGCTGCGCCAGATCCGCCTCGGCCGTGCGCTGCCCGGCGGCGATGCCGTCGAGGTGCTCTCCGGCCTCAGGGGTGACGAGACCCTCGCCCTCGACCCGGTCCAGGCCGGCATCCAGGCCCGCTCGGCTGCGGCCGCGCGCTGAGCCGGGAGACCGTCATGGACAAGCCCCTCGGCATCTCCGGCCGCATCGCGGCCGGCTTCCAGCGCAACGCGATCACGCCGCTGCTGGCGCTCGTGCTGTTGCTCGCCGGCATCTTCGCCACCCTGATCACGCCCAAGGAAGAAGAGCCGCAGATCGACGTCACCATGGCCAACGTGCTGGTGCCCTTCCCGGGCGCCTCGGCGCGCGACGTCGAGGCCCTGGTGGCGCGGCCGGCCGAGCAGGTGCTGTCGCGCATCGCCGGCGTCGAGCACGTCTACACCGTGTCGCGCCCCGGCATGGCGGTGATCACCGTGCAGTTCGAGGTCGGCGTGCCCAACCAGACGGCGCTGGTCCGGCTCTACGACACGGTGGACTCGCACGCCGACTGGCTGTCGCCCCAGCTCGGCGTCGGCAAGCCGCTGATCAAGCCCAAGGGCATCGACGACGTGCCCATCGTCAGCTTCACTTTCTGGACCGCCGACCCCGAGCGCGCTGCGTTCTCGCTGCAGCAGGTCGCGCGCGCCACCGAGACCGAGCTCAAGCGCATCCCCGGCACCCGCGACGTCGCCACCATCGGCGGCCCCGGGCATGTGATTCGGGTCGACATGGACACCGAGCGCATGAACGCGCACGGCATCACCGCGCAGGACCTGCGCGGCGCGCTGCAGCTCGCCAACGCCTCGCAGCCGGCGGGCAGCCTGGTCGCGGGCAATCGCGAGGTGCTGGTGCAGACCGGCACCTATCTGGAGTCCGCCGAGGACGTGCGCACGCTGGTGGTGGGTGTGCAGGACCGCAAGCCGGTGTTCCTGCGCGACGTCGCCGAGGTGGTCGACGGTCCCGACCAGCCCTCCCAATACGTCTGGTTCGGCACCGGCGTCGCCGCCGAGGCGCGCGGCATCGAGCAGCAGGGGCTCTTCCCCGCGGTCACGCTGGCGCTGTCGAAGAAGCCCGGCGCCAACGCCGCCGACGTCGCCCAGGCCGCGATGCAGCGCCTGGAGAACCTGCGCGGCAGCGTCATCCCGGAGGGCGTGGAAGTCACCGTCACGCGCGACTATGGCAAGACCGCCAATGACAAGGCCAACCAGTTGATCGGCAAGCTCGCCTTCGCCACCGCCGCGGTGGTGGCGCTGGTGTTCTTCGCGCTCGGCCGGCGCGAGGCCATCATCGTCGGCATCGCGGTCACGCTCACCCTGGCCGCCACCTTGTTCGCGTCCTGGGCCTGGGGCTTCACGCTCAACCGGGTGTCGCTGTTCGCGCTCATCTTCTCGATCGGCATCCTGGTCGACGACGCCATCGTGGTGGTGGAGAACATCCACCGCTGGCACACGCTCGAGCCCGACACGCCCTTGTGGAAACTCATCCCCAAGGCGGTGGACGAGGTCGGCGGCCCCACCATCCTCGCCACCTTCACCGTCATCGCGGCGCTGCTGCCGATGGCCTTCGTCACCGGGTTGATGGGCCCCTACATGAGCCCGATCCCGATCAACGCCTCGATGGGCATGTTCATCTCGCTGGTGGTGGCCTTCGTGGTCACGCCCTGGCTGGCGCAGAAGATGTTGAAGAACGTCGACGCCCGCCAGCACGGCGGCGAGGACAGGATGACGAAGCGCCTCGACGGCCTCTTCCGCCGTGTGATGACCCCCATGTTCGATGCCCGCCGTGGCGGTCGTAACCGGCTGGCCCTGTGGGTGGTCGTGTTCGCGCTCATCGGCGCCTCGGTGGCGTTGCCGGTGGTGCAGCTCGTGGTCATGAAGATGCTGCCCTTCGACAACAAGAGCGAGTTCCAGGTCGTGCTCGACATGCCGGTCGGCACGCCGGTCGAGGACACCGCGCGCGTGCTCAACGAGATCGGCGCCCATCTGGCCACCGTGCCCGAGGTCACCGACTGGCAGTCCTACGCCGGCGCCGCCGCGCCGATCAACTTCAACGGCCTTGTGCGCCAGTACTACCTGCGCAGCGCGCCGGAGCAGGGCGACATCCAGGTCAACCTGGTCGACAAGACCGCGCGCGAGCGCCAGAGCCACGAGATCGCCGTGTCGGTGCGCGACGCGGTGACCGCGATCGCGCTGCGCAACGGCGGCAACGTCAAGGTCGTCGAGGTGCCGCCCGGCCCGCCGGTGCTGTCGCCGATCGTCGCCGAGATCTACGGCCCCGACTACGACGGCCAGGTGGAAGTGGCCAGGCGTGTGCGCGCCGCCTTCGAGGACACCCCGGACATCGTCGGCGTCGATGACACGGTGGACGAGGACGCGCCCAAGCTGGTGCTGCGTGTCGACCAGGCCAAGGCTGCGCGCATGGGCGTGGCGCAGGCCGACATCGTCGAGGTGGTGCGCCTGGGGCTGTCCGGCGAGAACGTCACCCCGGTGCATGGCGGCGACAACAAGTACGAGGTCCCGGTGCGCATCCAGCTCCCGGCGGTGCGCCAGTCCGAGCTCGGCAACCTGCTGAGCATGCAGGTGCGCGCGCGCGGCGGCGACAACGCCGGCCAGCTCATCAACATCTCGGAGGTGGTGCAGGTCGCCGAGACCCGCCGCGAGCAGATCCTGTATCGCAAGGACCTGCTGCCGGTGGTGTACGTGACCGGCGACATGGGCGGAAAGCTCGATTCGCCCTTGTATGGCATGTTCGACATCCGCTCGCGCGTCAATGGCATGGCGCTCGAGGGCGCGCCGGGGCTCGGCGGCACGCTCGGCGAGTGGTTCATCCGCCAGCCCGCCGACCCCTACGCCGGCTACCAGTTGAAGTGGGATGGCGAGTGGCAGATCACCTACGAGACCTTCCGCGACATGGGCGCCGCCTACGCCGTGGGCTTGGTGCTGATCTACCTGCTGGTGGTGGCGCAGTTCCGCAGCTACCTGGTGCCGCTGATCATCATGGCGCCGATCCCGCTCACCATCGTCGGCGTGATGCCCGGCCACGCGCTGTTCGGCGCGCAATTCACCGCCACCTCGATGATCGGCATGATCGCGCTCGCCGGCATCATCGTGCGCAACTCCATCCTGCTGGTGGATTTCGTCAATCAGCAAGTCGCCGAGGGCATGGAGTTCGGCGAGGCGCTCATCCGCGCCGCCGCGGTGCGCGCCAAACCGATCGGGCTCACCGCGCTGGCGGCGATGATCGGCGCGGTGTTCATCCTCGACGACCCGATCTTCAACGGCCTGGCGATCAGCCTGATCTTCGGCATCTTCGTGTCCACCGTGCTCACCCTGGTGGTGATCCCGGTGCTCTACTACGCGGCCATGCGTGGCCGCATCGCAAGCCTCAAAAACCCCGAGGAGAACCCCGCATGACCACCAATGAATACGTGCGCGCCTTTGCCGGCGCCTTCGTCCTGATCTCGCTCGCGCTCGGCGTCGAGGCCTCGCCGCTGTTCGTCAGCAAGCACTTCCTGTGGGTGACCGGCTTCGTCGGCCTCAACCTGTTCCAGAGCGCCTTCACCGGGCTGTGCCCGCTGGTGAACATCCTGCACAAGCTCGGCGTCAAGGACGGCCCGGCGAGCTGCGGCTAAGTCGTATCAGCCGCGGCGCAGCAGCATCCAGCCGGCGAAGAGCACGGTCGCAGTGAAGCACAGCAGCGACCAGTTCGCGATCGACAGGCCGAGAAAGGTCCATTCGATCACGGTGCAGTCGCCCGCGCCGCGGAAGATCATCGGCAGCGCCTGCGCGAGCGGAAAGCTCTCGAGCATGAACTCCAGCCCCGGGCCGCACTCCGGGATCAGCGGCGGGTTGATCTGCATCCAGCTCTGGCGCGCGGCGATGCCGCCGCCGGTGAGTGCGGACGCGCCGATCAGCGCCGCGTAGACACGCTCGCCGCCGCGCCCGGGTGCATGCAGGCCGGCGATCAACGCGATCAGCGCGGCAGTGGCGAAGGCGTAGCGCTGCATGATGCACATCGGGCAGGGCTCGAGGCCCAGGCCGTGCTGCAGGTAGAGGCCGAAGCTCAGCAGCCCGGTCGCGACCAGGAAGAGGCTGAGGTAGAGCACCCGCGCGGGCAGGTTGAGGATGCGGTGCAGCAGGGTCATCGTGTTCGGTCGTCGGGGAGAGGGCGCCATTGTAGGCGAGCGGGGCAGTCGCGTCAGTGAACTGCGACCGGCACGCCGGCGCGGTGTTCCCGGCGCCTCCCGTCTCGTCGTCCCGGCTCAGCCGTGCCGCTCGTTCCCCAGCGCCGCCTGCAGCATGTCCAGGAAAGCCCGCGTCTTCGCCGGCATCAGCCGCCGGCCGGGGAAGACGGCCCAGGCGGCGATCGAGGGTGGATGCCAGTCCGGCAGCACGCGGCGCAGCTCGCCGCGCTGCACGTGGGGCGCCGCGAAATACTCCGGCACCGTGGTGATGCCCGCGCCCGCGCAGGCGAAGCGGATCAGCAGCTCGGGCGAGTTCGCGGTGATCGAGCCCGGCGGCACGCCCTCCCAGCGCTGCTCGCCGCGCAGCAAGTTCCAGCGGATCGCGTCGCCGGTGCGCGCGAGCAGGCGCAGCGCGCGATGGCGATGGAGGTCGTCCGGCGCCTGCGGCTCGCCGTGCTCGGCAAGATACGCGGGCGCGGCATACAGCCCCCAGGGAAACACCGCCAGCCGGCGTGCGGCGAGCAGCGCGTCGTCGGGCAGGTCGCCGAGGCGGATCGCGAGGTCGAAGTTCTCGCCGAGCAGATCCACCCGGCGCGGCGACAGGTCGAGCTCCAGCGTCACCCCCGGATGCAGCGCAGCGAAGGCGGCGAGCATGTCGGTGAGCAGCAGGTTGGCGAAGTCGCTCGGCATCGACACCCGCAGCCGCCCGCTCGGGCGCGCCTGGCGGCTCTCGGCGAGCGCCGCGACCGCCTCGACCTCGCTCTCGAGCTGGCGGGCGTGGTCGAGCAGGGCGGCACCGAACTCGGTGATGTTGAGGCGACGGGTGGTGCGCAGCAGCAGGCGCTCGCCGAGCTGCTCCTCCAGCCGCGACAGCCGGCGCGAGACGGTGGATTTGGGCAGGCCGAGCTTGTCGGCCGCGGCGGTGAGGCTGCCCTCGGCCACGACGCGGGCGAAGACGAGCAGGTCGTTGGGGTCGATTTGTTCCATGTGTGGAACAATCATGTGCTTCGAGGGGGCTTAATGCAATCCCCCGCGTCCAATACACTGCAGTCCATCCCATCCCCAATCCAGAGGACAAGCACATGAACATCCTGCAGATCAACGGCAGCGCCCGCTCCCAAGCCGGCAACTCCACCCGCCTCGCCAACGAGCTCGTCGCCCGCCTTGTCGCCGGCGAGCCGGCCGCCCGCGTGGTGGTGCGCGACCTCGCCCGCGACCCCGCGCCGGCGATCAACGAGGCGGCGCTGGGCGCGCTGTTCACCCCGGCCGAACAGCGCAGCCCGGAGCAGGCGGCGCGCGTGGCGCTGAGCGATGCGCTGGTCGCCGAGGTGCAGGCCGCCGACGTGCTGGTGCTGGGCGTGCCGATGTACAACTTCGGCATCTCCACCCAGCTCAAGAACTGGATCGACGCGATCGCCCGCGCCGGCGTCACCTTCCGCTACACCGAGAACGGCCCCGAAGGCCTGCTGAAGGGCAAGAAGGTCTATGTCACCTTCGCGCGCGGCGGGCGCTACCGCGGCACCGCGGCCGACACCCAGACGCCTTACCTGAAGACCCTGCTCGGCTTCCTCGGCATCACCGACGTGCATTTCATCTACGCCGAAGGCCTGAACATGGGTGAAGAGGCCACGAAGCAGGGCTTCGCCGAGGCCGAGGCGGACATCGCCGCCGCGCTCGCCTGAGTCATGCGCGGCAAGCCTCGTGACCGCCGGCGGCGGCGCGAGGCCGGCCTGGACGACGAGGGCGGGCCCACCCGCCCCGCACCCCCGACCCCAAACAGAGGAGCACGCAAATGAGCACGACCCCCGCCCCCCGCCACCCCTCCGCGACCGTGCAGCATCCGCGCACGGTGGAGCGGCTCGTGACCGGCCATCCGACCTCGGACGGCGCCGGCGTCAAGCTCACGCGCGTGCTCACCCAGCCGCTGCAGCGCCGGCTCGACCCCTTCCTGATGCTCGACGCCTTCGGCAGCGACCAGGCGGACGACTACATCGCCGGCTTCCCCGATCACCCGCACCGCGGCTTCGAGACCGTGACCTACATGATCGCCGGGCGCATGCTGCACCGCGACAGCGCCGGCCACGAGGGCCTGCTCGAGAACGGCGGCGTGCAGTGGATGACCGCCGGCCGCGGCGTCATCCACTCCGAGATCCCGCAGCAGGAAGAGGGCGTCATGGAGGGCTTCCAGCTCTGGCTGAACCTGCCCGCGCAGGACAAGATGAGCGCGCCCTGGTATCGCGACTTCGCCGCGGGCGAGCTGCCGCGCTTCACCACGGACGATGGCGTCGAGGTCACCGTGATCGCCGGCGAAAGCCACGGCGTGAGCGGCGCCGTGACGCGCGCGGTCACCGCCCCGCTCTACCTCGACCTGCACCTGCCCGCCGGCACGAGCTTTTCGCAGCCGCTGCCCGCCGGGCACAACGCCTTCGTCTATGTGTATCGCGGTCGGGTGAAGCTCGGCGAGGTGGAGGTGCCGGTGCGCAACATGGCGATCCTCGCCAACGCCGCGGACCGCGACGGCGTGCGCATCGAGGCTTTGGAGGAGGCCCGCGTGCTGCTGATCGCCGGCCGCCCGCTCGGCGAGCCGATCGCGCAATACGGTCCCTTCGTGATGAACACCGAGCAGGAGATCTACCAGGCCGTCGCCGACTACCGCGCCGGCCGGCTCGCGGCCTGAGCGCAGCGCGCGCTCGGCAGGCACGAGGCCGTCTCGTGCCCCGGACCGCCGTGGCAGCGGGCCTGCCCGCGAAAGGGGATGCGAGAGGGTGTTTCGCGCAGGGTCTGCGGTGGGAGCGGACCTGCCCGCCAAAGAACGCGTCCTCGATGGCCGGTTCGCGGGCCGGCCCGCTTCCAGGCAGGGCGCTTCAGTTCGCCAGCGCCCGCAGCGCGGCGACCTGCCGGAGGATCGGCCCCGGCACCGGGACCTCGCCCGCCAGCATGGCGCGGATCAGCGCGGCGTTGTCCGCCACCGAGGGCGCGTCGGGCAGCCCGGCGAGCGGCGGCGCGCCACCTTCCTCGGCGGGGACGCCCACGCTCGCCTCGCCCTCCACATACACCTTCATCTCCGGGCAGCGCCGCGGGTTGGCGTAGATCTCGCCCTCGGTGCCGCGCATCAGCATCGCGCGCCCGCCGTCGGCGCGCAGGAAGGCGTCCATGCGCTCGAGGTACTCGGGGTGGGTCACCGCCACCACGCGCACGCTGCGCCCGCGGCAGGGGTCGATGAGCTTGGCCATGGTGTGGCCGCTGGCGCGCACGCCCATGCGCACGCGCAGCGCGAGCAGCGGGTCGAGCCCGGGCAGCAGCCGGTCCACCCCGATGCAGGCGAGGCGACGCTGCGCGAGCTGCACAGCGGCCGCCGCCGCGTCGGCGGCCGGATGCAGCTCGAGCGCGGCGAGCAGCTCGAACGGGCTCACCCGCGTCTCGAAGTCGTGGCGGCCCTGGATCAGCACCGGTACGCCCTCGCGCGCGAGCAGCAGCGCCACCAGCGGCATCAGGTTGGCCTGGCGGCGCGCGCCGTTGTAGGTCGGCAGCACCACGCAGCGCGGGCCTTCGGGCACCGCTACCTGCGCGGTGCGCGCGTCCATCGCCTGCTTGAAGCCGAGCAGCTCGGGCAGCGCCTCGCTCTTGATGCGGAAGGCGAGCAGGATGGCGCCGAGCTCGAGCTCGGGCACGACGCCATCGAGGATGTCGCCGAAGAGCGCCGCCGCGGCGGCCGTGTCTAGGTCGCGGGCACCCTTGGCGCCCCGCCCGATTTCCTTGATGATTGGACCGTATTTCATGGCGGCGATTATGGCGGGCTTGGCCTGCGGCGGCCAGCCCGTTTTGGGCACGCGCTCCGTGCGCTGCTTTCGCGGTCAAGGCCGCTCTCACAGGGGCGACGGGCTGTGTCTTGCCGCAGGAGCGGGCTTGCCCGCGAACATCGCAGGACCGGGCGCTGTTTTCTCGGCCAAGGCCTCCCACATGGGGGCCAGGCGGTGCCTTGCCGTGGGAGCGGGCTGGCCCGCGGATGCCAGACCCCCGCCCAAGCGGCCCCCACTCTGGAGGACTCCACTCAATGGACGTCGGATTCATCGGACTCGGCCTCATGGGACGGCCCATGGCGCTCAATCTCATCAAGGCCGGCCACCGCGTGCACGTGTGGAGCCGCCGCCGCGAGTCGATGCAGCCGCTGCTCGACGCCGGTGCCGGCGACTGCGCGAGCGCGGCCGAGGTGGCGCGACGCGCGGCGGTCACGATCAGCATGGTGTCGGACGCGCCCGACGTCGAGCAGGTGACGCTCGGCGCGGACGGCATCGCCGATGGCGCGGGCGCCGGCCACATCCACATCGACATGAGCACGATCGCGCCCGCCGCGGCGCAGACCATCGCCGCACGCCTGGCCGAGCGCGGCATCGTCGCGCTCGATGCGCCGGTGTCGGGCGGCGAGCCGGGCGCGATCGCGGGCACGCTCACCATCATGGTCGGCGGCGATGCGGACGCCTGCGCGCGCGTGCTGCCGCTGCTCGAGGCCATGGGCAAGTCCATCACTCGCATCGGCGAGGCCGGCGCCGGTCAGGTCGCCAAGGCCTGCAACCAGATCATCACCGGGGTGGGGGTGGCTGCGGTCGCCGAGGCGTTCAACTTCGCCGCCAGGAGCGGCGCGGATGGGGCCAAGGTGCGCGAGGCGCTGCTCGGCGGCTTCGCGTACTCGCGCATCCTCGAGAACCACGGCCAGCGCATGCTCGAGCGCAACTTCCGGCCCGGCTTCAAGGCCTGGATGCACCAGAAGGACCTGCGCATCGTCATGGGCGAGGCGCACCGGCTCGGCGTGGCGCTGCCCGCGGCTGCGGCCACGGCGCAGCTCTTCAACGGCATGATCGGCTGCGGAATGGGCGAGGACGATTCGGTGGCGATGCTCAAGCTCTTCGAGCGCATGAGCGGCGGCGCGGGCGAATGAACGGGGCAGGGGAGAAGCACATGAAGATCGGATTTATCGGCCTGGGCGTGATGGGCGAACCCATGGCCCGCCACCTGTGCGCCGCCGGCCACGACCTGGCGCTGTGGGCGCGCCGTCCCGAATCGGCCGCGGCGCTGGTTGCCGAGGGCGTGCCGCTGTGTGCGACACCGGCCGAGCTGGCGGCGCGCAGCGAGGTGGTGATCACCATCGTGACCGCGAGCGCCGACGTCGAGGCGCTCGCCTTCGGGGCGCAAGGGCTGGCCGAGGGCTTCGCCCCCGGGGCCATCCACGTGGACATGAGCACGATCGCCCCGGCGACGGCGCGCGTGCTCGCCGCCCGCTACGCCGAGCGCGGCATCGGCTGGGTCGATGCGCCGGTCTCGGGCGGCGGTCAGGGGGCGCGCGATGCGACGCTGGCGATCATGGCCGGCGCCGAGGACGACACGCTCGCCCGCGTGCGGCCGCTGTTCGGGGTGCTCGGCAAGCGCATCGTGCACATCGGCCCGCCCGGGGCCGGCCAGGTGGCCAAGGCCTGCAACCAGATGATCATGGTGTCGGCGATCCAGGCTTGCGCCGAGGCTTTCCGCCTCGCCGCCGCGCATGGGGTGGACGAGGCCGCCGTGCTGCGCGCGCTCGCCGGCGGCTCGGCGGGCTCTCGGGTCCTGGAGGTGATGGGCGCGAAGATGGTGGCGCGCGATTTCGCCGCCGGCGTCGAGGCTCGCCTGCACCACAAGGACTTCGCCATCCTGATGGAGGAGGCCGCCCGCCTCGGCGTGCCGCTGCCGGTGGCGGCGCAGGTGTGGCAGCAGCTCGACGCGCTGATGGGCGCGGGCTGGGGGCGGGACGACACCGCGAGCCTGCTGCGGGTGCTGGAGAGGTAGGTTCCGAGCGGTGGGTTTTCGCGGTCAAGCCCGCTCCCGCGGTCGGATCCGCGGTTCAGGCGCGCGGCTTGCCGTACCACTTGAAGCGTTCGATCACCTCGGCCATCTCTTCTTCCGACAGCAGCACCGGCGCACCCAGTTGCAGCGTGCGCCAGTATTGCTCGCACAGGGTCTCGAACTCGATCGCCATCGCCAGAGCGTGGTCGAGGTCGCTGCCGAGCACGACCGTGCCGTGGTTGGCGAGCAGGCAGGCGCTGCGCTCGTGCAGCGCCGCCACGGTGGCGTCGGACAGCGCCTGGGTGCCGAAGGTGGCGTAGCCCGCGCAGCGCACGGTGGTGCCGCCGAAGCGCGCGATCATGTAGTGGAAGGGCGGGATGTCGAGGCGCTGGCAGGCGAGCGCGGTGGCGAAGGGCGAATGCGCGTGCAGCACCGCGCCGGCCGCCGGGAAGGCGGCGTAGACGTCGTGGTGGAGTAGCCACTCGGACGAGGGCGCGCGCGCGCCGGCGTAGCGGCCGTCAGCCTCCACCACCACCATGTCCTCGGCGCGGCAGCGCTCGGCGGGGATCCCGCTCGGGCTGATCAGCATGCGCCCGCCCTCGAGGCGCTGGCTGGCGTTGCCCGAGGTACCGACGTTGAGCCGCGCCGCGCCCATCGCGCGCAGGGTGTGGAGCAGGCGCGCGCGCGGGTCGTCCTCGCCGCGCCAGCCGGCCTCCTCGTGGATGCAGCCGGGCGTGCCGGCGCTCATCGCGCCTGCTCCGGGTAGAGGCGGGCGAGCTCGCCCGGGCGGGCGATGCCGCGCTCGGTGAC
>NZ_AMXF01000131.1 GCF_000310225.1 Thauera phenylacetica B4P
GGGGGCGCCGCCGGGCGCCGGGCTGGAGCCGGTCGCCGCGGCCTTCCGCCAGGCTACCGGCGCGCTGGCGGCGAGCGCCGACGCGGCGCGCGAGGATTTCTCCGCGCCAGCGGTCGAGGTGAGGCTGGAGGAGGCGGAGCTGCGCTACCAGGCGTTCAAGGAGGCGCTGCTGCTCGAAGGCGCACACGCCCGCATCGACATCCGCAGCATGCAGGACTGGCTGCGCCTGGCCAGCCTGGAGCGGCGCGCGATCGAGCAGGTGGCCAAGGCGGCGCGCATGCTGGCCGTGCTGGACGGCGACCTGACGCCGCAGCAGGCGGCGGAGAAGGCGGGCGGGAACGGCGTGGAGTGAGGGTGCGGCAGGTGACGTGCCTTTCGGGCGGAAGCCGTGGGCGCGAGCGATCCGGTCAGGGTAACGGGGTGACGGGCGGGGCGTACGCTCGCGGCCCTTCGCCGACCCTCAGGGCTGCCCTCCGCGCTCCTGAGCTTCGCGCCGGTCATCCCGCCGCCCCGATCTTCCGCATCACAGGCTGAAAGGCTGCTTCCAGCCCAGTTTGTCCTGGACAAATCAAATCCTCCCGCCTAACATCGATTTATCAATCACCTCCCGAAAGTTGCTGCCGATGAACGCCCCGAACCCGTACGAGACTGCCTTCAGCATCGCTGCCGTCGAACGCGACACGGGCCTGGCGAAAGACACCTTGCGGGTGTGGGAGCGGCGCTACGGCTTTCCGGCGCCGATGCGCGACGCCAACGGCGAGCGCCTGTATCCGGCGGACCAGGTCGAGAAGCTGCGCATGATCCGCCGCCTGCTCGACCACGGCCGGCGGCCGGCGCGGGTCGTGGGGGCGAGCGTCGAGGAGCTCTCCACGATGCTCGACGCCTGTCTGTGCCCGGAGGGCGGAGCGCCCGCCGGTCGCGACGACGGCCTGCTGCAGCTCGTGCGCCTGCATCGCAGCGTGGAGCTCGCCGCCGCGCTGCGCCAGGCGCTGATGAAGCAGGGCCTGCAGCGCTTCGTCGCCCAGACCGTGGCCCCGCTCGCGGCGGCGGTCGGGGAGGCGTGGATGCGTGGCGAGGTGGATGTGCCGGAGGAGCACCTGTTCACCGAGCAGGTGCAGAACGTGCTTCGCGGCGCGATCGGCGCCCACGCGTCGATCGCAGGCCGGCCGCGCGTGCTGCTGACGACCTTCCCCGAGGAGGAGCACGTGCTCGGCCTGCTGATGGCCGAGGCGATGCTGGTGCCGGAAGGCGCGAGCTGCCTGTCGCTGGGCACGCGCACCCCGCTCGCCGACATCCGCAGCGCGGCGGTGGGCGGGGGCTTCGACATTGTCGGGCTGTCGTTCAGCATCGCCTACCCGGCGCGCCAGGCGATCGAGGGGCTGCTGGAGCTGCGCTCGCTGCTGCCCGAGGGGATCGAGCTGTGGGCCGGGGGAGCCGCCGTCCGCGACAAGCAGAAGCGGCTGCCGGGGATCCGTGTGGTCGGGGACCTGGAAGACACCATGGCGGCGCTGCAGGATTGGCGCGCGCGCAACGGCGCGGAGGGCTGAGGCGCGCGCGCAGCGGCCAGCGCAGCGCTCGATCGACGGCCGCTTTCGCGCCTGCCGGCGCTCCTACATGAACCGCCGCGCGTCCCGGACTCCGTGTAGGAGCTGCGGCAGCTGCGAATGCGGCGGTTGGGGCTTCGACGCGCGTCATCTTCGGTCCCCGGCGCTCCTACATGACCGTCGCGTCGCCTGCGCAAACCGCCGCGTCCTTGCCCCCTGTAGGAGCGGCGGCAGCCGCGAATGGGGCCGGCCGGCGCACGATGGGGGTGCGCGGAACAGACGACGTCCTGGCGCCGCCTGGCGCGAATGAGGGTGCGGGAAGGCGCGAATCCGGCCGCGGGCGGTAAAATGCCGGCCATGTACGCCACCGCCCCGCCTTCGACCCTCCCCTCCCCCGCCCGCGCCGGAGCCTTCGCGCCCCTGCACGGCGAGGCCCTCGGCGACGCGGCGCACCGCGTGCTCGAACACGTCTTCGGCTACCCCGCCTTCCGCGGCGAGCAGGGGCAGATCGTCGAGCACGTGGCCGGCGGCGGCGATGCGCTGGTGCTGATGCCGACCGGCGGCGGCAAGTCGCTGTGCTACCAGATCCCGGCGCTGCTGCGCGCGGGTACCGCGATCGTGGTGTCGCCGCTGATCGCGCTGATGCAGGATCAGGTGAGCGCGCTGGTCGAGGCCGGCGTGCGCGCCGCCTTCCTCAACTCCAGCCTGGACATGGAGGCCGCTCGCAGCGTGGAGCGCGCGCTGTGGGACGGCGAGCTGGAGCTGCTCTACGTCGCCCCCGAGCGCCTGATGACGCCGCGCTTCCTCGACCAGCTCGACCACCTGCGCGACACCGGCCGCCTGGCGCTGTTCGCGATCGACGAGGCGCACTGCGTGTCGCAGTGGGGGCACGACTTCCGCCCCGAGTACCTGCAGCTCTCCATCCTGCCCGAGCGCTACCCGGCCATCCCGCGCATCGCGCTCACCGCCACCGCCGACCGCCAGACCCGCGAGGAGATCGCCGAGCGCCTCAACCTGCAGGCGGCGCGCCGCTTCGTCTCCAGCTTCGACCGCCCCAACATCCGCTACACCATCGTCGAGAAGAACGACCCGCGCCGCCAGCTGCTCGACTTCATCCGCGAGGAGTGCCCGGACCAGGCCGGCATCGTGTATTGCCTCTCAAGGCGCAAGGTCGAGGAGACCGCCGCCTGGCTGCAGGAGCAGGGGCTCGCCGCCCTGCCCTACCACGCCGGCATGACGCAGGAGATCCGCGCCGAGCACCAGAGCCGCTTCCTGCGCGAGGACGGGCTGATCATGGTGGCGACGATCGCCTTCGGCATGGGCATCGACAAGCCCGACGTGCGCTTCGTCGCCCACCTCGACCTGCCGCGCTCGATCGAGGGCTACTACCAGGAGACCGGCCGCGCGGGCCGCGACGGCCTGCCGGCGCAGGCGTGGATGGCCTGGGGCGCGCAGGACGTGGTGCAGCAGCGCCGCATGATCGACGAGTCCGAGGCGAACGAGGAGTTCAAGCGCCTCGCGCGCAACCGGCTCGACGTGCTGGTCGGCCTGGTCGAGGCCACCACCTGCCGGCGCCAGCATCTGCTCGCGTATTTCGGCGAGGCCTCGACCCCCTGCGGCAACTGCGACAACTGCCTGCACCCGCCGCAGACCTGGGACGCCACCGAGGCGGCGCGCAAGGCCTTGAGCTGCGTGTATCGCACCGGCCAGCGCTACGGCGCCGGCCACCTCATCGACGTGCTGCGCGGCGAGCTCACCGAGAAGGTGATCGAGCGCCGCCACCAGGACCTCACCACCTTCGGCATCGGCAGCGAGCTCGACGAGAAGCGCTGGCGCACGGTGTTCCGCCAGCTCGTCGCGCGCGAGCTGGTCGCGGTGGACCACGAGCGCTACAACGCGCTGCGCCTCACCGACGCCGCCCGCCCGCTGCTGCGCGGCGAGGCCGAGTTCCACCTGCGCCTGGAGCCCGAGCGCAGCCGCAGCCGCGCCAAGCGCCGCGGCAGCACCCCGACCGACATCCCGGCCGGCATCCCCACCACCCTCTTCGACCGCCTGCGCGCCTGGCGCTTCGCCACCGCCAAGGAGCGCAACGTGCCCGCCTACGTCGTCTTCCCCGACGCCACCCTGCGCGAGATCGCGATCAAGCGCCCGCGCACGCTGTCCGAGCTGGCGGCGATCAGCGGCGTCGGCGACCGCAAGCTCGAGCACTACGGCACGGCGATCCTCGAGATGGTGGCTCAGGCGAGCTGAGCGCCGCAGGCGCGACGCCTCCGCGCAGGCGGGCCGCAAGGCGCGAATGCGGCTGGGCATTTGTTCTCCGGCGTGCGATGCATCACGTGGAAATTTGCAGGGCGCATATATACTGTCGGACTCGAGAAACCCCGGTGGCGGCATGGCTGTGCCGTGCCGAATCCGGTCGACACCTCATGAAGCCCAAGCTCCGCCTGCTCGCCCTCGCCCTGGCGCTCGTCCCGCTGCCGGCGTTCGCGAGCCCGTCTGCTCCCGACACGGGCGCTCCCGACATGGGCGCTCCCGACATGGGCGCTCCCGACATGGGCGCTCCCGACATGGGCGCCTCCGGCACCGACCTCCTCGACCTGAGCCTCGAAGAGCTCATGGACATCGAGATCTCCTCGGTGTCAAAGCGTGCGCAGCCGCTGTCCCGCATCCCCGCGGCCGTCCACGTGATCAGCGCCGAGCAGATCCGCCGCAGCGGCGCCGCCAACATCCCCGAGGCGCTGCGTCTGGCGCCGGGCGTGCATGTGGCGCGCTTCTCCAACAACCGCTGGAGCGTGTCGATCCGCGGCTTCGGCGGGCGCTTCGCCAGCAAGCTGCTGGTGCTGCAGGATGGGCGCAGCCTGTATTCGCCGCTGTTCTCGGGGGTGTTCTGGGAGTTCAACGACATCCCGCTCGAGCTCGTCGAGCGCATCGAGATCGTGCGCGGCCCGGGCGCCTCGCTGTGGGGCGCGAACGCGGTCAATGGCGTGATCAACATCATCACCCGCAACGCCGCCAGCGCGCAGGGCACGCAGGTCTCGGCCGCGGCGGGGACCGAGCTGCACGGCAGCCTGTTCGCCAGCCACGGCCTGGCCTTGTCGGACACCACGCACCTCGAGGTGCACGCCAGGTCGCAATACGTCGAGCCCTCGTCCACCCCCGAGGATGGCCGCGCGCGCGACTTCTGGCGCACCCGCCAGGCCGGCTTCCGGCTCGACGGCAAGGCCGCCGGCGACCGCTTCCGGCTGCAGGGCAGCGTGCGCGACAGCATGACCGGCGAGCACTTCATGATGCCCGCGCTGGCGGGGCGGATCCCTTTCCTCCCGGCCAACCCGTCCAACGAGCTCGCCTACCTGCTCGGCCGCTGGGACCACGTGGCCGACGGCGGCATCACCCACAGCGTGCAGGCCTATGTCGAGCGCTCGCGCATGGACATCGTGATCGCACGCGAGCGCCGCAGCACCTTCGACATCGAATACCAGCAGCAGCAACGCCTCGGCGAGCGCGTGGATTTCATCTGGGGGGCGGGCTGGCGGCACAAGCGCGACGAGGTCGTGAGCGGCGCGCCGCGCTTCGACAGCCCGCGCGACCGCAACGACCTGTTCAACCTGTTCGCGCAGGGCGAGCTCGAGCTCGTGCCCGAGCGCTGGGCGCTGACCCTTGGGGCGCGGGTCGACCGGCCCGACGACGCCCGGCTCGCCTTCCAGCCCAATGCCCGCATCCTGTTCACGCCCGATCCGGCACACAGCCTGTGGGCCTCGGCGGCGCGCGCGGTGCGCGCCGGAAGCCGGGGCGAGCGCACCGTGAGCGGGCAGCTGCCCGCGCGCCCGCTGGAGTCGCCGCTGACCCTCGGCGGCAACACCTACACCCGGCTCGCCCCCCGCATCAGCGGCAACCCCGACTTCGGCCACGAGTACCTCGACGCGCTCGACCTCGGCTGGCGTGCGAGCTGGTCGTCGCGCCTGAGCACCGAGCTCGCCGCCTACCACTACCGCTACGACGACCTGCGCCATGCGCACAGGGGCGCGCTCATCCCCCTTGCACCCGGCGTCCTCACTCAGACCCTGACCCTCGACAGCACCGAGCGCGCGCGCGTGAGCGGCGTCGAGCTGAGCGCGCAGTGGCGCCCCACCGACGCCTGGGACCTCGCCGCCAGCCTCAGCATGAGCCGCCTGAGCCACAGCAGCGTGGACGGGCCCACCGAATTCACCGAGGGCACGCCCGAGCGCATCTTCACGCTGCGCACCGGCTACGCGATCTCGCCCACGCTGCAGTGGGATGCCTGGCTGCGCCACGCCAGCGCCACGCAGACCTACGCCTTCCAGCCCGCCCTCCGCGTCGATCCCTACTGGACGCTCGACATGCGCCTGGGCTGGAAGGCGAGCCGCGACCTGGAACTGTCCATCGTCGGCCAGAACCTGCTCGACCACCGCCACACCGAGGCGATCAACGAACCGCTGCCCTCGATGATCAACGAGGTCGAGCGCGGCGCTTACCTGCGCGCCGACTGGCGCTTCTGAGCGCGCGCACGTCGATGAACGTCCTCCGTCCCCTCCTCGCGCGCACGCTCCTGATCGGGCTCCTCGGCCTCGTCCTGCCCGGCGCAAAGCTCGCGCACGCCGCCGACCCCGCCGAGGAGGCGCGCCTCAAGGCCGCCTTCGTGTTCAACTTCATCAAGTTCGCCGAGTGGCCCGAGGGCGGCGCGATGCGCGCGGGCGACAGCATCGAGCTGTGCGTGGTCGGCGAGCGCCCGCTCGACGGCCAGCTCGACGCCCTCGCGGGGCGCAGCGTGCGCGGCCAGACCGTGCGCCTGCGCAAGTGGGCGCCGGGGACAGCGGGACGCTGCGACATCGCCTTCGTCGCCGCCGGCGAGGGCGGGCGCCCCGCCCGCCTGCAACAGGGCAACGGCAGCGAGCCGGTGCTGACCGTGGCGGACCGGCCGGGCTTCCTCGAGGAAGGCGGAGTCATCGAGCTCAAGCTCAGCGGCGGGCGGGTACGCTTCGACATCAACCTTGCGGCCGCGCGCGAGGCTGGCCTGCGCCTGAGCAGCCAGCTCCTGCAGCTCGCCGACCGGGTCGTGCAATGAAACTGCACGACCTTCCGATCGGCCGCAAGCTCACGCTGATTCTCGCGGCGACGACCGGAGCCGCGGTCCTGCTCGCGACCCTGGCCTTTTCCGCCGGCGGCATGTACCGCCTCTATCGCGACAGCGAGTACCGCCTGCAGACCCTCGCCCGCCTCACCAGCCAGAACAGCCATGGCGCGCTCGCCTTCGGCGACGACAATGCGGCGCGCGCGCTGCTCGCCGCGCTGCGCGCCGAACCCAATGTGGTTCGCGCGCAGCTCTTCGACGCCGCCGGACGCGAGCTCGCCGCATACAGCGCGCCACACGAGGCGCCCGAGCGCGCCGGGCTCGCCGCGCTTGCGGTGGACCTCTTCCTGCCGACCCGGCTGCGCATCGTGCAGCCGGTGGAGGTCGGCCACGAGCGCCTGGGGGCGGTCGAGATCCAGGCCGACATCACCTCGGCCTGGCTGGAGTTCGGCGTGGGCCTGCTGCTCGCCACCCTGGCCGCTGCGGTCGCCGCCGCCGTGGCGGTGCGCTTCGGACTGCGCCTGCGCGGCCGCATCATCGCGCCGCTGCTGGAGCTCGCCGAGGCCGCGGGGACGGTGGTGCGCAACCAGCGCTACGACATCCGCGTCGCCACCGCGGGCAAGGACGAGATCGGCCGCCTCGTGGAGGAGTTCAACCGCATGCTGGGCGAGATCGAGGCACGAGACCGCGCGCTGCAGGCCCACCGCGACAACCTGGAGCGCGAGGTCGAGGCGCGCACCGCCGAGCTGCGCGGCGCCAAGGATGCCGCCGAGGCCGCCAGCCTCGCCAAGTCGCGCTTCCTCGCCACCATGAGCCACGAGATCCGCACGCCGATGAACGGCGTGCTCGGCATGACCGAGCTGCTGCTGGCCTCGGCAAGCGACGACGACCAGGCGCGCAGGGCACGCGCCGCGCTGCAGTCGGGCGAGAACCTGATGGCCATCCTCGACGACCTGCTCGATTTCTCCAAGATCGAGGCCGGTCGCATGGAGCTCGAATCCATCCCGCTCGACCCCGGCCGCCTCGCCCGCGAGCTCGTCGAGCTCGCCGCCCCGATCGCGGCGGGCAAGGGCCTGCATCTGTGCGCGCGGATCGACGCGAGCGTGCCGGCCTGGGTGAGGGGCGACCCCACGCGCCTGCGCCAGATCCTGAACAACCTCGTCGGCAATGCGCTCAAATTCACGGCCAAAGGCGAGGTGGGCCTGACGATGCGCGCCCGCCCAGGCGCCGCCCCCGACGCCTGCGTGCTCGAGATCGAGGTTCGCGACACCGGCATCGGCGTCGCACCCGAGGTCCTGCCCCACCTGTTCGAAGCCTTCGCCCAGGCCGACAGCACCACGACCCGTCGCTTCGGCGGCACCGGGCTCGGGCTGGCGATCGTGCGCCAGCTGGTCGAGCTCATGGACGGGACGATCGAGGCCACGAGCACGGAAGGAGTCGGATCGACCTTCCGTGTCGAACTCCCGCTGGCGCTCGCGAACGCGGGCCCTGCCACAGGGGGCGCAGCAGCGGCCGGGCTGCGGGCGCAACACGGGGCCGCGCGCTGGCCGGGCGCGCGCGTGCTGCTGGTCGAGGACAATCCGATCAACCAGACGCTGGCGCTCGAGCAGTTGCGCGACCTGGGCTGCGAACCACGGCTGGCCTGCAACGGTGCCGAGGCGGTCGAGGCCTGTGCCGGCGAGCGCTTCGACCTGGTGCTGATGGACTGCCAGATGCCGGTGATGGACGGCTACGAGGCCTGCCGGCGCATCCTCGCAGGGTGCGGCGAGGCGCCCATGCCAATCGTGGCGATGACCGCCAACGCCATGCGTGGGGACCGCGAGCGCTGCGACGCCGCAGGGACGGTGGATTTCCTCGCCAAGCCCTACCGCAGCGCGGATCTCGCCGCGGTGCTGGCGCGCTGGCTGCCGGAGTCGCTGCGGGTGACGGCGCCAGCCGGCTCCGCGACCCGTGCGCCGGCAAGCGCCGCGGAGCAGGGAGCAGGCCCGGCCGACAGGGCCGCAGCAGACCAGGAGGTCGTGTTCGACCCCGCGGCGCTCGCCGAGCTGTCGCTGCAGCATTCCGGAGGCGAGGCGATCGTGGCGCAGGGGCTCGGGCTGTTTCGCCAGGAAGGCCGCAGGCAGCTCGACACCCTGCGAGAGGCCTTGCTGGGCGGGGACATCGACACCGCGACGCGCGCCGCACATACGCTCAAGGCGAGCGCCGCGACGCTCGGGGCGATGCGCCTGTCCGCGCGCTGCCGCGACATCGAGGCCACGCTGCGGGCCGGCAGCGACGCACGGGTCGAGGCCTGGATCGCCGAGGCCGACAGCGCCTTTTCGGCCGCCTGCACGGAAATGAATGGCGCATTGGCGCAGAGGGACAACGGACATGCCTGAAGCGACGCGCGTGCTGATCATCGACGACGACGCCGTCACCCGCCTGCTGGTGGGCAGCGCGATGTGCGGCGCCGGCCACGAGGTGCTGGAGAACGACAGCGGCGAGACCGCGATGGCCACCCTCGAAGAATGCCGGCCGGAGTTGATCCTGCTCGACCTCGAGATGCCCGGCATGGGCGGCCTGGCCTTCTGCCGCTGGCTGCGCACCCGGCCCGCCTGCCACAACCTGCCCGTGCTGGTGATGACCGCGCACGACGACAGCACGACCATCCAGAACGCCTTCGACGCCGGCGCCTCGGACTTCATCGCCAAACCGCTCAACTTCAACATCCTCGTGCATCGGGTGCGCTTCCTGCTGCGCGCCCGCGATAACCTGCGCGCCCTCGAGCGCAGCCGGCGCAATCTCGCCGAGGCGCAGGGCATCGCCCGGCTGGGTAGCTGGGAGCTGGACCGCGCCTCGGGCATCGCCGAGTGCTCGGAGGCGCTGTTCACCGTGCTCGGTCGCGACCCGCAGGACACCGAGCGCTCGATCGCAGGCTTCGTCGAGCGGGTGCATCCGGACGATCTCGAACGCGTGCGCGCAGCGATCGCGGCCTCCAGTGACGGGCGCCTGCCGGCCGACGTCATCCACCGCTACCTCGGCGACGACGGCCGCGTCCGCTGGATCCACCTGCGGGTGAAGTTCGAACACGACGAGCAGGGCCACGCCAGGCGATCCTACGGCACGGTGCAGGACATCACCGCGCAGCGCCGCGTCGAGGAGCGCATCGACTACCTCCTCCGCCACGATGCCCTCACCGGCCTGCCCAACCGCGACCACTTCCTGCAGGCGCTCGGCGCCGAGCTCTCGCGCTGTGGCGAGCACGCGCAGGTCGCGGTCATCCACATCGCGCTCGAGCGCTACCAGCGCATCAGCGACAGCCTCGGCCACGAATCGGGCGACGCGGTGCTGCGCCTGGCCGCCGAGCGTGTGCGGCGCTGCCTGCCCGGCGCCGAGCTGGCCGAGATCGACGGCCGCACGCTGCTGGCGCGCTGGAGCGGTGGCGAGTTCATGCTGATGCGCAGCGGCGCCGCGGCGACCCACGAGGCCGCGCGCCTGGCGCGGGCGATCCTCGACAAGCTGCGCGCGCCCTTCCGCGTCGGCGAGCACGAGCTCGTGCTCGGCGCGCATCTCGGCATCGCGCTGCACCCGATCGACGGCGCGGGCGCCACGGCCCTCACCCAGGCCGCCAGCATCGCCAGCCACCACGCACGCAGCAACGGTCAGGCCGAGGCGCAGTTCCACTCGGCCGACATCCAGGACGAGGCCCGCCTGCGCATGGAGCTCGAGCGCGACCTGCGGCGCGCGCTCGCCGACGACGCGGGCGGCGGGCTGACCCTGTACTACCAGCCCAAGTACGACCACGGCGGCCATATCCGCGGCGCGGAGGCGCTGATCCGCTGGGAGCACCCCCACCTCGGCCTGCTGCCGCCGGCACGCTTCGTGCCGCTCGCGGAAGAGGCCCGCCTGATCGTGCCGCTCGGCAAGTGGGTGATCCGGCGCGCCTGTCGCCAGCTGCGCGAGTGGCTCGACGAGGGCCTGCCCGAGATGCGCATCGCGCTCAACCTCGCCGCGCCGCACTTCGTCGACCCCGGCCTGCTGCCCCTCCTGATCGCCGAGACCACGGCCCACGGCATCCGCAGCGAGCTGATCGAGCTCGAGCTCACCGAGAGCATGCTGATGGACGACACCGAATACGTCCGCGACATGCTGCGCCACATGCACGAGCACGGCTTCCGGCTCGCCATCGACGACTTCGGCATGGGCTACTCGTCGCTGAGCCAGCTCAGCTTCCTGCCGCTGGACACGCTCAAGATCGACCGCGCCTTCACCCAGGGCATGCTCGAGGTGCCGCGCCAGGCCGCGGTGGTGCGCGGCATCATCGCGCTCGCCAAGGGCCTGGGGCTCAGCGTGGTCGCCGAGGGGGTGGAGACCTCCGCCCAGGCCGCGGCCCTGCGCGACGAGGGCTGCGACCTCATGCAGGGCTTCCACTTCGCCCGCCCGCTGGCGGCGGCCGACTTCGCGCGCCGCCTCGCGGACCCGGGGGCGCACCCAGCCCCGGCCGGAGCCGGCCCCCG
>NZ_AMXF01000132.1 GCF_000310225.1 Thauera phenylacetica B4P
GCTCATCAGGGAACCCCTCTGCGTCGCACTCACGCTCTTCGCCCAAAAGACGAGAGTAGACGTGATTTTCGAAGGGTCCACAAGATGAGTGCATAAGATGTTGAATGTGAACGACTATTTCCAGGTGGCTATGCGATCAGGGGAAATGCATTCCGAGTGCGGAGGCCCTGGGCTGGTTACACGACACCTTATTCGTCCTCGAAGGGTGCGGCGATCAATTCGTCCAGAAAAGCCCAAGGATCTTCGACGAGATCCACTTCCTCTTCCTCGGGCCAAACTGCATAGGCTTCTACGGGGTCCTCGGAGATGTCGAACCCAAACGCATCCGGTCCGTTGATCGCGATTTTGACGAGGCTCTCTTGCTTTGAAACCGGGTCGACGAGAGTTTTCCATTCGGCAATGGGCAACGGACCGCCGTCTTCACTCATGAAATTCACGAGACCGTCATGCACACGGTAGAACGGAGCCAGGTCGACCGGGAAGCGGCCCGCGACCTTCGGCAGCGCGGGCGGCGGAGCAAAGCCACGTTGAGCGCTTAGATCACCGTCGTCGTTGAAAACATAAACTAACGACAAGCCGCGCTCCTGGGTCCTCAACAATGCCAGCCCGTAGAGTTTTTCGGCAAAGACGGCGAGCGTGCGAGGGAGCAGGGATTTGAGTCCGACCCACAGTGCGGCGACTTTCTCGGAGGCGCAGCTTTCTCCGCTCAGCGCAGGCAGCCAGGCTTCTGGAAGTCGCCATGTCTCGAGCTCGGCGGCGTCTGCGGGTAAAGGCAGCCACCGGATTCCCTCTTCCAACTCGATGAATGGACTTAATTCTTCCTCTAGCAGCTTCGGATTGATAGCGCGTAGATTAGCCACTTAGGCACACTCCTTGGACTTGATCATGTTTTTCAGGTTGAAGAGGAGATTGCCGGATACCCTCTTCCCCTTGCCCGCCAGCTCGGGTGACCAAGTCAGCCCCTTTTTCTGATGCCCCTTCCATCGGAACCACATCGTGTCACTCTTGGAAGAGTTGCAGGAACCGCAGATGCCGATGAAGTTGCTCGGATGATTCACGACTTTGCTCTGGTCCTCTTTGGAGAGACACGCAAAGCCCGGCATCTGCGCGATGATCGCTACGGGAACGATGTGGTCAGGCGAAACCTTCTTCACTTTTCCACCGCAGGTCGGACAGGTGATTGGTTTCTTTTGGTTGTTCCTGAATCCGTGTTGTCTTCAGCGCGTACCCGCTCCGCGAGCCCCAGCGCATGATTTTTCTGCTGCCTGACTCCCAATCTCAGCTCACCGCAGCCCCGAGCACCGTCCTTTCACGGCCCGGAGGCCCGGCGAGCCGGGCTTACGGGGGGTGCGCTACGTCATTTTCCTGCTCCCACGCGGCCGTCGCCCTTTCGCCGCAGCGAAATGGCCTCGATTCGGAGAATTCGGCCGTCGGATTTGCATCACGGCGAAGCCACCGCGCACAGTCGCGCCTGCACCGTGGTGAACACCTTCACATGCGCGGCGACGCCGCGTCCGAAGTCCAGCACCAGGCGGCGGGCGTGTTCGACGAACTTCGCCGCACGGTACATCACCTCCTGCAGCACTGTCTTGATGCGTCGGCGCTTGGCCGGGTGACGGATCGGCGAGAGCTCGCCGGTCAGCCCGAGTTGGCCGATCAGGCGCAGGCAGTTGTAGGCGAACGCGGCCAGATGCATGACCGCGTCGTTGGTGTCGAACTTGCCCGAGGGCAGGCGCTCGAGGTCCAGGTCGGTCTTGATCTCGGAGTGGAACTGCTCGTGCGTGCCGTGGTGCTTGTAGAGCTCGATCACGTCGGCCATCGCCACTTCGAGGCTGGTCCACCAGCCTTCGATCTCGATCTCGGGGGTCAGCAGGTGCTGGCCCTTCTTGTCGATCGTGCGCTCGGTCACCCGCACCACCAGACGCAGCGTGCGCTTGGCCTTCTTCCAGGCACGGTCGATCTTCAGGTCCAGCAGCCCCACCCGCTTGCCCGCGCGCACTTCCTCGAAGACGCCGGCGGCCTCGGCCCGGTCCACCCAGGCGGTCTTGTCCTGACGGCGCGGATTCCACTTGGTGAGGTAGTCGAACGAACGCCCCAGCGCTGCCCAGCGATCGCGCTCGTCGGCCAGCGCGAACAGCAGCCGGGCGCTGTCGAAGCCGCTGTCGGCCCGCCACAGCAGCTTCGCATCGGCCGCACACACCCGGCGCAGGCGCGGGAACGCGCGCTCGAAGAAATACTCGGTCTCCAGCGCCGAGTGGTGCGACCCCGCGCGCAGCTCCAGGCCGAGGTTCCAGCCCTCGTTGCCCAGGTACAGCGCGATCGGCGTGTAGCCATCGACGCCCTGGTAAGTGCGGCTGACCGCCTCCTTCTTGGTGTCGGAGTTGTCCATCACGAAGGTGTCCAGATCGGCGCAGACGTAGCCCTTGTGCGCCGTGATCGGCGCCTCGGTGCGCTCGAGCAGGCGCAGGCTCAGCTCGTCGGTCAGCTCGCGCAGCTCGGCCGCGCGGGCATCGAGCCGTTGGCGCATCCACACGCTGCCGGGCACCTTGGCGAGCCCGAGCGCTTCCTTGAAGAAGCGGTCGCCGCGAAACGGCTCGATCGCCTCGAAGTCGCTTTTGCCCAGGCTCAGCAGCCCCACCACCGACTTGACCAGGTCCGAGCTCCGCATACCCTGCGACACCGGCAGCCTCGGGTCGATCACCGCCTCGACCTGTGCCGCCTGGCAGCACTGCCCGATCAACGCCAGGCCCGAGTAGGACGTCAGATTGAGCTTGGCGGATTGCTTGACTTCGAAGCGCGGCATGGTCGGTTGGGTGAAAGGCTCGGATGCGTAATTATACAATTACATCAATGCGTTAGGCTGGATTTCCGGCTAAGCGAACACGGATTCAGGTTGTTGACACGTTTTTTTGCATCTTTGTACTCCTTAGTCCCGCGGAGCTTGCCCTTCGCCTTTTTGTTCTTCTTTAGCGCCTCGGTTTTCTTCTTGCAGGCATCCTCTTTCGCCGGGCAGGGTTTGGTATTCGCGTTCGCCGGAGGCGCCATGCGTTCCACTTGCGGCCAAGGACAGCTTTCGTTGCCGATCTCGGAAGCATGATTGTGGGTCGTGATGTCCAGATGTCGGACGACGTTCTCACCCTCGATCTTGACGTCCATCGACCACATCTTGAAATAAACCTTGCCGCGGGTCTGGCTATTGATGAGCCCCTTCTTTGGTGCGCTACCCGCCTCATCGCCCATGCTCTTCTTGAAGTAGCTCTTGTTCTTGAGCATCACCTCCTGACCAGAAATCTTCACCGTGCTCGATCCGTCCGTCGTGTCCGACGACATACCTGTGTTGGGATAGGGAATCGGAACACCCGGTGGTGTGGCGGGCGTCTGAGGTGGCGTGAAGCAGACATCGGGGAAAGCACAGATGGACTTGCCAGCCGCAGCCTTACAAGAGACCTCCATATTGTTGGCGTACACTTGGTTCGCCATCATGGGCCCCTGAAGTTGAACACGGCCGCAGCCCGCCGACCCGCATCGTTCGAAAAGTGGGCCAGGATTCCCGTCCCCGGCGCGTAGAACTTGCGTGCCGCGTCTCCCGCAACTGCAAGCGCCGCGACTCCTGCCGTGGCACCCGTTTCGCCAATCGACTCCGCCGGATGCCAGAGGTCAAATTCCTCTTTGCGCTTGCGGAGCACGCGCGACAACGCAAGGGCTGCCTCCTTGAAGTAGTACTGCTCACCGGAAATGTCGGTAATTCGGTAATCGAGGTCATGCAGCTCACACCCCGCGTCGGCGAGCGCGCACTTGATCGCCGCGCTCAGTCCGTCCGCGCGCAGCGGCTCATCCGAATCGATCGATGCATTCTCGATCGCAAAGCCGATGCCGTTGCAATGCAGTTCACCGTCGCCTGTGGGCCGACCGACGAGCAGCGCCCCGGCGCCCTCCCCGGGCATAAACCCATTTGAGTTGCGCGGCGTGAGCAGGCGATCCTCGCGCTCGTAGACGCTGAGCGTCGGCCATGCAAGGAGACTGTCGGTGGCAGCGATCAACACTAGTGAATGATTGCCATCGGCGATCAGTTTGCGCGCCAGGGCCAAGGCGATGACGACGCTCACGCGCCCATGCGCGACGATGCAGGATTCGGAAGCGAACCGGGTCCTGAGCTCCTCCTGAATTTCCAGAAACAGCCGATCGTCGAGCCCATCCAATCGCCCGGGCCGTTCCTTTTCGGCCACGGCGAGCAGCAGGGGCACCCTTTCCCATTCCTCGCGCGGGATGTCCTTCAAGCAGTCGGCGATCACCATTGCCGCCATCTTGCACAGCTTGGTGCGGCCGCGCCAAGGCGCCTCCAGCGCCACTTGGTGCGCCATGATCCGTTCGCCGCCGGCATCGATGAAGCGGGTTTCCGTAGGGTTGCTGACCTTGGCGCGAATCGCGGCGCAGGCGGCGGGGGTCGACAGGCCAACGCTGGTGACCAAGCCTGTTCGCTTTATCGCGATCGGAGGGGCGGGCATGTCTTCACCTCTCCGCGGGCTCTACGTCGTCCGACACCACCGCGAGCAGGATCGGAGCAGTGATCTCCTCCCGCTTCTGCCACCACTCCTTGCCCTTCTTGCCGACCAGCACCTGCGCGATCTCGAACATGTTCTTCTTGAGCGGCCGGGCGACACGCCAAGTCATCGTCAGGCGTTCCTGGTCGGGCTCGAAGACGATCGTGTCGAGCATCGCCTTGTAGTCCTCGCGCTCGCCCTTCTTCGGAAACACATGGACCGGGGCTTCGAAGTCCGGAAGTTTGAAGCTGCGCCTGCCGTCGGCGGTGAGATTGATCAGCGTCACCTCCGGCGCGCCGATCGGTGTCGCCAGTTGCTGGTCCGGCGGCGCGGACAGGTAATAGCGCTCGTCGAAATCCGCCGGCAGGAAGGGGAAGACCTTGTCGAGCCAGTCCTGGTCGTAGGTGCCGGCGTAGCGGTAGCGCGGCTCCCAGTTGCGGCCGATGGGGCCGAAGGCCATCGGCGCGAAGTCGCCGTCGGGCCGGTCGACCGGGCGGTTCAGCTCTTCCGTGTTCGGCAAGGGCTTGCCATCCACCCATTCGCTCTTGAGTTGAAGGCGGTAGCCACGTCCGACCGGGTTGCGCATGCAGGCGCCGTGCTTGGCGAAATCCTCATGTTCGTTGTCGACGCCGCCAAAGGCCACGTCATACGAGATCGGCTTGATGACGAAAGGCTCCGGCGGACTGGCGCTGATCCGGCCCAGGCCGACATCCCAGTGCCGGTCGCCGACCACCGCGAAACGCTTACTCATGTTGCCGACGCGCAGCCCTACAGGGACCCGCGTCAGCGGGCGTCCGTCCGGCGCCCAGGCGCTACCCAGCAGCAGGACGTCGCAGCACGGCTTGCGCGGCGCGAAGTCGACCTCGTACATCGGCGCGGAAAACCCCGGCTCCCCGGTGAAGGTGTCCGCCATCACCAGAGGCAGCTGTTCCTCGTGCAGTCGGACCTCTTCGCCGTTCCTGGGCAGGTGGAAGGTGCCCTTGATCACCACGACCAGCAGTTCGCGCCCGCTGGGCTCGATGCCCATCGTGTAGCCGGCGAGCATGCGGGTGGCGTTGATGAGTTCCATGGCGTGGATCGCTCGTCGGCACGGTTCAGTTGAGCTGGATGCTGCCGCCCTTGACCCGATTCACACCCGAGGAGCGGCTCGATACATACGTCCCTTGAATGAGCACCTTGCCGGCCTTGGTGAGCGTCACGCTGGCCTTGCCGCAGCGCAGTACGAGTTGCTCCCTGGCGCTGACGGTCATGCGCTCGCCATCGACGTCGAGCTCGACCTGTCCGGGACGTTCTTCCAGCGGCCAGCCTTCGCCCTGGCGAAGCACGCCCATGACGATGGGCCGCAGCGGATCGCCGCCTTCGAACATCAGCACCATGCGCTTGCCGATATGCGCGCCATGCAGATCGACGGTGCTGCGGGCGCCGATCGCGGCCGTGCCGGGTTGCCCGGGGTAGAGCACGAGGGGCGTGCGGCCTTCGTCGGCAATGGCGACAAGCTCGCCGACCAGGACGCCATCGACCCGCTGTGGGGCGCTGGTGACCGCCGACGTGCCCTCGAGCAGCGGCTGCAACAGTTCGGCACCATCGCGAAACGCCGCCTTCGGCAAGCTCGAACCCTCGATCGGATCCCTTCCACTCATGGTCTTCTCCATCAGTTCTGCAGGATCTTCGAGCCCTTCATCACCACGTTGGCCCCCGCCTTCACGTTGATCTTTCCGGAGCCCTCGATGGTGATGTCCTTGCCCTTGATCGTGATCGTGCCGTCCTTCTTCATGCTGATGCTGGCGCTGCCGGTCTTGATCGTGACCGAGTCGCCCGCGTCGATGACGAGGTTCTTGCCCACCTTCAGCGAGTCATTCTTGCCGACGTTCGTGCCCCGGCCGCCGCCCACGTCGCGCGATTCGTCGGCACCGACGGAGGTCGAGAGGTTCGCACCGGAGGAGATCGAACGATCCGCCCCGACATTCACGTCCTGGTTCGCCCCCACATTCACCGACTGGAAGGCGCCGATCGCCACTTCCTGCGCCGCACCGATGGCGATGGTCTCGTTCGCGCCCACCGTGTGCGTGCGCTGGACCGCGACGGTCTTGGTCTCGTTGGCGCCCACCGTGACGCTGCGGTCGCTGCCGATCGTGATGCTTTCGTTTACACCCACATCCTCGCTGCGGTTGGCACCGATCGAGATCTTCTCGTCGATGTCGACCCGCTCGCTGCGGTTCTGGTGGATGGTGATCGTCTCGTCCTTGTCCACCGTCTCGGTGCGCTGGCCGTGGATGGTGATGGTCTCGTTGTTGTCGACCGTCTCGGTGCGGTCGTGCTTGACGTGGGTGGTCTCGTCGTTGTCGATGGTCTTCGTGCGGTCGTGCCCGACCCAGTGCGTCTCGTCGTTCTCGACCTCGATGTCCTGGTTCTTCTCGGCGTGGATCCAGAGCTGCTCGCTGCCCTTCTTGTCCTCGAAGCGGATCGCGTTGGCGTTGGCGCCGCTGCCGCCGAGCGAGGAGCGCGTCAGCACGCCGGTCTGGGTCTTGTTGGCGGGCAGCTCCCAGGGCGGCATCTGCTCGGCGTTGTAGACGCGGCCGGTGATGAGCGGTCGGTCTGGGTCGCCCTCGAGGAACTCGACCACCACCTCCTGGCCGATGCGCGGCATCGCCATCATGCCGAAGTTCTTGCCCGCCCACGGATGCGACACGCGGATCCAGCACGAAGCGTTCTCGTCGTCCTTGCCGTGGCGGTCCCAGTGGAAATGGACCTTCACCCGGCCGTACTCGTCGGTGTAGATCTCGTCGCCGGCGGGGCCGACCACGATCGCCGTCTGCAGGCCTTGCACCAGCGGCTTGCGCGTGGTGCGCGGGGTGCGGAAAGGCAGGTCGCTGGCGATGCAGTCGAAGCTGCTGCGAAAGCTCGCCCCTTCTCCACCGCCGGCCTCGTGCGCGGCGAGGACGAAATCGAGCCGGCTCGCGGTGATCAAATACTTGCGGTTCTGGTCCTCGCGTGGCTGCTCCTCGAGCTCGAACACGCAGCCCGACGCGATTCCACGCGCATTGCCGGCACCCTGCATGATCTGCACCTGCGACTGCAGTTCCTCCAGGCGGATGCGCACATAGGACTCGCCCTCGCCCTTGCTGTCGTATTCGCCGGGGTAGTCGTAGATCTCGTGCTCCCCCTCGGCGTAGTCGCGCTTGTGCCGGGTCTGCTGCAGCAACTCGACGCTCGGCTTCTTGAAGTCGAAGTCGTCGATCGCATACGCCCCCGGCTGCACCTCCCAGGAGAAGCCCCACTCGGTGATCCGCTCCCGCTCGACGCGCAACGCGCGCTCGCCGCTGACGAAGGGGAGCTGCGCGTAGCCCGGGTAAGGCTCGTGCGCGCTCGGCGAGTCGCACAGCACCGCGGTGTGCTTGCCGTCCTTGTGGGTGAAGAAGTAGTAGATCCCCTCCTGCTCCATCAGCCGGCTGACGAAGTTGAAGTCGGTCTCGCGGTACTGCACGCAGTATTCCCACGGCTCGTAGGTGCCGGTGAGGCGATCGAGCTCGTAGGCGGCGATCGAGTACTTGCCGAAGATCTCCTCGAGGATCTCGGGCACCTTCCGGTTCTGGAAGATGCGGCAGTCCGCGCAGCGGGTGAGGAACCACAGCCAGGGTCGCCCGACGATACGATAGCGCAGGTAGCGCCCGAGCACCCCCACGAGCGAGAAGGCGGTCACGTAGGCATCGAAGTGGCGCTCGCCACCTTCGGGCAGCTCGACCCTGACCGTCACGTTGTGCCCGAGCAGCTTGTTCGGGTCGATGTCGTTGCGCTCGCTCAGCACATCGATGTGGTATTCGAAGAGCCGACCGAGTTCCTCGCGCGTGGAGATCGCGTGAAAGAGCAGCACTCCGTCACCGAGCGGCGTGGTGATCTCCATGACCCGCGGCATACGGTTCCCCTCTGGGCTCTCATGCATTCTTTCTAGGCAATCGCCCGCCAAAACGCCAGCACGCGATTCAGCGCGCGCGGGCCACGCCGGACCGACCGATCAGGGCTTGCAAGCCGCGACCAGCCAGCCCGCGACCGGCTCCCCGCCCTCGGTGCGCAACACCTGCGCGCTCGGCAAAGCCGCCTCGAAGCCCGCCGCCACGAGCGCCTCTACCACGTGATCGCGGGTGTGGGCGTAGCGCCCATTGGGCTGGAGGACGAAAGGCGGCCCGGCGTCCTCGTCGCGCACCGCCTCGACGGTGAAGAAGAGGCGTCCGCCGCGCCGCAGCGCGCCGTGTGCCGCCGCGAGCACCGGGCCCAGTTCGCCGAAGTAGCACAGCGTGTCGGCCGACAGCACCACGTCCCAGGCTGCCGGCCGCGCGGCGAGGAAGGCGCCGAGCTCGGCCTTGTTGAGCTGGTCGTAGACACGGCGGCACTCGGCGCGCTGCAGCATCTGCGCCGACAGGTCCACGCCCTCGAGCCGTCGCGCGTGGGCGCGCACGAGCGGACCGCACAGGCCGGTGCCGCAGCCCGCATCGAGGATGTCGAGCCTCGCCGCGGGCGCCCCGCAGGCATCCTCCAGCGCCTGCGCCACCTGCATCGGTGCACGGTAGTGCAGGCGCTGCAGCTTCTCGTCGAAGCTGGAAGCGAAGGCGTCGAAGGTGCGCTCGACGTAGTCGTCCGCGGCGCGCGCGGGGACCGCCTCGCCGGTGCAGGCGGCGAGGTGATGGCGCGCGATCGGGTTGTCCGGCTCGTCGGCGAGCCAGCTGCGGTACACCTCGGCGGCCTTGTCGAACTCACCCAGGGTGTAGTACGCCAGCCCGAGCAGCTTGCGCGCCCCGACCTGGCCGGGGGATACCGTGATCGCCCGGCAGGCATGGTCGACCGCCGCGCGCAGCCGACCGCGCGCGAGCATCAAGCCGGCGAGGTTGTTGTGCACGTCGGCGAGCAGCTCCGCAGGCTCGCCTGCCTCGGCGCGCGCTTGCGCGAGCTGCAGCGCGCGCTGGTAGGCGTCCTCGGCGAGGCTCCACTCGCTGCGGCTGCGGTGGATCGTGCCGAGGTTGTTATGCGCCTCGGCAAAGTCGGGCACGAACTCCAGGCAGCGACGGTAGGCGGCGATCGCCTCCTCGACGCTGCCGGACTCGAGCAGCACGTTGCCGAGGTTGTTCCAGGCGCCGGGCGCATCGGGCACCCGCGCGAGCGCGCGTCGGATCAGCACGATGGCCTCGGCGCTGTCGCCGCGCGCGTGGCGGAGCATGCCGAGCAGGTGCAAGGCCTCGGCCTCGTCCGGGCACAGGCCGAGGATCGCGCGATAGATCTTCTCGGCAGGCTCCAGGTGTCCGGCGCGGTGCAGGCGCAGGGCGTGGCCGAGCGCCTCCTCGACGCTCATCGGCGCCGCGTCCGCCGTCGCCGCGGGCGCGGACGGTGCGGGGCTCATCCCGCCTCCCCGGACGCGGGAGCGGCGTCGAAGGACAGGCGGAAGTCGCCCTCCGCCACGCCGACCTCCACCCGGTCGATCGCCCTGCCCTCCACCATGCGGGTGAGGAACTCCTGGCTGATGCGCGGCAGCAGGGTGTTGGTCAGCAGCGCGTCGATCATGCGCGCGCCGCTCTCGACCTCGGTGCAGCGGCCGACGATCAGCTTCACCACCTCCTCGTCGAAGCTGAACTCGATCTTGTGGTTGTCGTGGATGCGGCGGCCGATGCGCTTCAACTGCAGGCGCGCGATCAGGCCGATGATGGCGTCGGTCAGCGGGTAGTACGGGATCACCACAAGCCGGCCCAGCAGCGCGGGCGGGAAGACCTTGAGCAGCGGCTCGCGCAGCGCGCGCGCGATGCCATCGGGGTCGGGCAGCAGCTCGGGGTCCTTGCACAGGCCCATGATGAGGTCCGTGCCGACGTTGGTGGTGATCAGGATCAGCGTGTTCTTGAAGCTGATCACGCGGCCCTCGCCGTCCTCCATCCAGCCCTTGTCGAAGACCTGGAAGAAGAGCTCGTGCACGTCCGGGTGCGCCTTCTCCATCTCGTCGAGCAGCACCACCGAGTACGGCCGCCGGCGCACCGCCTCGGTCAGCACGCCGCCCTCGCCGTAGCCTACATAGCCCGGTGGCGCGCCCTTGAGCGTGGAGACCGTGTGTGCCTCCTGGTATTCGCTCATGTTGATGGTGATCACGTTCTGCTCGCCACCGTAGAGCGCCTCGGCGAGCGCGAGCGCGGTCTCGGTCTTGCCCACGCCCGAGCTGCCGGCGAGCATGAACACGCCGATCGGCTTGTTCGGGTTGTCCAGGCGCGCACGCGAGGTCTGGATGCGGCGGGCGATCATCTCGAGCGCATGGCGCTGGCCGATGATGCGCTGCTCCAGGGTGTCGGCCAGGTGCAGCACGGCCTCGATCTCGTTCTTGACCATGCGCCCGACCGGGATGCCGGTCCAGTCCGCGACCACGCTGGCGACCGACTGCTCGTCCACCGTGGGCATGATCAAGGGCGTCTCGCCCTGCAGGCCCCGCAGGTGTTCCTGCAGGGTCTTGAGTTGCGCCAGCAGGGCGGCGCGGTCCTCGCCGGACGGCTGCGCGGCGGCGGGACCGGCCTCGTCCGCCTCGCCGGCTGCCGTCGCCGCCGGAGCTGCGGGCGGC
>NZ_AMXF01000133.1 GCF_000310225.1 Thauera phenylacetica B4P
GCGCGCGAGCGCGCGGCGTGGGCGGCCCGGCTGCCGCAGGGGCGCGAGCCGGTGGACTGCGCACGCGCGTCGGCGTGGGAGCGCGACGGCGTCCGCTTCGAGGTGCTGCATCCCGCGCCGGAGCGCCTGCCACGCGGCGAGGTCTCCGGCGCTCACGACAACGACGCCTCGTGCGTGTTGCGCGTCTCGGGCGTGGCCGGTGCGCTGCTGCTCAGCGGCGATATCGGCACCGTGGCCGAGGCGCAGCTGATCGCACGCCATCCCGCCGGCAGCCTGTCCGCGGCGGTCGTGGTCAGCGCGCATCACGGCAGCCGCTCCTCGTCCTCACCCGGCCTGGTGGACGCAACCCTGCCGGAACACGTGATCCATTCCGCCGGCCATCGCAACAGCTTCGGGCACCCCCACCCCGAGGTGTGGGCGCGCTGGGCGCAGGCCGGTGCGCGCAACTGGCGCACCGACGCGCAAGGTTCGATCGCGCTGGAGTTTGCCGCCTCGCCCGAGGAGGGCGTGGAGGCGAGCGCCGAGCGCGCGACCCGGCCGCGCTACTGGCACGGCCGCTGAGGCGGGGCAGGAGCGGGTAACGGCAGGCAAGGGGGCGTCGAGGGGCCGACGCGCGTGCTGGTTCCGGGGCGCCGCCTTCGCGCCTGCCGGCGCTCCTACATAAACCATCGCGGCTCGGGGCGGCTGGGGCGGGCTGTGGAGCTTGCGACGGCCTCGCCCCTCAATCCAGCGCCCGCGGTAGTGTAGGAGCGCCGGCAGGCGCGAACGCAGCCGTGGCGATGGCACCACGGCTCGGCGGGTTGTAGGAGCGCCGGCAGGCGCGAACGCAGCCGTGGCGATGGCACCACGGCTCGGCGGGTTGTAGGAGCGCCGGCAGGCGCGAATGCAGCCGTGGGTGGCCCGCCTGCGTCGACTTCTCACGCGCCGCCTTCGCGCCTGCCGGCGCTCCTACAGGAGGCGGGGCGGCTTCGATTCTCTCTTGTAGGAGCGGCGGCAGCCGCGAAAACGGCGGTGCGCAAAGCGATGCGTGCCCGGCCGGATCATGTTGTCGATGCGTCCGGGCCGCCTCGCTTCGGGCTAGACTTGCAGCCACCCGAAGCCCGATCGGAGTGCCTGCGCCTCATGTCCCTGCTCGATTCGCTCAAGGAGCTCTTCCGCCCGTCCGGGGCGCCGCGCGTCGCCGACCGCAATGTGGTGCAGGGGGAGCAAACCCTTGCCGTGCGGCAGCAACCCAGCACCGGCATCCCGCCCCAGCCGCGCGCGCGGCGGGTGCTGTGCAGCGGGCCACACGGACTGCACAACACGGCCTACACCGAGTGGGGCGACGCCAAGAACCCGCGCGTGCTGGTCTGCGTCCACGGCCTCACCCGCAACGGCCGCGACTTCGACGATCTCGCGCGCGCGCTCGCCGACGAGTACCGGGTGGTCTGTCCGGACGTGGTCGGGCGTGGACGCAGCGACTGGCTGGCGGACAAGGCGGACTACGGCTTCCCGGTCTACGTGGCCGACATGCTCACCCTGATCGCCCGCCTCGACGTCGAGCAGGTGCACTGGGTCGGCACCTCGATGGGCGGCATCATCGGCATGCTGCTCGCCAGCCAGGCCGGCTCCCCGATCACCCGCCTGGTATTGAACGACGTCGGCCCGGTGATCACCGCCGCCTCGCTGCGCCGCATCGGCCAGTACGTCGGGCGCGCGCCGCGCTTCGCCGACGTGACGGCGGCCGAGGCGTACATCCGCGAGGTCGGTGCGCCCTTCGGCGCCCTCACCGACGCGCAGTGGCGCCACCTCACCGAATATTCGGTGCGCCGCATGGACGACGCCGAGGGCGGCTACGCGATGATCTACGACCCCGGGCTGGGCGAGGTCTTCCGGCTCAACCCGGTCCCGGTCGATATCGACCTTTGGCCGGTGTACGAAGCGATCCGCTGCCCGACGCTGGCGCTGCGCGGGGCCGAGTCCGACCTGCTCGAGGCGAGCACGCTGGCGGCGATGGGCACGCGCGGGCCGCGGGCGCGGACAGTGGAGTTTTCCGGGGTCGGCCACGCGCCGATGCTGATGGACTCGGCGCAGATCGCCGTGGTGCGGGACTTCCTGCTCGGCACCTGAGTGCGCGGCGTCCGGCTGCGGCGGGGTGGGCACGATGGGCGGTCGCGGAAGGTGAGGCCCGCGATCGTCGTCCCGCTCGGGCAAGGCGCCCGCGCACGGCGGGCTACCAGCCCGGGTTCAGCCGCCGCGCCGCGGCGATCTCGCTGCGGATGGCGCGGAAGTGCTCCCAGCGCCGCGGGTGGATGGCGCCGGCTTCGAGCGCGCCGAGCAGCGCGCAGCCCGGCTCGCTGTCGTGGCGGCAGTCGCGGAAGCGGCAGCGCCCCAGGTGCGGGCGCAGCTCGACGAAGGTCTCGGCGAGGTCTTCCGCCGCGAGGTGGGCGAGCCCGAAGACCTGCAGGCCGGGGCTGTCGATCAGCCAGCCGCCGGCGGCCTCGTCGGCGGTCACCGGCAGGCGGTACAGGCGGGCGAAGGTCGTGGTGTGCTTGCCGGAGTCGAGCGCGTCCGAGATCTCGCGGGTGGCGGCCTGGGCCTCGGGCACGATGGCGTTGGTGAGGGTCGATTTGCCCATGCCCGACTGGCCCACGAAGATCGCCTGCAGGCCGGCCAGGCGAGCGCGCAGCGCATCCGCGCCCTGCAGCGCCGACACCTCGACGACCTCGTAGCCGAGCTTGCGGAAGGGCTCGAGCTGGCGGCGCGCGGCCTCCAGGCGCACCACGAGGTCGACCTTGTTGAGCACGATCAGCGGCACGATGCCCTGGCTCTCGGCCGCGGCGATGCAGCGCGACACCAGCAGGTCGGAGAAGCCCGGCTCGGTGGCGACCACGATCACCAGGTGGCTGAGGTTGGAGGCGATCAGCTTCTCGCGGAACGCATCCGAGCGCCACAGCAGGTTGCGGCGCGGGTGCAGGGCCTCGATGACGCCCTGGCCGTCGCCGCCGGGCACGAGCTCGACCTCGTCGCCGCAGGCGTAGCTGCTCTTCTTCCCGCGCGGATAGCACTGCAGCCGGCCGCGCGCGGTGTCGACCTCGTAGTGGCGGCCGAAGGCGGCCACGATCAGGCCGTCGATGCGGCCTTCGGCGATGGTGCCGGCGTGGGTGCGCTTGCGCATGCGGCTCACCGTTGCAGCGCCTGCAGGCGCGCGATGCGCAGCGCGGCGGGCGGATGCGAGTCGTGGAAGCGCGAGTACAGCGGGTCGGGCGTCAGCGTGGAGGCGTTGTCGCGGTAGAGCTTGACCAGCGCGCTCACCAGCTTGCCGGCGTCGGCGTGGCGGGCGGCGTAGGTGTCGGCCTCGAACTCGTGCTTGCGCGACCAGTGGCTCAGCACCGGTGCGAGCGGGAAGCTGAACACCGGCAGCACCAGCGTGAACAGCGCGAGCGCGCTCGCCAGGTCGCTGCTGTGCATGCCCAGCCCGGAGAAGAACCAGGGCTGCTGGGCGAGCCAGGCGAGGAGCGCGAGCACGCCCAGGCTGGCCGGGGCAAGCACCGCGAGGCGGTGCACCAGGTGGCGGTGATGGAAGTGGCCGAGCTCGTGGGCGAGCACCGCCTCGACCTCGTCGGCGTCGAGCTTGTCGAGCAGGGTGTCGAAGAACACGATGCGCTTGGCCGCGCCCAGCCCGGTGAAGTAGGCGTTGCCGTGCGCCGAGCGGCGTGAGCCGTCCATTACGAACAGGCCCTTGGCGCGAAAGCCGCAGCGCGCCAGAAGGGCCTCGACGCGCGCCTTCAGCGCGGCGTCGGCGAGCGGGGTGAAGCGGTTGAACAGCGGCGCGATGAAGGTCGGCCAGATCACCATCGCGAGCAGGTTGAAGCCGAGCCAGAAACCCCACACCCAGGCCCACCACAGCTCGCCCATCGCCAGCGCCAGCCACAGCACCGCGGCGAGCAGCGGCAGCCCGATCAGCGCGGCGAGCGCGGCCTCGCGCGCGGTGTCGGCGAGGTAGAGGCGCAGCGTCATGCGGTTGAAACCAAAGGCCTTCTCGATGCCGAAGGTGCGCAGCAGCGCGAAGGGCAGCTCGAACAGCCAGCCGAGCACGCCCAGGCTGGCGAGCAGCGCCACGCCGTGGCCGAGCCCGCCCGCAGGCAGCACGCCGGCCCAGGCGTCGTGCACCGCCTGCAGCCCGCCGCCGAGTGTGAGCAGCAGCACGAAGCCGGCATTGGCCACGGCGTGGAGGGCCGACATGCGCGCGCGCGCGAAGGTGTAGTCGGCCGCGCGCTGGTGCGAGTGCAGCGGGATCGCGTCGGCGAAGGGCTGCGGCACGGCGTCGCGATGGCGGCGCACGTGGTGGGCGTGGCGGTGCAGCAGGCCGAGGCCGAGCACGGTGCCGGCGATCAGGAAGGCCAGGAACACCACGGAGAAGGGCGGCAAGGCGAGCGGCGACAGCAGGAGGGAGGTCGAATCGGTCATTGCGAAGCGCGGGCGGTGGATGAAGGTCGCGGTTCCCGACATGCAGTCAACACGGCGCGCGGCGTCGTCTTGCGCGGTCCGTGACGGCCTGCCGCGGTCGTGGCGTGCCGAAGCCGGCAGCCTGTGCGATCTGTGACACAATCGCGCCCTCGATTGTTTCGCAGGAAGGCCCTGAAAAAGGGCGGACGGATTATGGCACAGGACCCGAAGACGCTGATATGGCTGGACATGGAGATGACCGGCCTCGAACCCGATTCCGACCGCATCATCGAGATCGCGATCGTGCTCACCGACGAGGCGCTCGAGGTGATCGCCGAGGCGCCGGTGATCACCGTGCACCAGCCCGATAGTGTGCTCGACGGCATGGACGAGTGGAACCGCAACACCCACGGCAAGTCCGGGCTCACCGCCCGGGTGCGCGCCTCCACGATGTCCGAGGCCGAGGCCGAGGCGCAGGTGCTGGCCTTCCTGCGCGAGCATGTGCCCGCGCGCACCTCGCCGATGTGCGGCAACTCGGTGTGCCAGGACCGCCGCTTCCTGGCGCGCTGGATGCCCGAGCTCGAGGCCTGGTTCCACTACCGCAACCTCGACGTGTCCACGCTCAAGGAGCTGGCGCGGCGCTGGCGCCCGGAGATCTACGTGGGGGTGAAGAAGGCGGGCAGCCACACCGCGCTCGCCGACATCCACGAGTCGATCGCCGAGCTGCGCCACTACCGCGACCACTTCCTGCGCCTCGCCTGAGCGCGGACGGAGAACCGGAGGCGAGGAGCTCGCCATGAGGATCGACCCCGCGAGGCTGGCGAGCGGCCTGCTCGCCTGGGTGCGCCGCCACCGCCGCCTGCTGATCGTGCTCGCGCTGCTGTCGCTGTTCTTCAGCGTGCTGGGTTATTTCACCAACCCGGTGTCCTTGCCGGGGATGTGCAGGATCTACGGCTGAGCGCGCCGGGTGGCTGCGCTCAGCGCCCGGCGCGGCGCAGCAGCCGGAAGGTCTCGGCGCGCTTGCCGGCGCCGCGGCGGTATTCCCACACGGTCTCCCATTCGGGCGCGAGCGTGGCGGCCTGGCCGCGGCGTTCGACATGCACCAGCAGCAGCGCGCAGGGTGTGGCGCCGGCGTCGATGGCGCGCGCGCGCAGGCCGGCGAAGTAGTCCATCGACAGCTTCATGGCGTCGGGCAGGCCGGTGGTGGCGATGCACTCCTTCGGCTGCGCGCCGCGCTCGCCGCGCACCGCGAGCTCGAGCGACTGCACCACCGTACGATAGCTGCGGCCATGGTCGAACCAGGGCATCAGCAGCACCACGGCGAGGCTCCACAGCATCACCAGGCCGATCGTCCAGTTCGCCGGTGCGCGCGCGGGCGAACGCGGCAGGCGCGCGACCAGCAGGATCCACAACGCGCTGATCGCCACGCCGGCGAACAGGCGCAGGTTGGCGTCGGGCGGCACGAAGCCGGGGGTGTTGCGGGCGACGTGGCGGGCGAGGCCGGTCGGCCAGCCCGCGACCTGGGCGCTCCATGCCAGCCACACCAGAAGCCCGAACACCGCCAGGCTCATCAGCGAGAACCAGTCGAGCGCGCTCGCGGCGCCGCGGCGCAGGCTGGCGACGCCGCCCGCGGCGAGCAGGGCGAGCGCGGGCACCAGCGGGATCAGGCGAGCCTGGGAGAGATCGTCGATCGCCACCAGCCAGGCCAGTACCAGGACTACGCTCGCCAGCGGCAGCAGGAGCGCCAGCTTGCCGGGCTGGCGGCGGCCCCGCCATAGCGCCCACAGGGCCACCGGCCACAGCGGCCACATGAACCAGGCGCCGAGCTCGAGCAGGCGCGGCAGCTCGGCGGGGCGCAGCATCGGGCCGGTGATCCATTGCCATTCGTTGCGCAGCCACAGGCTGAGGAGCTCGGGCTGCTGCAGGTGGAGCGCCAGCGGCCACAGCGCGGCGATCGTCAGCGCCACGCAGAGGCCGAGCAGCAGCGCGCCGCTCGCGCGCGGGCTGCGGCAGTCGGCGCTCAGCAGCATCGCCAGCGGCAGTAGCGGGGCGCTCATCCACAGGCCGCCGAAACCCGCGGCGAGGAAGGCCAGGCCGCTGCCCGCGCCCGCCTTCAGGCCGCCGGCGAGCGGACGCGTCGGCAGCTCGGCGAGGCCGGACACGGTGAGCGCGAGCATGGCGAAGAGGGCGAGCAGGGGTTGCGTCTCGTGTGCATGCAGGACGAGGCCCAGGGTGCCGAGTGCGAGCAGCGCCGCGGGCGTGCGGGCGGCGCGACCATGCAGGGACTCGGCTGCGCGCGCCAGCCACCAGATCGCCAGCGCAACGAAGAAGGCGCTCGCGAGGCGGGCGCCGGCGTGCGCAGGCAGGAATGCGGCGGTGAGCGCGGAGAAGGCCGAGGCGACCCAGTAATACAGCGGGGGGTGCTCCACCAGGGGCTCGCCGGCGAGCAGCGGAAACAGCCACGACTCGCCGCGCAGCATCGACAGGACCGGGCCGAAATGGCGCGCGTCGTCGCCGCGCCAGGGGTCGTGCGAGGTCAGGCCGACGAGCAGGTACAGGCCGACCAGCAGGGTCAGGCCGACCGTGCCGTAGACGCGGCGCTGGAACAGGGTGGGCGTGGCGGGATCGCGGATCATGCGGGCATTGTGCGTCGGAGTGGCTGCGGGGACCAAGCGCGGCGGAGGGGGAGGGCGGAGTGGGCGCGCGCCTGCCGGCAGCGGGCAACAAAAAAGGCAGCTTGCGCTGCCTTTCTCGGTGCCTTGCGGAATCCTGCCGCGACCGCCCGGGGCGGTGCGGATTCCGGCTGCGCTGCGGATCAGCTCGCGCGCTGGACGTTGCCGTACTTCTGGCGGAAGCGCTCGACGCGGCCGGCGGTGTCGACGATCTTCTGCTTGCCGGTGTAGAACGGGTGGCAGGCCGAGCACACTTCGACGTGGTACTGGGGCTTGCCCATGGTCGAGCGCGTCACGAAGGTGTTGCCGCACGAGCAGGTGACGCTGACGTCGGCGTACTTGGGATGGATGTCCGCTTTCATGGTGGTTTCCTGAATCTTGCGGGCGGAGGTTGTGACCGCCCTGTGTCGTAAAGGGCGGCATTATCCGTCAGCCGCCCGATCCTGACAAGGAAAAACACGCCCCGGAGGCCGCGCCGGGGCGGTTTTTCGGCCAGCGACCGGTACAATCGCGCGCCTGATCAACCAGCGAAGGGGACCCAGCGTGCGCCTGCTGCTCGCGCCCATGGAGGGCGTGGCCGATTTCGTGCTGCGCGACGTGTTGACCGCGATCGGCGGCTACGACCTCGCGGTGTCGGAGTTCGTCCGCGTCTCCGGCACCCTGCTGCCGCGACGCATGTTCGAGCGCATCTGCCCCGAGATCCTCCACGGCAGCCGCACCGCTGCGGGCACCCCGGTGGCGGTGCAGCTGCTCGGCAGCGATCCGGCCCTGCTCGCCGCGAACGCGGCGTGCCTGGCCGCGCTGAGTCCGCACGGCATCGACCTCAACTTCGGCTGCCCGGCCAAGGTGGTGAACCGCCACGGGGGCGGTGCGATGCTGCTCGACCGCCCGCGCCTGCTGCACGACATCGCCGCCGCGGTGCGCGCCGCCGTGCCCGCGGACATCCCGGTGAGCGCGAAGATGCGCCTGGGCATCACCGACCCCTCGCGCGCGCTCGATTGCGCGCAGGCGCTCGCCGAAGGCGGCGCGCAGGCCATCGTGGTGCATGCGCGCACCCGCGAGCAGGGCTACCGCGCGCCCGCGCACTGGGAGTGGGTGGCGCGCATCGGTGACGCAGTGCGCGTGCCGGTGACGGCCAACGGCGAGGTGTGGAGCGTGCACGACTGGGCGCGCTGCCGCGCGGTCTCCGCCGCCGCGGACGTGATGATTGGCCGCGGCGCGGTGTCCGATCCCTGGCTTGCGCGCCGTATCCGCGGCGAGCGCGCCCCCGAGCCGGACGAGCGCGACTGGGTCGAGCTGCAGCCGCAGCTCCTGCGCTACTGGGAGGGCGTGCAGGGGCGCGCCGCGCCGGTGCACGCCTGCGGCCGGCTCAAGCTGTGGCTGGGCATGCTGCGGCGCAACTACCCCGCGGCGGGCCGGCTGCACGAGGCCGTGCGCCGCGTGGTCCACCCCGCGCGCATGAACGAGGAGCTGCGCCGCCATGGCATCCCCGCGCGCGACCTCCCGCCCGTCGCCGCTGTCGACGCGCCCCGGCAGACCTGCCCCACGACGTGTCCCGACCGATGAGACCGGCCCGATGAGCTACGCCAACTCCCGCATCCCGCAGAGCGCCCAGCAGGGCGTGCACGAGGCGCTCGCCGAGCGCGTGCGCAAGCACCTCGAGCATCCCTTCCGCAAGCCCTGCACCGACTACAACCGCGCCGCGCTCGCCGAGGCGCTCGCCGGCTGGGACCGCCGCGCCCCGCTGATCCTCGACGCCGGCTGCGGCGTCGGCCACAGCACCATCCAGATCGCGCGCCAGTTTGCCGACCACTGGGTGATCGGCGTCGACCAGTCCGCCGACCGGCTCGCCCGCCGCAAGCCCTATCCCGAGGCGCTGCTGCCGAAGAACATGGTCTTCGTGCGCGCCGACCTGGTCGACTTCTGGCGCCTGCTCGACGAGGCCGGGCTGCGCCTGGCGCGCCACTACCTCCTCTACCCCAACCCCTGGCCCAAGATCGGCCACCTCGGCCGGCGCTGGCATGCGCACCCGGTGTTCCCGTGGATCCCGCGCCTCGGCGGGGTGCTGGAATGCCGCAGCAACTGGAAGGTCTACATCGAGGAATTCGCCTGCGCGCTCGGCCTCGCGCTGGGGCGCGAGGTGGCGTGGGAAGGCTTCGAGGCGGTCACGCCGCTGACCCCCTTCGAGCGCAAGTACCGAGACTCGGGGCAGCCGCTGTATCGCATCGGGCTGGATCTCGCGGCTGCCGGCTGATTCCGCAAGATCGTGCTTGCCCGCCGCGCCGCCTTGGGCCACCCTTGGCGCCGGTCACAGGAGATTGCCATGAACGGTATGGAAGATAAGGGCGTGGACGCGTCCGCGCTGCGCACGATGAGCGACGAGGATTTCGAGGCGCTGGAAGAGATCCTCACCTCGGACATCGTCCCCGAGGACTGCATGGACCTCGAGATACTCGACGGCTACCTCGCCGGCGTGATGATCTCGCCGCGGCCGATCGCGCCCGAGCGCTGGATGCCCGGCGTGTGGTCGGCGCACGGCGACGAGGCCGGCTTCGGCTCGGGCAGCGGATTGCAGCGCGCGATCCGGCTGGTGAAGGCCTATCACAACGAGCTGCTGGCCACGCTCGGCCTGGACGACGAGGACGAGGCGTGCTGGGAGCCGTTCTGCTTCGCGGTCGCCGAGGGTGACGGGCTCAAGCTCGGCGAGGCCTGGGTGGATGGATTCGCGCAGGGCGTGGACCTGTGGCCGGAGGGCTGGGAGGAGGGGCTGGACGCCGAGGCGGTCGAGGCCGTGCGCGAGACCCTCGACGAGGTGCTCGCGCCCTGGGGCGAGGAGGACGCCGCCAAGGCCGACGACGAGACCCGCCTGGGCTGGCTCGCCGACGTCGGCGAGGCGGTCAACGACATCTTCGCCCACTGGCGCGACCTCGGCCTGCCGGCCGCCGAGCCGCTGTCGACCGAGGCCCCGCGCAAGCCCGCCAGCGCCGGCCCCGGCCGCAACGACCCCTGCCCCTGCGGCAGCGGCAAGAAGTACAAGAAGTGCTGCGGCGCCAACGGCGCCGAGGCGGAGGGCGAGGGCGAGGCGGAGGGCTGAGGCGTCAGGAGTGAGGCGCTCCGGCCGCCGGGCAGGAGCGCCGGCGGTGGTTGGCCGCGTCGGTCGCGTCGGTTGCTCGGCGGCCGTTTTCGCGGCTGCCGCCGCTCCTACAGGGGCGATGCGGGCGGGCGGGGGACTGGGGCCCGGTTGCCGGTTGCCGGTGTCCGCTAGCCGTCCTTCCGCGGTGTCGATGCCCCCGCAGGAGCGGTGGTGGGTGTGACTGCGGCGGTGGGCAGCGCCGGCCGCGTCGGTTGTTCGGCGGTCCTTTTCGCGGCTGCGGCCGCTCCTGTAGGGGGCTGCGGTGGGGAAGGGGCGGCGGGTGCGATGCGAGGCGATTCTCCACTGCTGGAAATGTTTCGGAAAATGCTTCCAGGTCGCTGAAAACAAAGCGCTTTACTCCCCTTTTCGGGCGTTCGGGCGGCGCTAGAATGCGTCCCCCGCGGCCGTCGGCCGGTCCTCTGCGCGCTCCTTTCATGGACGACTTCAACCCCTGCCTCGACTGCTGCATCTGCTGCACGCACTTCCGGATCTCGTTCTATTGGGCCGAGGCGGACGACGCGCCGGGCGGCTTCGTGCCGGCGGAGATGACCGAGAAGCTGAACCACAACCTGCGCTGCATGAAGGGGAGCAACCAGGTGCCGCGGCGCTGCAGCGCACTCACCGGCGAAGTGGGGCGTGGCGTGGCGTGTTCGATCTACGCAAACCGCCCCACACCCTGTCGCGAATTTCCCGTCTACTTCGAGGACGGTACCCCCAACCCGAAGTGCGACGAGCTGCGCGCCACCATCGGCCTGCCGCCGCTGCCGCAGAGCCCGCTGCCGCGCGCGGCCTGATCGCCGGGGCGCGCACGCTCAGCCGCTGCGCGGCCGGCA
>NZ_AMXF01000134.1 GCF_000310225.1 Thauera phenylacetica B4P
GGGGGCGTCGTCGGCCGGCGCGCCGGTGTCCTCGGGCGCTGCGTCGGCCGCGCTGTCCGCGGGGGCGGGCGCGGCTGCGGCCTCCTCGAGCTCGAGACCCAGCGCCGACAGCACGCCGGGGAGCGCGCCGACCTCGGCCTCGATGACGAGGATGTCGCCGGCGCGCACGACCCGGCCGCCGCTCGGGGCGTTCATCTTCACTTCGTTGCGCACCAGGCCGACGATCTGCGCGTCGGCGGCGTCGAGCTCCAGCTCGATCTCGCGCAGGCGCATGCCGGCGGCCTTGCTGCCCTCGGGTACGCGCGCCTCGGTGAGGTAGGCGCCGGTGTCGAAGCCGGCCGCCCCGGGCTGCGCGCGCGCGGGCACGAGGCGCCAGCCGAGCAGGGCGATGAAGGCGAGGCCGGCGAGCGTGAGCGGAACGCCGGCGAGGCCGAAGTCGAACATCGCGAAGCCGCCCTGGCCGGACTGGTTGGCGCGGAAGCCCGAGATGATCAGGTTGGGCGGGGTGCCGATCAGGGTGGTGGTGCCGCCGAGGATGGAGGCGAAGGCGAGCGGCATCAGCAGCTTGCCGGGCGGCAGCGCCAGGCGGCCGGCGATCTGCACTGCGACCGGCATCAACAGCGCGAGCGCGCCGACGTTGTTCATGAAGGCCGACAGCACGGCAGCGAGCACGCACAGCGCCGCGATGCTGAGCGTCGGGCCGGCGCCGCCGGGCAGCACGCGGCGGGTGAGGGCGTCGACCGCCCCGGTGCGCTGCAAGCCGCTGCTGAGCACCAGCACGCAGGCCACGGTGACCACCGCGGGATGACCGAAGCCGGCGAAGGCCGCGGCGGGGGCGACCAGCCCGGCGAGCACGCAGGCGAGCAGGGCGCCGGCCGCGACCATGTCGTGGCGCCAGCGCCCCCACAGGAACATGCCGACGGTGGCGGCGAGGATGGCGAGGATGAGGGTCTGGTCCGGGGTCATCGGGGCCTGCAGGGGGCGAGCGCCCAGCCTGCGCCCGGCGGGGCCGGGCCGGCGGTCGCGGCGGAGCTTTCATGCAAATGTAGTTCCGCCGCGTATGCCCGGCAAATCAGGGGTTTCGCCAAGGGGCGCGCCGCGCCCGCTCAGCCGGCCCGGGCCCCGCGTCGGCGCAGCAGCGCCTTCTCGGCCTCGATCACGAGGAAGACTCCCGCGCCGATCGCGAGCGGCGGCAGCCAGTATTCGAGGGCGAGCGGGGTGGTGCCGAACCAGGTGTTCATGAAGGGCAGGTAGACGAAGCCGAGCTGCAGCAGGGTGAGGATCAGCACCGAGACCTGCGCCGCCGGGTTGGTGAACAGGCGCGCCGGCGAGAGGCTGGAGGCGCTGAGGAAGCGGCTGTTGAAGAGGTACCAGGCCTGGGCCACCACCAGGGTGTTGACCGCCATCGTGCGCGCCGCCTGCAGCTCCATGCCCTGCAGCAGCGAATACTCGAAGGAGACGATGGTGACGCCGCCGATCAGCAGCGACACGAAGCCCACCCGCCACAGCATCGCGCGGTCCATGATCGGCGCGCCGGGCTTGCGCGGCGGGCGCTGCATGACGCCCGGCTCGGCGGGCTCGAAGGCGAGCGCGAGCGCGAGCGTGACCGCCACCACCATGTTCACCCACAAAATCTGCACCGGCGTGAGCGGCAGGGTGAGGCCGAGCACCACCGCGGCGAGCATCACGAAGCCCTGGGCGCCGTTGGTGGGCAGGATGAAGAGGATGGCCTTGCGCAGGTTGTCGTAGATCGTGCGGCCTTCCTCGACCGCGCGCTCGATGGTCGAGAAGTTGTCGTCGGCGAGCACGATCTCGGCGGCCTCCTTGGTGGCCTCGGTGCCCTTGATGCCCATGGCCACGCCGACGTCGGCGCGCTTGAGCGCGGGGGCGTCGTTCACGCCGTCGCCGGTCATCGCCACCACCTCGCCGCGCGCCTGCAGGGCCTTGACCAGGCGCAGCTTGTGCTCGGGGCTGGTGCGGGCGAAGATGTCGCAGTCGTGGGCGATCCGTTGCAGTTCCTCGTCGCTGGCGGTCTCGATCTCGGCGCCGGAGATCACCTTCAGCGTGTCGGCCGTGCCCAGGCCCATCTCGATGCCGATCGCGCGTGCGGTGCCGGCGTGGTCGCCGGTGATCATCTTCACGCGGATGCCGGCCTCGTGGCAGGAGCGGATCGCCTCGATCGCCTCGGGGCGGGGCGGGTCGATGATGCCGATGAGGCCGAGGAAGACCATGTCCTCCTCGAGGTCCTCGAGCGCGAGCGCGTCCTTGCTGGCGGATACCTCGCGCGCCGCGGCGGCGAGCACGCGCAGGCCGTCGGCGCTCAGCGCGTCGATGTGCGCTTCCCAGAACGCGCGATCGAGGGGCTCGAGCTCGCCACCGGTGCCGAGCTCCTGGTGGCAGCGGTCGAGCAGGCGGTCGGGTGCACCCTTCAACAGGATGCGGCGCTGCCCGCCGGGGGTGGTGTTGAGCGTGGCCATGAACTTGTTGGCCGACTCGAAGGGGATGCTGGCGTGGCGTTCGTGGGCCTCGGCGTCGAAACCGGCCTTGTGCGAGAGGGCGCGCAGCGCGCCCTCGGTGGGTTCGCCGGTCACCTTCCACTGGCCGTTTTCCTCGGCGACATGGGTGTCGTTGGCGACCGCGATGACCTCGATCACCGCGTGCAGGTGGCCGTGGTCGTCCAGGCGGGCGGCCTTGCCCTCGAGGGTGATCTCGCCCTCGGGCCGGTAGCCGGTGCCGCTGACGTCGTAAGCGCCGCCGCGGGTGACGACGTGGCGCGCGGTCATCTCGTTCTTCGTGAGCGTGCCGGTCTTGTCCGAGCAGATCACGGTGACCGAGCCGAGCGTTTCGACTGCGGTGAGCTTGCGCGTGATGGCGTTGCGATGCGCCATGCGCTGCACGCCGAGGGCGAGCGTGATGGTGAGGATGGCGGGCAGGCCCTCGGGGATGGCCGCGACCGCGAAGCCGATTGCAGCCAGGAAGAGCTCGGCGAGCGGGAAGTCGTGCAGGCTGAAGCCGATGCCGAGCATGAGCACTGCGAGCGCGACGATGACCACCGACAGGATCTTGCTGAACTGCGCCATCTGCCGCGTGAGCGGGGTCTGCAGGGTCTGCACCTCGGCGATCATGCGGTTGATGCGGCCGAGCTCGGTGTTCGGGCCGGTGGCTGTGACCACGCCGATGCCACGACCGGCGGCGACCAGGGTGCCGGAGTAGGCCATGCTGAAGCGGTCGCCGACGCCGGCGTCAGGGGCGACCGCATCGGTGTTCTTGTCCGCCGGCACCGATTCGCCGGTCAGCGCCGACTCCTCGATGCGCAGGTTGGTGGCCTCGACCAGGCGCAGGTCGGCCGGCACGCGGTCGCCCGAGCGCAGGCGCACGATGTCGCCCGGCACCAGGTCGTCGGCCTCGATCTCGGACCACTGCCCGTCGCGGCGGGCGTGCGCATGCACCGACAGCATCTTGCGGATGCCCTCGAGCGCCTCTTCGGCCTTGCCCTCCTGGATGAAGCCGATGAGGGCGTTGATGACCACCACGCCAAGGATGACGCCGGTGTCGATCCAGTGGCCGAGGGCCGCAGTGATCGCGGCGGCGCCCAGCAGCACGTAGATGAGCACGTCGTTGAAGTGCTTGAAGAAGCGCTTCAGCAGTCCTTCCCGGGGCGGCTGCGGTAGGCGGTTGGGGCCGACCTCGGCGAGGCGGCGCGCGGCCTCGTCCGCGGACAGGCCCGCCGGGCAGCTGTCCAGCGCCGACAGGACCTCGTCGGCGGCGCGGGCGTGGGCGTGTTCGAGGGGGGAGAGCGGGGCGGTTCGCGGGCTCATGTCCGTGCTCCGGGCCGGTGCGGATGCGCCGCGCGCAGGATTGCGCGGGCGCGGGATCGAAAGGAAGAAGGCTGCGGCGCGGATGTTGCGCCGCATTAAAACAGACCGCGCCGGCCGCCGAAGTTCAAAAAAAGACCCCGCGCAGGGCAGGGTCCTCGGGTGTGCAGGCGCGCGCGGGGGCGGCTCACTCGGTGTCGTAGCCGAGCAGGCGCTTGTCGATGATGCGCTGCGCAACCGCCTCGGGCACGTCGGCCTCCCACTCGCCGCGGCCGCGGCGCAGGCCGGCCAGCACCTCGCCGATGTCGATGTGCAGGTGGGTGTCGTCGTGCGGCTGCACCGCGACCAGCTTGTCGTTCTCCTTGAGGTGGGCGAGCAGGTGGCGCAGGTTGTCGGGGACGGCCACGTTGTCGAGGGTGACCGTGGCCGAGGCGTCGGTGCCGCGCGGGCGCGACGGGTACACATAGACGTGGGTGTTGTCCGGGAAGAGCTTGCCGAAGGCCTCGAGGATGCCGCCCTCCAGGCCCTCGTAGTATTTCTCGTCGAACAGGAACTGGAAGTCGCGCACCGACAGCACGATGCCGATCGGCTTTTGCGTGTAGCGCCGGAGGTAGGCGCGCAGGCGGAAGAAGCGCACGTAGTCCGAGATCATCACCGTGTAGCCCTGCGAGGCGAGCAGGTCGATGCGGGCGAGGAAGTCGGCGCCGTCCACGTTGTCGCCGCTGATCAGCGAGTTCATGGTGATCTCGGCGAGCGAGACGATCTCGTTGTCGTCGACCGCGGCGAGCTGGCTGAACTGGCGCACGCCGGCGCTCATCATGTCCACATTGACCAGGGTGACCGGCTTGAAGCTGCCGCGCATGACCATCACCGGCTTGCGGTAGAGGAGCTCGCCCGGCACCACCACCTCGCCCTGCGGGTTGAACACCACCGCGCGCGTGAGCCAGCTGCGGATCAGGTGCAGGTTCATCAGGCGGTTCTCCACTTCCTCGAAGTAGGGGCCGGAGAAGTGGATGAGGTCGACCTCGATGCGCTCGGAGCCGAGCCCGTCGGCGAGCCCCTCCACCACCCACTCGGGCTGGTCGTGGTGGAAGAAGGCGCCGTGGATGAGGTTGACGCCGAGGATGCCGAGCGCCTCGGACTGCAGCGCGTTGTCGTTGTCGAGCATGCGCACGTGCATGACCACGTCGCTCGGCTCGGCGCCCGGGTGCAGCTGCAGGCGGATGCCGATCCAGCCGTGGCACTCGTTCTTCTGCTTGAAGCTGCGCGCGGTGACGGTGGCGGCGTAGGCGAAGAAGGTGGTGTTCCTGGGCCGCACGTGGGCCAGCCGCGCGACGACCTGGGTGAACTCCTTGTCGAGCATCTGCAGCAGGCGGGCACGGCTGACGTAGCGGTCGACGTGGCCGTAGATGTCGTCGCTGACCGCCATGTCGTAGGCCGACATGGTCTTGGCGATGGTGCCGGCGGCGGCGCCGACGTGGAAGAAGCGACGCGCCACCTCCTGCCCGGCGCCGATCTCGACGATGGAGCCGTACTTGTACTTGTCGAGGTTGACCGCGAGGGCCTTCTGGTCGGTGGTCAGCGTGGTGTTGCGGGTGCGCATGGCGGATCCTTCTCGGGCAGGAGGAACGGGCGGGAGGGGCTTGCCTTACTTGAGCGCGAAGCCGAGCGCGTTGAGCGCCTCGACCAGGCGGTGGCGGCCGGACAGGGTCTCGGGGCCGGCGATGCGCTTGGACGAGTGCACGCTCCAGGTGCCGTGCACGTTCATCTTCTGCTCCGCGTAGAAGCGCTCCATCGCGCGGTCGTAGGCGGCGATGCCGGCGTCCTGGGCGTCGAGCGCGTAGCGTTCGTGGTGCAGTACCACCGCCTGCGGCGGGCGCGGCTTGATGTCGGCCGGGCGCGCCGGATCGGGGCGGCCGACGCACATGCCGAACACCGCGAACACGCCGGGCGGCAGGCCGAGCAGCTCGGCGACCTCCTCGGGGCGGTTGCGCATGCCGCCGATGTACACCATGCCCAGGCCGAGCGACTCGGCCGCCGCGGCGCCGTTCTGCGCGGCGAGCGCGGCGTCGATGACGCCGGTGAGGAACATCTCGAGGTAGTCGAGGCCCTCGGCCGGGCGTTCCAGGGCGGTGGCGATGCGGCGCAGGCGGGCGAGGTCGGCGAGCCACACGAGCTGCAGCGGCGCCTCGCGCACGTGGGCCTGGTTGCCGGCGAGCTCGGCCAGCCTGGCGCGGCGCTCGGCGTCGCGCACCGCAACCACGCTCCACACGTTGAGGTTGGATGAGCTCGCCGCCGACTGCGCGGCAGCGACGATCGCGGCGAGCTCGGCGTCGGTGACCGGGTCGGGCAGGTAGGCGCGCACCGAGCGGTGGTCGAGCAGGTGCTCGATCAGCGGGTTGAGGGCGATCTCGGCAGGAACCGAGTCGCTGCCATAGCGCGCTTGCAGACGGGACGAGGGCTGGGGCATGGTTGCTCCTTGCATGTTCGGAGGCGAGAATCGCCGGAGAGGTGCAAGTATATCGATTGCAGATGCGGTGCTCGGCAGCCCTTCGTCTCGGGCGGCTAGCGCGGGTGCCGGCGCGTGGCGTGCTTTCCTGTACGGAAACATAATTTCAATCAAGAATGGTGCGCTGCGTTAACGTCAACGTAACATAGCGGAATTGGGCGGGAAGTCAGCCGCCTGCAGCATTTCAACGACGTCCTGGAGAGGAGAGAACCATGAGCGCAGTCAATGAATTTCTCGCCGCACGCGATTTTCTGCTGCAGCACCGCAGCGACTACGCGACGGCCTACGCCGGCTTCAAGTGGCCCAAGCTGAAGGAGTTCAACTGGGCGCTGGATTACTTCGACTCGATGGCCAAGGGCAACGACAACCCGGCGCTGTGGATCATCGAGGAAGACGGCAGCGAGGCGAAGCTGTCCTTTGCCGAGATGTCGGCGCGCTCGAACCGCGTCGCCAACTGGCTGCGCAAGCAGGGCGTCAAGCGCGGCGAGCGCATCCTGATCATGCTCGGCAACGAAGTGCCGCTGTGGGAGACCATGCTCGCCGCGATCAAGCTCGGCGCGGTGGTGATCCCCGCCACCACGCTGCTGACCCCGGAAGACCTGGTGGACCGCGTCGAGCGCGGCCAGGTCAGGCACGTGGTGATCGGCAAGGCGCACACCGACAAGTTCGAGAGCCTGCCCGGCAGCTTCGGCCGCATCGCCGTGGGCGGCGCGCCCGCGGGCTGGAAGGCCTTCGAGGAGGCCGCGGCCGAGTCCGACGTGTTCATCCCGGACGGCGTGACCCGCGTGGACGATCCGCTGCTGCTGTACTTCACCTCGGGCACCACCTCCAAGCCCAAGCTGGTGCTGCACACCCACCAGTCCTACCCCGTCGGCCACCTGTCGACGATGTACTGGATCGGCCTCAAGCCCAACGACCGCCACATGAACATCTCGTCGCCGGGCTGGGCCAAGCACGCCTGGAGCTGCTTCTTCGCGCCCTGGAACGCCGGCGCCTGCGTGTTCCTGTACAACTACAACCGCTTCAACGCGGCCGCGCTGCTCGACGTGCTGGTGAAGTACGAGGTCACCACCATGTGCGCGCCCCCGACCGTGTGGCGCATGCTGATCCAGCAGGACCTGGCCGCGGTGAAGACCAAGCTGCGCGAGCTCATCGGCGCCGGCGAGCCGCTCAACCCCGAGGTCATCGAGCAGGTGAAGAAGGCCTGGGGCATCACCATCCGCGACGGTTTCGGCCAGACGGAGACCACCGCGCAGATCGGCAACACGCCCGATCAGCCGCTCAAGCCCGGTTCCATGGGCCGCCCGCTGCCCGGCTACAAGATCGCCCTGCTGGATGCGGAGAGCAAGCCCTCGGTCGAGGGCGAGGTCGCGCTGGTGATGGGCGAGCACCGCCCGGTCGGCCTGATGGTCGGCTACGCCGGCGACGCGGCCAAGACCGCCGAGGTCATGCGTGACGGCCACTACCGCACCGGCGACGTCGCCAGCATCGACGACGAGGGCTACATCACCTACGTCGGTCGCGCCGACGACGTGTTCAAGGCTTCCGACTACCGCATCAGCCCCTTCGAGCTCGAGAGCGTGCTGATCGAGCACCCGGCCGTCGCCGAAGCCGCGGTGGTGCCCAGCCCGGACCCGGTGCGCCTGGCGGTGCCCAAGGCCTTCGTGATCCTGGTCGCCGGCCAGGAGCCGAGCCGCGAGCTGGCCAAGGACATCTTCGCCTTCACCCGCGAACGCCTGGCCCCGTACAAGCGCATCCGCCGCCTGTCCTTCGCGGACCTGCCCAAGACCATCTCGGGCAAGATCCGCCGCGTCGAGCTGCGCAAGGCCGAGGAAGCGCGCGGCGAGGCCGCCCGCGGCGAGCTGGAGTTCTTCGAGGAAGACTTCCCCGAGCTCAAGGGCTGATCGCGATCGACGGGTGTTCGCGGCAGGTGCCGCGCGCGCCCGGCGCCTGCGCTGTGGGAGCGGGCCGGTCGGTTGTTGCGATTGCCCGAGGTACGATCGCTTTGCCGCACCGCAGCGGCCGGGGTGCTGCTACAATGCCGGCCGTGGCGGGTCTCCCCGCATTGCAGCGCGGTGAACCTGGTCAGGGCCGGAAGGCAGCAGCCACAGCCGCTCCCTGCAAGTGCCGGGGGTCAGGCTCGCCACCCCGAACACAAGAAGGGCGCTCCTCGGAGCGCCCTTCGCCTTTTTCGCCTAGCGCCTGGCGCCTCACTCCTGACCCCTCACGCCACCAGCGTATCCATCAGCATCATCATCACGAAGCCGACCATCAGGCCGCCGGTGGCCAGGGTCTCGTGGCCGCGGCGGTGCGACTCGGGGATGATCTCGTGGCTGACCACGAACAGCATCGCACCGGCCGCGCCGGCCAGGCCCCAGGGCAGGATGGTCGCCGAGACCGACACCATCATCGAGCCGGCGATCGCCGCGATCGGCTCGATCAGGCCCGACACCGCGGCCACGCCGAAGGCGAACCAGCGCCCGTAGCCCGCCGCCACCAGGGCGATCGCGACGATCAGGCCTTCGGGCACGTTCTGCAGCGAGATGCCGGCCGCGACCGCGTCGCCCGAGCCTGCGCCGCTACCTTCGAGGCCGGCCGCCACGCCGATCGCCAGGCCTTCGGGGATGTTGTGCACCGCGATCGCGAACACGAACAGCCACACCGCGGCGCCGCTGCGCCGACCTTCCGGGAAGTGTGTGTGCGGCAGGGCGCGATCCATCGCGAGCAGGCCGCCGGCGCCGAGCAGCACGCCGAACGCCACCAGCAGCGCGGCCCCGGTCTCCGTGCCGGTGTGCGCGAGCGCGGCGTCGAAGCCGGGTAGCAGCAGCGAGAACACGCTCGCGGCGAGCATGACGCCGGCGCCGAAGCCGAGCAGCATGCCCTGGACGCTGGCGCCGATCTGGCGCACGACCAGCAGCGGCACCGCACCCAGCGCGGTCGCCGCGGCCGCCATCGCGCCGCCCGCCACCGCACCCGAGACGGCCAGCTCGAAGCCCTCGACGCTGCGCACGAGTTGGGCGACGAGCAGCGCCAGGCCGGTGACGGCGATCAGCCAGCCGCTGAGCATGCGCAGGGCGCCGGCCGGGCTGGCATGCTGGAAATGCAGGCGAGCGACCTTATCGACCATGATGGGGATCCTCCTTGAGCTCGGCGGCGTGGCCGCCATGTCCGGTGAGTTCAGTGTCGGCGATCCGGCTCAATAGTTCCAATTGAATGTTTCGACGATTCGAATAGCGAGTGTGTATTCTGTAGGCTGCGCCGCCGCCCTTTGCTGCAGTGCACTTCCGGTTCCGCGGGCTGGCCACTAGAATCCCGCTGTCCGATCAAGGAGTCTCCCGATGACCCAGCCCGTTCACCAGCAAGACGTCACGCCCGCCCGCAAGGCCGAGATCCTCGCCGAGGCGCTGCCCTACATCAAACGCTTCTTCGACAAGACCATCGTCATCAAGTACGGTGGCAACGCGATGACCGATCCGCACCTCAAGGATTGCTTCGCGCGCGACGTGGTGCTGCTCAAGCTGGTCGGCCTCAACCCGGTGGTGGTGCACGGCGGCGGCCCGCAGATCGAGAACCTGCTCACCCGCATGGGCAAGAAGGGCGAGTTCATCCAGGGCATGCGCGTGACCGACGCCGAGACCATGGAGGTGGTCGAGATGGTGCTCGGCGGCCAGGTGAACAAGGAGATCGTCAACCTGATCAACAAGCACGGCGGCAAGGCGGTGGGCCTCACCGGCAAGGACGCCGGCTTCATCCGCGCCAAGAAGCTGCTGATGCAGAAGCACGGCGCCCCGGTGGGCGACCTGATCGACGTCGGCCAGGTGGGCGAGATCACCGGCATCGATCCCAGTCTGATCTCCTTCCTCGACCAGGGCGACTTCATCCCGGTGATCGCGCCGATCGGCGTGGGCGAGGAGGGCGAGACCTACAACATCAACGCCGACGTGGTCGCCGGCAAGCTCGCCGAGATCCTTCACGCCGAGAAGCTGGTGCTGCTCACCAACACCCCGGGCGTGCTCGACAAGGCGGGCAACCTGCTCACCGGGCTGACCCCGCGCCAGATCGACGACCTGGTCGCCGACGGCACGCTGTCGGGCGGCATGCTGCCCAAGATCGGCTCGGCGCTGGACGCGGCGCGCAACGGCGTGAAGTCGGTTCACATCATCGACGGCCGCGTAGAACACTGCCTGCTGCTCGAGATCCTCACCGACCACGGCGTCGGTACGATGATCAAGAGCAAGTAAGACAGCGCGCCCGATCGAGCGCCGGAGGTTCGCGCCTGCCGGCGCTCCTACAGGAGGCCCGGCAGGCGCGATGGTTCATGTAGGAGCGCCGGCAGGCCCGAAGGCGGCGGTGGGCGTTTTCGGGCGCGCCGATTGTTTCGCCGCCCGATTCGCGCCTGTGGGCGCTCCTACAGCCCGCCGGGCGGGGTGCGTTGTGCAGGCGCGCCGGCCGGCGCGAAAGCGGCTCGTACGGGAGGCCCGGGAGGCGCGATGGTTCATGTAGGAGCGCCGGCAGGCGCGAAGGCGGCGGTGGGCGTTTTCGAGCACGCCGATTGTTTCGCCGCCCGATTCGCGCCTGTGGGCGCTCCTACAACCCGCCGGGCGGGGTGCGTTGTGCAGGCGCGCCGGCCGGCGCGAAAGCGGCTCGTACGGGAGGCCCGGGAGGCGCGATGGTTCA
>NZ_AMXF01000135.1 GCF_000310225.1 Thauera phenylacetica B4P
GGCCTCGCCGCCTTGCCCGGCTTGCGCGCGCGGCCGTCGGCGCGCCGCGCCATCGCCTGCAGCAGCTGGCGGGCGTTGTGGTAGTCGCCGCGCCACAGCAGCGCCGTGCCCTCGCAGGCGAGCCGCCAGGCGGTGTCCGCCTTCATGGTGTCGTCGGCGACCACCACGCGGCGCGGCGGCGCCTGGCCGCTCTCGGAGCGCCAGCGCGCCTGGCAGGTGCGCGCCGCGCCCTCGGCGCCCGCCACCTCTTCCCACACGATCCGCGCGGGTTCGCCTGGCTTGCCCGCTGGCTGCGGATGCGGCGTCGCAAGCTTCGCCTGCTTGGCGGCGGCCAGGGCATCAAGGGCTGCGCTCGCGACGCCATCCGGGGACGCGCCAGCGACGCGATCGGGGGATGCGCTCACCGGATTCAGCCCTGCTTCGGCCGGATCGCGTGCTTGGGGCGGAAGGCCTTGATCACCGCGTCGTCGGTCTCGATGTAGGGGCCACCGACGAGGTCGATGCAGTACGGGACCGCGGCGAAGATGCCGAGGTGGCGCACGCTGCCGTCGGCGTCGCGCACGCCCTCGAGCGTCTCGCGGATCGACTTGGGCTGGCCGGGCAGGTTGATGATCAGGCACTTGCCGCGGATGACCGCGACCTGGCGCGACAGGATGGCGGTGGGCACGAAGTTGAGGCTGATGCGGCGCATCTCCTCTCCGAAGCCGGGCATCTCCTTGTCGCCGATGGCGAGCGTGGCCTCGGGGGTGACGTCGCGCACCGCCGGGCCGGTGCCGCCGGTGGTGAGCACCAGGCTGCAGCCGGCGGTGTCGACCAGCTCGACCAGGGTGCGCTCGATCAGCGCGCGCTCGTCGGGGATCAGGCGGGTCTCGGCGCTCCACGGCGAGGTGAGCGCCTTGCCCAGCCAGTCCTGCAGCGCGGGGATGCCCTGGTCTTCGTAGGTGCCGTCGGAGGCGCGGTCGCTGATCGACACCAGGCCGATGCGGATGGGTTCGCTCATGGGTTCGGTCCCTGTTCTGCGGCGTCCTCGTCGGACGGGGTCTGTGCCGCCTCGGCGGCGGCGTCGCTCGCATCCTGCAGCTCGCGCAGCACGCGGAAGATCTCGCGGAAGGACTTCCGCGGCCTGGCGGCCTCGCGCTCCTTCAAGGCGTTGCGGCGCAGGGTGCGCAGATACTGCAGGTCGGCCTCGGGCCAGGTCTCGGCGATGGTGCCGATGGTCTGCTCGTCCTCGAGCAGCTGCTCGCGCAGGCGCTCGAGGCGATGCATCTTCGCCACCTCGGCGGCCGAGTTGCCGGCGAAGATCTCGAGCTGGGCCTGGATGGGCTCGGGGTCGATCTTGCGCATCAGCTTGCCGATGTACTGCAGCTGGCGGCGGCGCGCCTCCATCTTGAAGCCCTGGGCGGCACGGATGGCCTCGTACAGGGTCTCGGGCAGCGGCACCTTCTTGAGGCGCTCGGGCGAGAGCGCGACGAGCTGCTCGCCGAGGTCCTGCAGCGCCTGCATCTCGCGCTTGCGGCTGCTCTTGCTCGGCGGTTCGAGGAAGTCGTCCTCGTCCGCGGGGTCGGATTGGTGGTGGCGCATTGCTTGCATGGGGGGCTGGCTCGATCGGGGTAAGATTATAGCCTTTGCACGCACCCGGCCCGCCCATGTCCAGCCAAGGCTTCTCCTTCTCGCAGGCGCATCTCGCCGAGATCGCCACCGACATCCTCAAACACGCCCGCAAGCACGGCGCCTCGTCTTGCGAGACCGACGTCTCCGAGGGCTTCGGCCAGTCGGTGGCGGTACGCCGCGGCGAGGTCGACACCATCGAGTACAACCGCGACAAGGGCGTCGGGGTCACCGTCTACCTCGGCCAGCAGCGCGGCTACGCGAGCACCTCCGACTTCTCGAAGAAGGCGCTCAAGGCCACGGTGGAGGCGGCGCTGTCGATCGCGCGCTTCACCGCGCCCGACCCCTGCGCCGGCCTCGCCGACGCGGTGCTGATGGCGAAGGCGAAGGACATGCCCGAGCTCGACCTCTTTCATCCGTGGAACATCGACGTCGCGCAGGCGATCGAGCTCGCGCGCCGCTGCGAGGACGCGGCCTTCGCGACGAGCCCGAAGATCACCAATTCGGAAGGCGCGAACACCTCGATCCAGCAGTCGCACTTCGTGTCGGCCAACAGCCACGGCTTCCTCGGCGGCTACGCCACCACGCGCCACGGCCTGTCGTGCTCGGTGATCGCCGGCGAGGGCGACGGCATGCAGCGCGAGTACTGGTACGACTCGCGGCGCGATCCCGCCGAGCTGATGGCGGCCGAGGACGTAGGCCGGCTGGCCGGCGAGCGCGCGCTGGCGCGCCTGGGCGCGAAGAAGATCCGCACCTGCGAGGTGCCGGTGCTGTTCGAGGCGCAGCTCGCGGTGGCGCTGGTCGGCAACTTCGTGCAGGCAGTGAGTGGCGGCTCGCTCTACCGCAAGTCGAGCTTCCTGATCGACAGCCTCGGCCAGCAGGTGTTCTCGCCGGTGGTGAGCATCGCCGAGCGCCCGCACCTGAAGAAGGCTTTCGGCTCCAGCCCCTTCGACAGCGACGGCGTCGTCACCCACGATCGCGAGGTGGTGAGCGACGGCGTACTCAACGGCTACTTCCTGTCGACCTATTCGGCACGCAAGCTCGGCATGCAGACCACCGGCAACGCTGGCGGCTCGCACAACCTCATCGTCAAGTCGGGCGAGCACGACCTCGCCGGCCTCATCAAACACATGGATCGCGGCCTGCTCGTCACCGAGCTGCTGGGCCACGGCGTGAATTACGTCACGGGCGATTACTCGCGCGGTGCGGCAGGCTTCTGGGTCGAGAAGGGCAAGATCAAGCACGCCGTCGAGGAGATCACCATCGCCGGCAACCTGCGCGACATGTTCCGCAGCATCGTCGCGGTGGGTAACGACGCCCTGCCGCGCGGCGCCAAGCTGTGCGGTTCGGTGCTGATCGAGCGCATGAAGGTCGCGGGGCGCTGAGCCCGCCTGCAGGCCTGCCCCCGACAACGCCGCTCGTTCCAGCCCCGGTCGGCGAGCGAGGCCTATAATCATTTGCTGAATTCGCTGAATCCGTCCCCAAACACAAGGAGAAATCGTGGAACGTCGTTCATTCCTCAAGAAGGCCAGCGTCGGCCTCGCCGCCGGTGCGGCCGCAGGCGTCACCTCCACCGCGGCGATCGCCGCCCCGGCCGTCCAGACCGGCCTGCCCGAGGTCAAGTGGCGCATGACCTCGAGCTTCCCCAAGAGCATCGACACGCTCTACGGCAGTTCCGAACTCCTCGCCAACCGCCTGCGCGAGATCACCGGCGGCAAGTTCGACATCCGCATCTTCCCGGCCGGCGAGATCGTCCCCGGTCTGCAGGCGCTCGACGCGGTGCAGCAGGGTACGGTCGAGATGTGCCACTCGTGCTCGTACTACTACGTCGGCAAGGACAAGGCCTTCGCCTTCGGCACCGCCGTGCCCTTCGGCCTCAACGCCCGCCAGATGGACGCCTGGATCATCGGCGGTGGCGGCCAGGAGCTGCTCGACGAGTTCTACAGCGCCTACAACGTTTACTCCTTCCTCGGCGGCAACACCGGCGTGCAGATGGGCGGCTGGTACCGCAAGCAGATCAACACCCTGGAAGACATCAAGGGCCTGAAGATCCGCATCGCCGGCATCGCGGGCGAGATCATGTCGCGCATGGGCGCGATCCCGCAGCAGATCGCCGGCTCCGACATCTACCCCTCGCTCGAGAAGGGCACGATCGACGCCGCCGAGTGGGTCGCCCCCTACGACGACGAGAAGCTCGGCTTCTACAAGGTCGCGCCCCACTACTACTCTCCGGGCTGGTGGGAGCCGGGCCCGGTGGTGCACTTCTATGTGAACAAGGCCGAGTGGGACAAGCTGCCCAAGGAATACCAGGCTGCCTTCCGCGCCGCCTCGCGCGAGGCGCACATCCAGATGACCGCGATGTACGACCACAAGAACCCGCAGGCGCTCGCCCGCCTGCTGGCGCAGGGCGTCAAGCTGCAGAACTTCTCCAACGACATCATGAAGAAGGCCTTCGACGTGTCGCGCGAGCTGTATGCCGAGGAGGCTGCGAAGAACCCGGCGTGGGCGAAGATCTACACCGAGTTCGAGAAATACCGCAAATCGCAGAACGCATGGTTCAGCGTCGCCGAGGCAGGCTTCGACCGCTTCATGCAGTCGGTGCGCTGAGGGGCATCAGGCATCAGGCGTGAAAAAGCCGGGCAATGCCCGGCTTTTTCATGGTGCGTGGGCTCAGTTTCCTTGCAGCTGGCGCATGAGATCGGAGCTCGAGTCGCCCGCGGGCGCGGCCCCGCCGCCGCCCTGCAGCAGCTGCTCGAGGTCGAGCTCCTGCTGCTGTACCGGCTTGGCACCCGCGTCGCCGTAGGACACCAGCCCGGGGAAGGCGATGATGAGGCCCACCATGATCAGCTGGATGATCACGAAGGGCACCGCCCCCCAGTAGATCGACGCCGTCTTCACCTTCTCGGAGGCCACCGAGCGCAGGAAAAACAAGGCGAAGCCGAAGGGCGGATGCAGGAAGGAGGTCTGCATGTTCACCGCCAGCAGCACCCCGAACCAGATCAGGTCGATGCCGAGCTTGTCGGCCACCGGCGCGAGCAGGGGCACGATGATGAAGGCGAGCTCGAAGTAGTCGAGGAAGAAGGCGAGCACGAAGACGAGCAGGTTCACCGCGACCAGGAAGCCGGTCTGGCCGCCGGGCAGCGAGGTCATCAGGTGCTCGACCCAGAGGTCGCCGTTGACGCCGCGGAAGGTGAGGCCGAACACGCTGGAGCCGATCAGGATGAAGATCACGAAGCACGACAGCTTGGTGGTCGAGTCCATCGCCTGCTTGAGCAGCGGCAGCGACAGGCGGCGGCGCGCGAGCGCCATCAGCACTGCGCCGAGCGCGCCCATCGCACCCCCCTCGGTCGGCGTGGCGACGCCGATGAAGATGGTACCGAGCACGAGGAAGATCAGCCCGAGCGGCGGGATCAGCACGAAGGTCACGCGCTCGGCCATGCGCGACAGCAGGCCGATGCCGAACAGCCGGTTGATCATCGCCGCCACGAAGGCGATGCCGATGCCGACCATGGCCGACACCACCACGACCTCGTCGCGCGGCGCATCGGCACGATAGAGCTGGCTGGCGAAGAGCCAGGCTCCCGCGACCGACACCAGGGTGAGGACGGCGAGCGAGCGCATCCCGCTGGCCCCGTCGGGCTCGCGCAGCGTGCGCGCCTCGAGCGGCATCGCCGGCGCGTGGGACGGCCGCAGGATCGCCACCAGCGCGACATAGGCGACGTACATGCCGGTGAGCACCAGGCCCGGCAGCAGCGCGCCCTGGTACATGTCGCCGACGCTGCGGCCGAGCTGGTCGGCCATCACGATCAGCACCAGCGAGGGCGGGATGATCTGCGCCAGCGTGCCCGACGCGGCGATCACGCCGGTGGCCAGGCGGTGGTCGTAGCCATAGCGCAGCATGATCGGCAGCGAGATCAGCCCCATCGAGATCACCGAGGCCGCGACCACGCCGGTGGTCGCGGCGAGCAGCGCGCCGACGAAGATCACCGCGAAGGCCAGGCCGCCGCGGATCGGCCCGAAGAGCTGGCCGATGGTGTCGAGCAGGTCCTCGGCCATGCCGCTGCGCTCGAGGACCAGCCCCATGAAGGTGAAGAAGGGCACCGCGAGCAGGGTGTCGTTGGCCATGATGCCGAAGATGCGCTCGGGCAGGGCCTGGAAGAGCGCGCCGTGGAGCAGGCCGAGCTCGATGCCGACGAGGCCGAACAGGATGCCGTTGGCCGCGAGCGCGAACGCCACCGGGAAGCCGAAGAGCAGGAACAGGATCATGGACGCGAACATCAGCGGCGCCATGTTGGCGATGAGGAACTCGGTCATGGCTCCGCCCTCCCCCCGCGCTGCGCCTTGATCGCCTCCACCAGGTCCGCGGTCGCGGCGCCGGCGGACTTCTTCTGCAAGGGGTTGGGGCCGTGACCGGTCAGGAAGGCGATCCGCTTGACCAGCTCGGAGAGGGCCTGCAGCACCAGCAGGCCGAGGCCGAGCGGCAGCAGCATCTTCACCGGCCAGCGGATCAGCCCGCCGGAGTTCTGCGACATCTCGCCCGAGGCCAGCGAGGTCATCACGATCGGCCACGACAGCCACAGGATCAGCACCGCCATAGGCAGCAGGAAGAACAGGATGCCGAGGATGTCGACGATGTTCTGCCCGCGCGCAGACAGCCGGCTGGTGAGGATGTCGATGCGCACATGCTCGTTGCGCAGGAAGGTGTAGCCCGCGGCGAGCATGAAGATCGCGGCGAACAGGTACCACTGGATCTCGAGCAGGGCGTTGGAACTTGTGTTAAACAGCTTGCGGACGAGCGCGTTGCCGGCGCTGATCACCACGGCGACCAGCACCAGCCACATCACGGCGCGTCCGACCCGTTCGTTGATCCAGTCGATCAAGCGGGATAAGCGCAGCAGAGAGTGCACGGGGAAACTCCGTAAACCGGGGCGGCGCGGCGCCCGGGTGCCGCTTTGCGAGCCGGCAGGCCTGAAAATTCTCGATTATCCCACAAGGGCCGTCCTCGACGGACCGCCGCTCGCCCATGACGATGAAAACACGAAACTCGCCTCAATCCGCACATGCCTGCAGGATCTGCCTCGTCCGCCATGGCGAAACCGCCTGGAATGCCGAGCGCCGCCTGCAGGGTCACATCGACATCCCGCTCAATCCGCGCGGCCTGTCCCAGGCCGAGGCCACCGCGCGCAGCCTCGCGCGCGCCGGCGAGCGCTTCGCCGCGCTCTACAGCAGCGACCTGCAGCGCGCACGCCAGACCGCCGAAGCGGTCGCCCGCGCGCACGGCCTCGCCGCCACCCACGACGCGCGACTGCGCGAGCGCCACTACGGCGTGCTGCAGGGGCTGACCTTCGACGAGGCGGAACGCCAGCAGCCGCAGGCCTGGCAGCACTTCAAGCGGCGTGAGCCGCAGGTCGCGCTGGACGGCGGCGGCGAGAGCCTGGGCGGCCTCGCCGCGCGCGTGCACGGCGCGCTGGCGGAGATCGCCGCACGCCACGCCGGCGAGACGGTCGTGGTGGTGACCCACGGCGGCGTGCTCGACATCGCCCACCGCCTGGCCACCGGCAAGCCGCTCGAAGCCGTGCGCGACTTCGCGATCCCGAACGCGGCGCTCAACTGGATCGAACACACGGCCGGGAGCTGGCGATTGCTGGCGTGGGCCGACGAAAGCCACCTCGCCGACGCGCTGGACGAGCTGCCGGGGACCTGATGCGATGTGCATCGAAAATGACGAAGTCCCGCGCCATTAGGGTTTTCCGTGGATTACATCCCGGAATCGGGTCTTCCTATAATCGCATCGATGGTTTCGATCACACCTCACGCGACAAGGAGACACCGTGGAACGTCGTAAATTCCTGCAGGGCGCCGGCATGGCCGGCATTCTGGCGGCCGGTACCGCGCCGGCCATCGTCCACGCCCAGCAACAGATCCGCTGGCGCCTGGCCTCCAGCTTCCCGAAGTCGCTCGAAACCGTATTCGGCGCGAGCGAAGCCTTCTCCAAGTACGTCTCCGAGGCGACCGGCGGCAAGTTCGTGATCTCGGTGCACCCGGCGGGCGAGCTCGTCCCCGCCTTCGGCGTGGTCGACGCGGTACAGCAGGGCACCATCGAGTGCGCCCACACCGCGCCCTACTACTTCTTCGGCAAGGACGAGACCTTCGCCTTCGACTGCACGATCCCCTTCGGCATGACCTCGCGCGCCATGAGCGCGTGGATGTTCGAGGGCAACGGCCTCAAGCTGATGCGCGAGTTCTACGCCCAGTTCAACATCGTGAACTTCCCCTGCGGCAACACCGGCGCGCAGATGGGCGGCTGGTTCCGCAAGGAGATCAAGTCGGTCAAGGACATCGAGGGCCTGAAGATGCGCATCGGCGGCTTCGGCGGACGCGTGCTCGCCAAGCTCGGCGCGGTGCCGCAGAACATTCCCGCCGGCGAGATCTACCAGTCGCTGGAGAAGGGCACGATCGACGCCGCCGAATGGATCGGCCCCTATGACGACCTCAAACTCGGCCTGCACAAGGTGGCGCAGCACTACTACTTCCCGGCGTGGTGGGAAGGCAGCACGCAGTTCTCGGTGTACATCAACGACAAGCAGTGGAACGGCCTGTCGGCCGAGTACAAGGCGATCGTCGAGCAGGCCTCCCGCGCCGCCCACGTCACCTGTCAGGCGCGCTACGACGGCCGCAACCCCGGCTCGCTCAAGCAGCTGATCGCCGAAGGCGCCAAGCTGTCGCGCTTCCCGAAGGACTTCATGGACGCCGCCTTCAAGGCGTCGCGCGAGGTCTATGCCGAGCTCAACGAGAAGAACGCCAACTGGAAGAAGGTCTACCCCGACTACAGCCGCTTCCTCGCCGACCAGGTGCAGTGGGAGTCGGTTGCCGAAGGCAACTACGCGCAGTACCTCGCATCCCAGAAACTGTAAGCGGTTCGGCGCCGGCGGGGCCACCACGGCCCGCCGGCCGCTCCCGTTTCACACTCTTCGCACCCACTTCTCCTCCCGCCGAGCGCGCCACCCGCCCTGCTCGGCGTTTTTGTGCACGCAAGGTTCAAGGCGACCCCCATGGACACCCTCCTCAGCTTGTCCCGCGCCATCGACGCCGTAAGCCGGTTCTTCGGCCGGTTCATCATCTGGCTCGTGCTCGCCGCAGCCTTGATCAGCGCCGCCAATGCGATCGCGCGCAAGGCCTTCAACATCGGCTCCAACGCCTTCCTCGAGATCCAGTGGTATCTCTTCGGCGCCGTCTTCCTGCTCGGCGCCGGCTACACCCTGCTGCAGAACGCGCACGTCCGCATCGACGTACTCGCGGGCAAGCTGTCGATGCGCACGCGCATGTATATCGACATCGGCGGCATCCTCGTCTTCCTGCTGCCGATGTGCTGGTTCATGATCGAGTTCGCCTGGCCGGTGGTGGTGGGCGCCTATGTCTCGGGCGAGATGTCGTCCAACGCCGGCGGGTTGATCCGCTGGCCGGTGTATGCCCTGGTGCCGCTCGGCTTCGGGCTGCTCGGCCTGCAGGCGATCTCGGAGCTGATCAAGCGCTTCGCCTTCCTGCAGGGCAAGGCGCCCAACCCGCTGCTGCACGGCGCGCACGAGAGCAACGAGGCGCACGACGCCGAGCACGCCCAAGCCCTCCATGACGACGCCGGCGAGGTGCGCAAATGATCGAACTCTTCACCGCCCACGCCCCCGAGCTGATGTTCGGGTCGCTGCTGATCTTCCTGCTCACCGGCTTCCCGGTCGCCTTCGCGCTCGCCGCCTGCGGCCTGCTGTTCGGCTTCATCGGCGTCGAGATCGGCCTGCTGTCGCCCAGCATCTTCCAGGCGCTGCCGCTGCGCGTCTTCGGCATCATCCAGAACGACACCCTGCTCGCGATCCCCTTCTTCACGCTGATGGGGCTCGTGCTCGAGCGCTCGGGCATGGCCGAGGAACTGCTCGACACGGTCGGACAGGTGTTCGGGCCGATCCGCGGCGGCCTCGCGCTCGCGGTGATCTTCGTCGGCGCGCTGCTGGCGGCGACCACTGGCGTGGTCGCGGCCGCGGTCATCTCGATGGGCCTGATCTCGCTGCCGATCATGCTGCGCTACGGCTACAGCCCGGCGGTCGCCAGCGGCGCGATCACCGCCTCGGGCACGCTCGCGCAGATCGTGCCGCCCTCGCTGGTGCTGATCGTGATCGCCGACCAGCTCGGCCGCAGCGTCGGCGACATGTACAAGGGCGCGTTCGTCCCGGCCTTCATCCTGATCGCCCTCTACGTGCTGTTCATCATCGGCCTGGCGATCTTCAAGCCCGCGCTGGTGCCCGCCCTGCCGCCCGAGGCGCGCACCTACCGCGAGCCGGACGGCAGCTCGGGCATGCGCTCGCTCGGCGTGTTCACCGTGTTCGTCACCGTGATCGCGGTCGCCTTCGGCATGCACTACGGCGAGATCCTGAGCGCGCTCAAGGGCGCCGAGGTCAAGCCGGCGATGGACGAGACGATCGTCGTGGCGCTCACCGGCGGCACGCTGTTCGCGTTCGTCGCCGCGATGATCAACAAGCTCACCGGCCTCGGCCTGCTGTCGCGCATCACCGAGCGCGTGACCTTCGTGCTGATCCCGCCGCTGGCGCTGATCTTCCTGGTGCTGGGCACGATCTTCCTCGGCGTGGCGACACCGACCGAGGGCGGCGCGATGGGCGCGGTGGGCGGCATGATCATGGCCTTCTCGCGCGGCAAGCTCGACATGGCGATGCTCAAGCACGGCCTCGAGTCCACCGCCCGGCTGTCGTGCTTCGTGCTCTTCATCCTGATCGGCTCGACCATCTTCAGCTTCACCTTCACCGCGGTCGACGGCCCGATCTGGGTCGAGCACCTGTTCGACAAGCTGCCCGGCGGCGAGATCGGCTTCCTGGTGTTCGTCAACACGGTGATCTTCTTCCTCGGCTTCTTCATCGACTTCTTCGAGATCGCGTTCATCCTGATCCCGCTGCTGGCGCCGGTGGCCGACAAGCTGGGGATCGACCTGGTGTGGTTCGGCGTGCTGCTGGCGATGAACCTGCAGACCTCCTTCCTCACCCCGCCCTTCGGCTTCGCGCTGTTCTACCTGCGCAGCGTGGCACCGGCGAAGGACTACCTCGACCGCATCACCAGGAAACGCGTGGCCGGCGTCAAGACCACCGACATCTACGCCGGCTCGATCCCCTTCGTGCTGATGCAGATCGTCATGGTGGTGGCGCTGATCGCGTTCCCCGGCCTCGTCACCTTCACGCTGGACAAGAAGCTGGAGGTCGATCTCGACACCATCGAGATCAAGGTCGAGGGCAGCGGCGGCGGCGATGGCGGCGGCTGGGGCGCACCGCAGTCCGACAGCTGGGGCGGCGGCGCGGCTCCCGCCGAGCCCACGTCGGGCAGCAACGCCCCCG
>NZ_AMXF01000136.1 GCF_000310225.1 Thauera phenylacetica B4P
TTCGGCTGAGCGCGGCGGTCAGCGCGGCGCCGCGAACCGGCGCCGGGCGGGCCGCCCCACCCGCTCAGTCGGCGAATGCGCCCAGCGCCGCGCGCAGGTCGGATTCGCCGACGCCGTCGGCCAGCGCGGCCACCTGCGCGCCCTCCAGCCACAGCGCCGTGTCCGTCATCTCGAAGGCAGCGCCCTGCTTCAGCGCCGCCACCACCGCGCCGGCCTCGCGCGGCGAGGCGAAGCCCGCGCCCTGCAGCAGCAGGCGGCCGTCGGCGTCGACCAGCTTGAAGTGGAAGCGGCCGTCGGCCTCGCGGTACTGCTTGAACTGCGGCAGCGCGGCCTTCGCCTTCTCCGCCCTGGCCGCCTGCGGCACGCTGGCCAGGTTGCGCAGGCCCACCGCGTGGCGCAGCTCCGCCAGGAAGGGCGTGGCGATCGCGCGCGCCTTGGCGGCGCCCTCGTGCAGGTGCTTCTCGATGCGCGCCGGCTCGGCGATCAGCGCCAGGTAGTGCTCGCGCATCGGCGCCACCGCCGTCTCGATCTTGTCGAACAGCGCCTGCTTGGCCTCGCCCCAGGCGATGCCCTCGTCGAAGGCGGTGCGCATCGCGCGCGTCTCCTCGGCGGTGGAAAACGCCTGGTAGAGCTGGAACAGCGCCGAGCCGTCGGCGTCCTTGGGCTCGCCCGGCGCCTTCGAGTCGGTGACGATGGAGAAGATCAGCTTCTTGAGCTCTGTGGTGGGCGCAAACAGCGGGATGGTGTTGTCGTAGCTCTTGCTCATCTTGCGGCCGTCCAGCCCGGGCAGGGTGGCGACCGAGGCGTCGATGGCGGCCTCGGGCAGCACGAAGTGCTCGCCGTAGAGGTGATTGAAGCTGCCCGCCATGTCGCGCGCCATCTCGATGTGCTGGATCTGGTCGCGCCCGACCGGCACCGAGTGCGCCTTGAACATCAGGATGTCGGCGGCCATCAGCACCGGGTACATGTAGAGGCCCATGTTGACCCCGGCGTCCGGGTCCACGCCCTCGGCAGTGTTGCGATCGACCGCCGCCTTGTAGGCGTGGGCGCGGTTGAGCAGGCCCTTGCCGGCGACGCAGGTGAGCAGCCAGGTGAGCTCGGGGATCTCGGGGATGTCGGACTGGCGGTAGAACCACACCCGGTCGGTGTCCAGCCCGGCGGCGATCCAGGTGGCAGCGATCTCCAGCGTCGAGCGCTGCACGCGCAGCGGGTCGGTGGTCTTGATGAGCGCGTGGTAGTCGGCCAGGAAGTAGAAGCTCTCGACGCCGGGCTGGCGGCTGGCGGCGACCGCCGGGCGGATGGCGCCGGCGTAGTTGCCGAGGTGGGGCGTGCCCGAGGTGGTGATCCCGGTGAGGACGCGCTGGACAGACATGGATCGCTCCGGCTCGAATAGGTCAGGGAGCGCGAGTTTAACGGCTTCGACGCGTGCGGATAAGGCGGATGCGTCGCGCGAGCGGGCTCGCCGGGGCGGTCGCGCTCACTCCTGCCAGCGCAGCGACAGGCGGGCGCCGCCCTGCGGCACGAGATCGACCCAGTGCTCCTGGCGCTCGCCGGCGTAGGACGCGGAGATGCGGTAGCGCCCGGGCGCGGGCACGTCGACCTGGCCGATCGGCCCGCAGGACGCCTCGACGCGCTGGCCCGAGAGCGGCTCGTCGACCCGCGTCTCGACGTCGGTGACCCAGCCGCCCGCGGTGGTGGAGAAGAACACGGTCAGCGCATGCATGCCGACCTCGGCGCGCATGCGCTCGGACTCCTCGAGCCCGATGCCGCCGCACTCCAGCCGCAGGATGGGCGCGTCCTCGGCTATCGCCTGTGTCCATCCGGGCGTTGCGAGCATGAGCAGGGCGAGGGCGGCAAACGCGCTTTTGCAGGGTGTCATCATCAGCTACCACTCCCGGAACCGCCCGAATCGGGCAACCGCATTGTTCCCGGCTCGCCGCGAGCGGGCAAGGCCCGGACGACGTGCGAGTGACCCGGTCGCACCGCCTGCACGGGTGTCAGCCCCAGCGCCCACACTCGTTTAGACGCGATCTTTTTGACAAAGATGGGGAAATTGTCACATTAATTCGCGCGGATCTGGGCGACCCTTCGAGCACATCCCGCCCGCCCATCCCGGGGGCGACGGCAAGCACACGACGAGCTCGGAAAGCATGAAGACCAAACCGAAGAAAACCCTGTTTCTCGCACTGGCCCTGTCCGCCGCGGGCACCGCTCAAGCCGCCTTGTGCCAGCTCGACGACGTGAAGGTGACCGGCGTCGGCGTCTTCGACGGAACGACGGCGGGCGCGACGTTGATCCCCATCCCGCTGAACGTCCTGCCCGTCGGCGCCGCCGCCTGTGCAGGCGCTTTCCAGGGCAACGACGGCTTCTACCCCAACACCAACCTCGGCTACGCGGGCGACGGACTGCTCAACGGCGGCACCCAGGTTGCCAGCAGGTCGATCCTGTTCCCGGGCGGAGCCTTCATCGGCGAGCAATACCCGCTCCAGGACCTGCGCGGCGACGGCACGGCCGACGACCCGGGCTGGATCATGCTGGGCAAGTCGGAACTGCAAGGCGGTCTCGGGACCTTCACGCCGAGCGCGATCGACGGCGACCGCTCGGTGGTCCTCGACTCGTTCTTCAGCGTGACCGAGACCAGTGCAGGCAAGGGGACGTGGTCCTTCACGCCGGACGCGGAGGCGGCACAGCGTGCGGCCTCCGTGCTCGGGGGCAACTGGATCGATCAGTTCGCAATCTCGTTCAAGGCCGGGAACGGCTTCGCCCTGTACGCCTTCACCTCCGAGCTCTTCGGTGCGGCGACGCCGAAGGCGAGCGACCCCTTGCTGAACTGGTTCGGCACCTACGACCTGACCGAGACCTTGATCAACCGGGGCGGCAAACCGGCGGGCCTGTCCCACGCCACGCTGTGGGTGCGCGACCCCTCGGCGAGCCCCGATCCCGGCCCTTCGACCAATGTGGTTTCCGAGCCGGGCTCGCTGGGCCTGCTCGCCCTCGCCCTCGTCGGCCTGGGCTTGCGGCGTCGCGACTGATCCCGGCTGGCCCGACGCAGGCACGGGGCGACACCCAGCCGCCTCCTGCCCCCCCCCGGATGCACGCCTGGCGTGCCGGCAAGCGAGCGTGAAACGCTCGGCCGGCCGCAGCTCCGTGGGCGCGGCCGGCCGAACGGGTTAACATTGCGCTTCCCTTGCCGCATGCGCGCCCTCGGCCGGGCACGCACGTCCCTGCACCGCCCGGCCTCCCTGCCAGCCACTCCTTGCCACTCCACACCGTGACCCAGCCCCTCACCGAACGTCCCCGCGTCCCTATCATCACCGTGGGCCTGCGCCCCCACCCCACCAGCCCGGGCGCCGAGGCGCCCGGCCAAGGCCTGGTCGGCCGCCTGCTCGCCACCATGTTCGCCCTGCCCGAAGGCGGTGCGGTGTTCGAGTTCCGCCTCGAGGACAGCCGCGTCGCCCAGCTCGCGATCCCGGCGCCGGCCAAGCCCGGCCCCGCCGACGAGCTGTGGAAGCACACCTGCTTCGAGGTCTTCCTCTGTGCGCCGGGCGAGCCCGGGTATCGCGAGTACAACTTCTCGCCCTCCGGACAGTGGGCGGTGTACGGTTTCCGCGCCTGGCGCGAGCGCATCGAGGACTACGTCCCCGCGGCCGCGCCCGAGATCCTCTTCAGCCAGGCCGACGACGGCCTGGTGCTGGAGGCCCGCGTGCCCGCCGAGCTGATGCCGGTGGTGCCCGCCGGCAGCGACCTGCAGGTGAGCCTGGCCGCGGTCGTCGAGCGCAAGGACGGGCAGTTCGAATACTGGACGCTGCGCCACGTCGCTGCGCAACCGGATTTCCACGCCCGCGACACCTTCGTGCTGACCCTGGCCACCGCGACCCACAAGGCGGACTGAAGCCATGGCGCACCCCGTCCGCTTCGGCCTCGACCGCCTGCTGCAAGACCCCGCGCTGCGCCGCCCGCTGGCGGGCAGGCGCGTCGCCCTGCTCGCCCACCCGGCCTCGGTGACACGCGCGCTCACCCACTCGCTCGACGCCCTCGCCGCCCTGCCCGACCTCACGCTGTCGGCCGCCTTCGGCCCCCAGCACGGCCTGCGCGGCGACAAGCAGGACAACATGGTGGAGTCGCCCCACTACACCGACCCGCTGCTCGGCATCCCGGTGTTCAGCCTGTACGGCGCGGTGCGCCGCCCGACCGCGGCGATGATGGACACGTTCGACGTGCTGCTGGTCGACCTGCAGGACCTCGGCTGCCGCATCTACACCTTCATCACCACGCTGCGCTACGTGCTGGAAGAGGCGGCGAGACACGGCAAGTCGGTGTGGGTACTCGACCGCCCCAACCCCGCCGGCCGGCCGGTCGAGGGCACGATCTTGCGCCCCGGCTGGGAGAGCTTCGTCGGCGCCGGCCCCCTGCCGATGCGCCACGGCATGACCATGGGCGAGCTCGCGCACTGGTTCGTCGCCACGCTCGAGCTCGACGTCGAGCTGCGCGTGATCGAGATGCAGGGCTGGCAAGCGGAGGCCGCCCCCGGCTACGGCTGGCCGCTCGGCGAGCGCAGCTGGATCAACCCCAGCCCCAACGCACCCAACCTGTGGATGGCGCGTGCCTACGCCGGCACCGTGATGCTCGAGGGCACGACGCTGTCGGAGGGCCGCGGCACCACCCGGCCGCTGGAGCTCTTCGGCGCGCCCGATGTCGACGCGCGCGCGCTGATCGCCGAGATGCGCGGCCTGGCACCCGAGTGGCTCGCCGGCTGCGTGCTGCGCGAGTGCTGGTTCGAGCCCACCTTCCACAAGCACGCCGGCAGGCTGTGCAACGGCGTGCACATCCACGTCGAGGATCCGGCGCACTACGAGCACGCGGCGTTTCGCCCGTGGCGGGTGCAGGCGCTCGCCTTCAAGGCCATCCGCAGGCTGTGGCCCGACTATCCGCTGTGGCGTGACTTCCCCTACGAATACGAGCACGACCGCCTCGCCATCGACCTCATCAACGGCTCGCCGCTGCTGCGCGAGTGGGTGGACGACCCGGCCGCGACGCCCGCCATGCTCGACGCCCTCGCCCGCCCCGACGAGGCGGCCTGGATCGAGGCGCGCCGCCCCTTCCTGCTCTACCCCGCCTGAGGCCTCGCCGCGGCCAGCCGCCGCGCCTCGGCGAGCGCGCGGTCGAGTTCGTCGTACAGGATCGCCGCGGGCAGCTGCGGCGCTCCCAGGCGCAGCAGCTGGGCGTGGATCTCCGCCGGCACCACCACCCGCGCCGCGATCGACTGCGCGTGCAGGCCCTCGATCATCTCCTCCAGCGCGAACTGCGCCGACAGGTCCATGAAAGGCACCCGGCTGCAGTCGAAGACGACGACCCGGGTGCCGATCACCTGGTCCACCCGGTCGAGCAGCTGGCTCGCCGAGCCGAAGAAGAAGGCGCCCTCGATCTCGATCACGCGGATGCCACTGTCCAGGCCGGGGAGTTCATCGCCGGCGGGTACGCCGCCGGCCTCCTCCACCTGGGGCAGCGGGCGAACGCGCAGGCGGCTCTGGCGGGCGAGGCGGTGGATGATCAGCGCCATCGACAGGATCACACCGGCGCCCACCGCGACGATCAGGTCCACCAGCACGGTGAGCACGAACACCGCCGTCATCACCGCGACATCGGCGCGCGGCGCGGTGCGCACCAGGCGCAGCATGCGGTAGTCGAGGATGTCCACGCCGACCTTGATCAGGATGCCGGCGAGCACCGCGAGCGGAATGCGCTCGGCGAGCGGCCCCAGCCCGAGCAGCAGCGCGAGCAGGAAGAGCGCGTGCACCACGCCCGAGCTGCGCCCCCGCCCGCCCGACTTGATGTTGATCACCGTGCGCATGGTCGCCCCCGCGCCCGGCAGGCCGCCGACGAAGGCGCACAGCAGGTTGCCGATGCCCTGGCCGATCAGCTCGCGGTTGGAGTGGTGGCGAGTGCGCGTGATCGAATCCGCGACCAGCGAGGTGAGCAGGCTGTCGATGCTGCCGAGCACCCCGAGGGTGATGCCGAGCAGCGCCACGGTGGTCCAGGTCTCGAGCGTGAAGCTCGGCAGCACCAGCTCGGGCAGCCCGGCGGGGATGTCGCCGATCACCGGCACCTGCAGGCCGGCGGCGACCGCCAGCGCGCTCATCGCCACCAGCGCGACCAGGGGCGCGGGCACGATCCGGCTCACCGCCATCGGGGTGCGGAACACGATCAGCAGGGTGAGCCCGCCGAGCAGCAGGGCCTCGCCATTCAAGTCCGCCAGCACCCCCGGCAGCGCCAGCACCGCGCCCAGCGGCGAGGACGCCGGCGCCACGCCGAGCAGCGGCGCGCTCTGCAGCAGCACGATGATCACGCCGATGCCGCTCATGAAGCCGGAGACCACCGGATAGGGGATGAAGCGCACCAGCCCGCCGGCGCGCAGCACGCCGAGCCCGATCTGCACCAGCCCGCCCACCAACACCGCCGCCATCGCCACGGCGAGGTCGCCACCCACCGCCACGAGCGCGGAGGCGAACACCACGGTCATCGGCCCGGTGGGGCCGGAGATCTGCATGCGGGTGCCGCCGAGCAGCGCGGCGACGAAGCCGAGCACGATCGCGCCGTAGAGCCCGGCCGCCGCGCCCGCGCCGGAGGCGACGCCGAAGGCGAGCGCGAGCGGCAGCGCGACGATGCCGGCGGTGAGTCCGCCGAAGAAGTCCCCGCGCAAACGGCCGAGCGCCGAAGCCTGCGCATTCATGAGCGCCTCGATTCGAGTCTCGTCCGGGCGGCTCGGACGGGTTCGTGGGTGCTGTCCCCGACCGCCGTGTTTTGCACCACGATGTGGCAAAAGACGGCGCTCCGCAAGCCCCCGGCAGCACCACTTCGCCACTTTTCCCGACGCCCCGCTTCGGGCGGCATTCAGCTTCCTGATTCGCCCGCGGCCAGCCTCTTCCCGTAGCATTGCGCCTGCGCCCGAAACCGCAGCCCGCGCCTCCGATGCGGCGCTGCGCGAACCCACCACAGGAGCCTCCACCGATGATCAAGCACGGCCTGCAGATCTTCGCCTGCAACGCCAGCCGCGAGCTCGCGTGCGACATCAGCAACCGCCTCGGCCTGCGTCCGGGCCGGATCGACATCTCGCGCTTCTCCAACGACAACCTGCGCGTGCAGATCCAGGAGAACGTGCGCGAGCGCGACGTCTTCGTCGTGCAGTCCTTCACCGAGCCGGTGAGCGAGCACATCATGGAGCTGATGATCACGCTCGACGCGATGCGCAGCGCCTCGGCGCAGCGCATTACCGCGGTGATCCCGTATTACTCGTACGCGCGCTCGGACAAGAAGGACGCACCGCGCATCTCGATCACCGGGCGGCTGATCGCCGACCTGCTGCAAACCGCCGGCGCGAACCGGGTGCTGACCATGGACCTGCACGCCGACCAGGTGCATGGCTTCTTCAGCGTGCCGGTCGACCACCTCACCGCGGTGTCGCTGATCGCCGAACACTTCCGCAACCGCCACGACCTGTCGAACATGGTCGCCGTGGCCACCGACGCGGGCGGCGCCAAGCGCACCGGGCGCTTCTCGGAGAAGCTTGGCATCCCGATGGCGATCATCGACAAGCGCCGCGTGTCCGACACCGCGGTCAAGCAGGGCGCGGTGGTCGGCGAGGTCGCCGGGCGCGACGTGGTGATCTTCGAGGACGAGATCGCCACCGCCGGCACCCTGGTGTCGTCGGTCGACACGCTGAAGGCCGCCGGCGCGCGCAGCATCCACGCCGCCGCCACCCACGGCGTGCTGTGTGGGCCGGCGATCGAGCGCCTGCGCGCGGCCGCGATCGACTCGGTGGTGGTGACCAACACCGTGGCGCTGCCCGAGGACAAGCGCCTCGACAAGCTCACCGTGCTCAACGTCGCGCCGCTCTTCGCCGCGGCGATCGAGCGTATCCACAGCGGCCAGAGCGTGGGCGCGCTGTTCGAGTGAGCGGAGCCGCGCTCAGTTGAGCACGAAATCCGCATCGGGCCGCGGCGCGGGCGGCGGCGTGTCACCGAGCAGCTCGCGCAGGCTGGCGTCGATGGAGGCGACGATGGCATCGAGCGCCAGGTCGTTCGTCATCATGCCGAAGGGCTCCTCGATCTCGTCGCTAAGCGCCTCGAGCGCGAAGAAGGTGTAGGACACGAAGCCCACCACCAGCGGCGTCATCCAGCCGGTCGTGTCCACCAGGCCGAAGGGCAGCAGCATGCAATACGTGTAGGAGCTGCGGTGCAGGATCACCGTGTAGGTGAATGGCAGAGGCGTATTGGCGATGCGCTCGCAGCCCCCGAGCGCGGCAGACAGCGCGTCGAGCGAGCCCTCCATGTGCTGGGCCAGCATCGGGGGCAGGCAGCCCGCCTCGCGCATGTCGCGCACCCATTGGCCGAGCCACAGCAGGACCAGCGCAGGCGCGAAGCGCGCGGTCCGCACGCGTGCCAGCACCTCGTCCGGAAGCAGGCCGTCGAGCCCCTCCTCCCGCGGACGGCCGCGCAACTGATTGCGCATCGTGCCCGCGAAGGCGATCAGGCCGAGCACGAAGGGCCGCGCATCGACGTCGCCGCGCGTCAGTGTCAACGCATGCCGAGACAGATTGCGCGCTTCCACCAGCACGACGCCCCAGAATTTGCGCGCCTCCCAGTAACGGTCGTAGCTCGCATTGATGCGAAAGCCGAGGAAGATCGCCAGGGCCACCCCCATCAGCGAAAACGGCGCGGAGGTCAGCGTGACCTTGACGTGGAAGAGCTGGCCGTGCGCGAGCACCACCGCGCAGGACAGCAACAGCACGAAGAGCTGCTGCGAGAAGATGCGCGGCAACAAGGAGCCGCGGCGAACGAAGAGCAGGTGAATCCAGTGCGGACGAGAACGGACGATCACGACGGACAGGCGCGGGGCGGAGCGCAAAGGCGTGGATTCTGACAGCTTCCGGGCGCTGGGGAGCAATTTCGACCGCAATCGACGCCCTCGTCGTCCGGCCCCTGGAGGAGGCCGAAGCCCTTGCGCCCCGCCGGGCAGCGCATCGCGCTGCCCGGCGTCGGCCCCTCACCCGTCCGGCCGCGCCGACACCAGCCAGTAGGTCACGCCGAGCGCGAGCACGATCACGCCGATCGCGAACAGGTACATCGGCTCGAGCGTCGTCAGGTCGAGCACGATCACCTTGCGCGCGATCGCCATCAACGCGGTGGCGATCACCAGCTTGACGTGGATGACGTCGTCGCGCAGATAGAGCGTGATGTTGACGAAGATCTCGATCGCGATCAGCACCGCCAGGAAGGCGGCGAAGACCACGAAGATGTCGTTGAGGTCGAGCAGCAGGAAGGGTGGGTCGGACAGCTTCTCGTAGAGCACGAGGACGACGTCGGCCACCGTCCACAGGATCACCGCCACCATCAGCACCGCGAGCACGCGGATCGCCTGGCGGATGATCCAGTGCAGGCGATCGATCAGCGGGTCGTCGACACGATCGCCGAGGTGATTGTCGTGGGCCTTGCCGGGTGCGGGCCTCATTCCCTCCATCACTGCCTCCATCGTGGTGGTGGCGAGCGGACCGGATCGCTTCCGCCCCCGCTCGCCACCGGGTTCGGTCGGTCACGACCTAGTGCGGGCGTGACCCCCACTTCTCCAGCGCGCGGGCCAGCACCTCGACCTCCGCCGAGGTCTCCACCCCGTCGGCGCTGACGATGTCCTGCATGGTGCGCAGCAGGGACTGCTGCAGCTTCGGATCGGCGATGTCCTCGAGCAGCAGGTCGAGCACCTCGTCGGCCACCTTCAGGCGCACGCCGTCGAGGTAGTGCGCGCTCAGCAGCAGGTCGTCGCAGTATTCGCGCAGGATGCGCTCGAACTCGACGCTGCCGATGCCCAGGCGCCGGGCGAGGTCGGTGTGCATCATCGTGTCGACCTCGTTGCGGTCCAGGCCGCCGTCGGCGAGCACGGTGAGGGCGAGCAGGCGGGCGGCCGCCGGGGTGCTGTTCGTTTCGTAGTGGCGCATGGCGTGGTCTCCTTTCGTGTGCGGTCTTTTCCGTCGGCCCGCGCTCCCTGGCGGGTCGCGCTGCAGCCGACGAGTGCAGACTACGGCAGAAGCCTCCGCCGAAAAAGTCGACTACCATTACTCGATTGATCGATTTTTTCGACGGAACCGAAGGCCATGGGCAATAGCGACCTCAACTACAAGCACCTGCGCTACTTCTGGACCGTGGCGCGCGTGGGCACCATCGCCGAGGCCGGAAGGGTGCTCGGGCTGGCACCGCACTCGATCAGCGCCCAGCTCGCCACCTTCGAGGGCGCGCTCGGTGTCACCCTGTTCCGCCGCAGCGGCCGCCGCCTGGCGCTCACCGAGGCGGGCGAGCGCATCCTCGGCCAGGCCGAGGAGATCTTCGCGCTCGGCGATCAGATCGTGGAGACGCTGCGCGACGACAGCCTGCGCCGAAGCCTGCCGTTCCGCATCGGCATCCCGGACTCAATGCCGAAGTCGATGGTGCACCGCCTGATCGAGCCGGCGCTGCGCCTGGAGCGCCCGGGCCGGCTGGTGTGCCGCGAGTCGCCGCTCTCCGAGCTGCTCGCCGAGCTCGCGGTGCACCGCCTCGACCTGGTGATCGCCGACCGCCCGATCCCGCCCGAGGTCAGCGTACGCGGCCACGAGCACCTGCTCGGCGAGAGCACGCTGAGCGTGTTCGCCGCGCCGGCGCTGGCCGAACGCCTGCTCGGCGACTTCCCGCGCCTGCTCGACGGCGCGCCCTTCCTGCTGCCGGGCGAGGACGTCACCCACCGCGGCGCACTGCTGCAGTGGTTCGAGCGCATGCGCATCCGCCCGGCGATCGTCGCCGAATTCGACGACAGCGCGCTGATGAAGGCCTTCGGCCAGGCCGGCGACGGCGTCTTCGCCGCGCCCACCACGATCGCCGACTACGTTTGCCGGCAGTACGGGGTGCGCGTGCTCGGCGAGGTGCCGGACGCGCACGCG
>NZ_AMXF01000137.1 GCF_000310225.1 Thauera phenylacetica B4P
GTGCGGCAGGCGGGCGGCGGCCTCGGCGAGCACCTCGGGGCCGCCGTAGAGTTCGGGCAGCGCGAGCAGCGCGGCGCGCGCCGGCTCGGGGACGTCGGCGAGCACGCGGCGCAGCTCAGGGACGTCCTTCGCCTGCAGCAGGCCGAAGAGCTCTTCCTCGCGCCCCGGCACCAGGCCGGCGCGCGCGGCGAGCGCATGGAAGAGGCCGACGTGGCCGATGTCGATGCGCGACGCCGGCACCTCGGCCAGGCGCAGCACCTCGGCGAGCAGGCGCAGGATCTCGACGTCTGCCTCGATGCCGGCGTGGCCGTAGAGCTCGGCGCCGAGCTGCAGCGGCTCGCGGGTACCGGTGAGCGTGGACGGCAGCGTGTGCAGCACGCTGCCGCAGTAGCACAGGCGCGACACGCCGCGGCGGTTGAGCAGGTGGGCGTCGATGCGCGTGACCTGCGGCGTCATGTCGGCGCGCACGCCCATGCTGCGGCCCGAGAGCTGGTCGACCAGCTTGAAGGTGCGCAGCTCGAGGTCCTTTCCGGCGCCGGTGGTGAGCGAGTCGAGATATTCGAGCAGCGGCGGCATCACGAGCTGGTAGCCGCGCAGCCGGAAGGCGTCGAGCAGACGGCGGCGCAGGCTCTCCAGCCGGTAGGCGTCGGACGGCAGGGCGTCCTGGATGTGGTCGGGCAGTACCCAGCGCATGGCGATGTCAGAGAACGATGAAAAGCATTGCAAGCCCCGCCAGCATGGAGCTCAGACCGATGAAGCGGATCTGGCCGTCGGCCATGCTGGCGAGGCGGAGGAAGGTGTCGCGCCATGCGGCGGGCGCGATGAAGGGCAGCAGGCCTTCGATGATCAACATCAGCGCGAAGGCCGTGAGGAGCGAGCTTGCCATGAAGACGTCAGTTGCGCGGCGCGCCTCCGGCATCCTTCATGAAGCGGAAGAAGTCCGAGCTCGGATCGACCACCAGCACGTCGTCCTTGCCCGCGAAGCTGGCGCGATAGGCCTCGAGGCTGCGGTAGAAGGAGTAGAACTCGCGGTCCTTGCCGAAGGCTTCGGCGTAGATGGCGGTCGCCTTCGCGTCGCCCTCGCCCTTGGCCTCCTGCGCGCTGCGGTAGGCCTCGGCGATGATCACCTCGCGCTGGCGGTCGGCGTCGGCGCGGATGCGCTCGGCCTCGGCGGCACCCAGCGAGCGCAGCTCGTTGGCCACGCGCTTGCGCTCGGCCTCCATGCGGCGGTAGACCGACTCCGACACCTCGTTGGGCAGGTCGACACGCTTCAGGCGCACGTCGACGATCTGCGCGCCGATGGTGCGGGCGTCGCGGTCGGCCCGCTCGCGCATCTGCTCCATGATGTTGTCGCGCTCGCCGGAGACGACGTCATGCACGGTGCGGCGGCCGAACTCCTCGCGCAGGCCGGCGTTGACCGTCTGCGTCAGGCGAGTGCGCGCGCGCGCCTCGTCGCCCGCCACCGACTCGTAGTAGAGGCGCGGGTCGACAATGCGCCACTTGACGAAGTGGTCGACCAGCACGTTCTTCTTCTCGGAGGTGATGAAACGCTCGGGCTCGGGCGTGTCCATCGTGAGGATGCGCTTGTCGAAGTAGCGCACGTTCTGGATGAAGGGCAGCTTGGCGTTGAGGCCGGGCTCGGAGATGACCTCCTTGACCTCGCCGAGCTGGAAGACGATCGCATACTGGCGCTGGTCGACGGTGAACAGCGACATCGAGGCGATCACGACGAGCAGCAGCAGCGTGCCGCCGATCAGGGACATCTTGTCACGCATCAACGCACTCCCCGCTCACGACTGAACATTCCTTCCCGGTTGCGCGGATCGAAGGCCGGCACCGGGGCGTTGGCCGCGAGGCCGGCGGCCGACTGCGAGTCGGGCGGTGGCGCTGCGGCGGGCTTGGCGCCCGTCTGCTGCATCAGCTTGTCGAGCGGCAGCATCAGCAGGTTGCCGTTGCCCTTGGCGTCGATCATGACCTTGGAGGTGCTGGACATGACCTGCTGCATGGTGTCGAGATACAGGCGCTCGCGGGTGACCTCCGGCGCGCGGCTGTATTCGGTGAACACCTGGTTGAAGCGGCTCGCCTCGCCCTCGGCGTTGGCGACCACGCGCTCGCGGTAGGCGTTTGCCTCTTCGACCAGGCGCGAGGCGGTACCGCGCGCACGCGGCACGACGTCGTTGGCGTAAGCCTCGCCCTCGTTCTTCTGGCGCTCGCGGTCCTGGCCGGCCTTGACCGCGTCGTCGAACGCGGCCTGCACCTGCTCGGGCGGCTGGGCGTTCTGCATGGTGACGCGACTGACCTGGATGCCGGTCTCGTAGCGGTCGAGGATGCGCTGCATGAGCTCGTGCGCGGTGGTCGCGATCTCCTCGCGGCCCTCGTAGAGCACGAAGTCCATGCGGCTCTTGCCGACGATCTCGCGCATCGCGGTCTCGGCGGCCTGGGCCACGGCCTCGTCGGGGAAGCGGTTGTTGAAGATGTAGTTCTCCGGACTGTTGAGCACGTACTGCACGGCGAACTGGATGTTGATGATGTTCTCGTCGTCGGTGAGCATCAGCGATTCGCGCAGCACCTTGTTGCGCTCGGAGCCGCGATAGCCCACCTCGACCGTGCGCACGCCGGTGAGGTCGACGATCTCGTGGGTCTCGAAGGGCGCAGGCAGGCGCCAGCGCAGGCCGGGCTCGGTGGTGGCGACGTACTCGCCCAGGCGCAGCACCACGGCGCGCTGGTTGGCGTCCACCGTATACAGGCCGCTCGCCAGCCAGACCACCAGCGCCAGCGCCGCGAGCACGCCGAAACCGCCGCGGAACTGCTTGAAGGAGAAGCCGGGGAGCTCGGGGCGGTTGCCGCCGCCCCCGCCGTTGCCGCCGCCGAAGCCGCTGCCACGCCCGGAGCGCTTGCCGCCGAACATGCCGGAGAGGCGCTGGTTGAAATCGCGCCAGACCTCCTCGAGGTCGGGCGGTCCCTGGTTGCCACCGCGATTGCGATCGCCGCGCAGGTCGCCGTTGCGGTTGTCGCCGTTGCGGTTGTCGCCGTTGCGGTTGTCGCCGTTGCGGTTGTCGCCGTTGCGGTTGTCGCCGTTGCGGTTGTCGTCGCCGCGATTGCCATCTTCGCGGTCGCCGCCGCCCTGGCCACCCCAGCGTGGGTCGTTCAGTGACATGAGAATGCCTGTTATCACGTTTCTTGTCGTCGCTCGTCATCCGAACCGGCGAGCCGGTCGGCGTTGTCACCAAAGGTCTGCCGAGCTACTTCGGCAAGCGCGTCGCGAAGCAGATCGAGGCCTTCCCCGGTTCGGGCGCTCAAAAAAATGCGCCTGATGGTACCACAGTCCCCCCTCTCGACCGCCGCAGCGGCCCGGGTAAGGTCGATCTTGTTCCACACCAGGACCTGCGGCACCTCGGCCGCGCCGATCTCGGCAAGAACCTGGTTCACCGCCCCGATCTGCGCGTCGCGGTCCTCGCTCGCCGAGTCGACGACGTGCAACAGCAGATCGGCCTGCGCCGTTTCCTCGAGGGTGGCCTGGAAGGCGGCCACGAGGGCGTGCGGCAGATCGCGGATGAAGCCGACGGTGTCCGACAGCACCACGCTCGCTCCCGCCCCATCGCCGCCGACGTACAACCTGCGCGAGGTCGTGTCGAGGGTGGCGAAGAGCTGGTCGGCCGCATAGGCGCCCGCCTTGGTCAGCGCGTTGAACAGCGTCGACTTGCCCGCATTGGTGTAACCGACGAGAGAGACAGAAAGAACGTCGCGGCGTTCCCGAGCGCGTCGACGAACCTTGCGCTGCTTCTCGATCTGGGCGAGCCGGGTCTTGAGCATCTTGACGCGATTGCCGAGCAGGCGGCGGTCGGTCTCGAGCTGCTTCTCGCCCGGGCCGCGCAGGCCGATGCCGCCCTTCTGGCGCTCGAGGTGGGTCCAGCCGCGCACCAGGCGGGTGGCCAGGTGCTCGAGCTGGGCGAGCTCCACCTGCAGCTTGCCTTCGTGGCTGCGCGCGCGCTGCGCGAAGATGTCGAGGATCAGCGCGGTGCGGTCGATGACCATGCACTGCAGCACGCGCTCGAGGTTGCGTTGCTGGCCGGGCGACAGCGCGTGGTTGAAGATGACGATGTCGGCGCCGTGCACACGCAGGGCCTCGCCGATCTCCTGCACCTTGCCGCTGCCGGCGAAAAGCTTGGGATCCGGTGCGGCGCGCTTGCCCTGCACCACGGCCTCGACGCTCGCCCCCGCGCTGAGGACGAGCAGCTTCAGCTCGGACAGGCGCTCGTCGATGGCGCCCTGGCCGAGGTCGAGCTGCACGAGGACCGCACGTTCACCGGAGGCGGGACGCTCAAACACGCTGCGCGCCTCCCGCGGCCGCCAGGCGCCGGCCGCACCGGGAGGACCGCGGCCTCAGTTGGCGCCCTCTTCCTGCTGGATGACGACCGGGCGGGCGGGCACGACGGTGGAGATCGCGTGCTTGTAGACCATCTGGGTGACGGTGTTCTTGAGCAGCACGACGTACTGGTCGAAGGATTCGATCTGGCCCTGCAGCTTGATGCCGTTGACCAGATAGATCGACACGGGGATGTGTTCGCGACGAAGGGTGTTCAGGAAGGGATCCTGGAGGAGTTGCCCTTTGTTGCTCATTGTGGAACCTCTTTATATTGTGTTTATAAGAATGTTATGGATACGTTGTGCACTGCCGCATGGCAGTATGCAACGAAATCCAGGCGTGGAAATGGGTTCGCGACCGAAAAAAGCTCAATTCCGCGTCGCGTAGGGATTTTGCGTGGTGCGGAACTGGATGCGCAAGGGCGTGCCCTTGAGGTCGAAGGCATCCATGAAACAGCGCTCCAGGTAGCGCACATACGACTGCGGGATGTCGTCCAGCGCGTTGCCGTGGATGACGATCACCGGCGGGTTCATGCCGCCCTGGTGGGCGTAGCGCATCTTCGGCCGCGCCAGCCCGTGGCGCGGCGGCGCCTGGCGCGCGACCGCCTGCTGCAGCGCACGCGTCAGCCGCGGCGTGGCCAGGTTGGCGGTGGCCGCGGAGTAGGCGGCGTCCACCGACTTCAGCAGCCCGACGATGCCCTCGGCCTTGAGCGCGGAGATGCGGTGGAAGCGCGCGAAGGACAGGAAGGCGAGCTTGCGCGCGATGTCGGTCTCGAGGCGGTCGCGGCGGTAGTTGTCCACCGCGTCCCACTTGTTGATCGCCACCACCAGCGCGCGCCCGGCCTCGAGCGCGAAGCCGGCGATGTGGGCGTCCTGGTCAGAGATGTCCTGCGCGGCGTCGAGCACCAGAACGACCACGTTGCACTCCTGCACCGCCTGCAGGGTCTTGATGACGGAGAACTTCTCCACCGCCTCGAAGACCTTGCCGCGCCGGCGCAGGCCGGCGGTGTCGATGAGGGTGTAGCGCTTGCCGCCGCGCTCGAAGGGGATGGAGATGGCGTCGCGGGTGGTGCCCGGCATGTCGAAGGCGATCACGCGCTCCTCGCCGAGCAGGGTGTTCACCAGGGTGGACTTGCCGACGTTGGGGCGGCCGACGATGGCGACCTTGGGGCCTTCGTCGTCGGAGTGCTCCTTCTCGTCATCGGTCGGGAAGGGCGCGAGCACGAGCTCGACGAGCTGCTTGACGCCGTCGCCGTGCGCCGCCGAGACCGGCAGCGGGTCGCCCAGGCCGAGCGCGTGGAAGTCGGCCGCGACCATCGCGCGGTCGATGCCCTCGGCCTTGTTGACCACCAGGTGCACCGGCCGCCCGGCGCGGCGCAGGCGCGCGGCGATGTTCTCGTCGTGCGGCGTGCGCCCGGCACGGCCATCGACCAGGAACAGCAGCACGTCGGCCTCGGCGATGGCCTGTTCGGCCTGGCGCGCCATCTCGTGCATGATGCCGTCCTTGGCCACCGGATCGAAGCCGGCGGTGTCGACGACCAGATAGTCGCGGTCGCCGACGCGGCCGATGCCGTAGTGGCGGTCGCGGGTGAGACCGGGCTGGTCGGCGACGAGCGCGTCACGCGTGCGCGTCAGGCGGTTGAACAGGGTCGACTTGCCTACATTGGGCCGGCCGACCAGAACGATGGTGGGTTTCACTTGCTACCGTACCTCAGCGTACTTCGTACGCGGTGATGTCGCCGCCGGCGCCCTGCACCACGAAACCGCGGCGCAGCGGGACCGGATCGGCCGCGATCGGATCGCTGCCTGCGCGTTCGCGTGCGGCGAAGGCGCCGCTCTCGCGCGCGAGCGCATGCACATAGCCCTCGAGGTCGCCGACGATGACGTAATCGCCGACGATCAGGGGACGGGAGACCTGGCGACGCGCGAGCGCGTCCTGCTTCCACACGCTGGCGCCGGTGCTGGCGTCGAGCGCGTGCACCGCGTCGCGGTCGTCGGTGACGAGCGCGAAGCGCGCGTCACGGTCCATGCCGACGCTGCTGGAGAAGTCGCGCGACCAGATCGCGTTGCCGTTCGAGGTGTCGAAGCAGGCGGCGCGACCCTGGTAGGCGACCGCGCAGACCTCGCGTCGACCGACCACCGGCATGCCGGCCACGTCGGCGACGCGCTCGAGCTCGGTGGCGCCGCGCGGCACCGCGACGTTGAGCTCGGTGATCGCGCCACCGTTGGCGGCGTTGATCACGGCGAGCTTGCCGCCGGGGAAGCCGGCGAGCACGACCGGACCTTCGAGCACCACGCCGGCGAAGCTGCGCAGCGCCAGCGGCGGGTTGTTGCGCTGGTACACCCAGCGCCGGCTGCCGTCGCGCGCGTTGAGCGCGATCAGGCGGTTGTCGGAGGCACGCACGACCACCAGCTCGAGGCTGACCGCGGGCGGCGCCAGCACCTCGGCGCCGATCGGCGCACGCCAGCGCTCGCTGCCGTTGTCGGTGTCGAGGGCGATCACCGTGCCGTCGGTGGCGACCACCACCGCGAGGCGGCCATCGGTGCCGACGCCGGCGGAGAGCTCGCTGCCGGTGTCGATGCGCCACAGGGCGCGGCCGTCCTCGAAGCGCGCGACCTCGCCCTCGTTGCCGGCGGCATACACGCTGTCGCTCCACACCGCGGGCTGGAAGCGGTAATGCTCGGCCTCGCCGATGTTCGCCTGCCACTTGGCCACGAGCTGGGCGGCGGGCTTGAAGTCGACCAGCTCCGCGGGCTTGGGGCCGGAGCTTGCGAAGGGGTTGAGCGAGGAGCAGCCGGCGGCGAGCAGCACGGCAGCGAGCAGCGGGACGAGACGCGGCGAGGGGGTTTTCATCGCTCAGGCTCCGAGGGATTCGAGTTTGACGCGGACGACCTCGCGCAGCGTGACCGCATCGTCACCCGCGGCGGTCAGCGCGTCGATCGCGGCCTGGTAGGCGGCGCGCGCCTCCGCGACCTTGCCCTGGGCGGCGAGCACGTCGCCGCGCAGGTCGTCGAAGCGCGCCTTGTAGGCGGCCGAGGGCGCGGCCTGCAGGCGGGCGAGCGCGGCGTCGAGCTCACCCTGCTGCAGCAGCACCGCGGCCAGGCGCAGGCGGGCGAGCTCGCGCAGCGCGGGGTCGCTGCCCTTGTCGGCCGCCCACTCGAGCTGGGCGCGCGCATTGACGAGGTCGCCGGCCTCGAACTGCATCGCCGCCGACAGCAGCGCGCCGAGCTGGGCGCTGACGCTGCCGCCGTGCTCGCCGACCAGGCGACCGGCGGCCTCGCGGGCCTTCTGCGGCTCGTTCTTCTCCACCGCCTGCTGCACCGCGTAGTACAGCGCGCCGGCCTCGCCGGCGTTGCGGCCCTGGTACCAGTTCCACGCCTGCCAGCCCACCGAGGCGAGCGCCGCCACCACCGCGAGGGTGACGACGAAGTTGCCGTACTGCGTCCACCACGCCTTGAGTTCGGAAATCTGTTCCTGCTCTTCGAGATCGTAGACCGCCATCATCAAACCTCTTCGTCTTCTTCTTCGGGGAACATCAGCGCGGCCATCGCCTCGACGAGCTCGTCGATCGGCACGCGCTGCTGGGCGCCGCTGAAACGCAGCGGCTTGAGGCCGACCTCGCCGGCCGCGGCCTCATCCTCGCCGATCACGATCGCCACCGGCGCCTCGCTCGCGTCGGCCTTCTTCATCTGCGACTTGAAGCTGCCGCCACCGCAGTGCGTCAGCACCGCGAAGCCGTGCTCGCGCAGGGTCTCGGCAGCGCGGAAGCCGAGGCGCTGGGCGGCCTCGCCCACGCTCACCACATACACGTCGGGCACCGGGCGCTCGGCCTCGCCGCCGCAGGCCTGCCACAGCAGCAGCAGGCGCTCGATGCCGATCGCGAAGCCCGCGGCCGGCTGCGGCTTGCCGCCGAGCTGCTCGAAGAGGCCGTCGTAGCGCCCGCCGGCGCAGATCGTGCCCTGCGCGCCCAGGCGCGTGGTGACCCACTCGAACACGGTGCGGTTGTAGTAGTCCAGGCCGCGCACCAGGCGGTGGTTGATGCGGTAGGGGATGCCGGCGTCCTTGAGGAAGACCTGCACCGCCTCGAAGTGTGCCTTCGATTCGTCGCCGAGGTAGTCGGCGAGCCTGGGTGCGGCTTCGACGATCGCCTGCAGCTCGGGGTTCTTGGTGTCGAGGATGCGCAGCGGGTTGGTGTGCAGCCGGCGCTTGCCGTCCTCGTCGAGCTTGTCCTGGTGCTGCTCGAGGTAGGCGATCAGCGCGGCGCGGTGCTGCGCACGCTCCTCGGGCGCGCCAAGCGAGTTGATCTCGAGCGCCACGTCCTCGAGCCCGAGGTCGTCCCACAGGCGCGCGCACATCAGGATGAGCTCGGCGTCGGCGTCGGGGCCGGCGAAGCCCAGGGCCTCCACGCCGATCTGGTGGAACTGGCGGTAGCGGCCCTTCTGCGGGCGCTCGTGGCGGAACATCGGGCCGTAGTAGTACAGCCGCTGCGGGCCACCCGAGGGGATCAGGTTGTGCTGGATCGCCGCGCGCACGCAGGAGGCCGTGCCCTCGGGGCGCAGCGTGAGGTGCTCGCCGTTGAGCGCGTCCTCGAAGGAGTACATCTCCTTCTCGACGATGTCGGTGACCTCGCCGATGGCGCGCTTGAACAGCGGCGTCGGCTCGACCAGCGGCATGCGGATCGGGCGGTAGCCGTAGCTCTGCAGCCAGTCGCGCACGATGTCTTCGAAGTATTCCCAGGTTTCGGCGTCGGTCGGGAGGATGTCGTTCATCCCGCGCACGGCCTGCAAGGTCTGGCTCATGGAGTTCTTTTCGGTTGTACCGCGCTCGCGCGCGGCGGTCGTTGTTCGTTGCGGCGCTCAGGCGCCCTTTTTCACGTATCGGGTGGCGACGTAGTTGTCGACGAGCGCCTTGAACTCGGCGGCGATGTTGTCGCCGCGCAGCGTCACGACCTTCTCGCCGTCGACGAACACCGGCGCCGCGGGGGTCTCGCCGGTGCCCGGCAGCGAGATGCCGATGTTGGCGTGCTTGCTCTCGCCGGGGCCATTGACCACGCAGCCCATCACCGCCAGCGTCATGTTCTCGACGCCGTCGTACTGCTCGCGCCACACCGGCATCTGCGCGCGCACGTAATCCTGGATGCCGGAGGCGAGCTCCTGGAAGAAGGTGCTTGTGGTGCGGCCGCAGCCCGGGCAGGCGGTGACCATGGGGGTGAAGGCGCGCAGGCCCATGGTCTGCAGGATCTCCTGCGCGACCACGACCTCCTGCGTGCGGCTGCCGCCCGGCTCGGGGGTGAGCGAGATGCGGATGGTGTCGCCGATGCCCTCCTGCAGCAGCACCGCGAGCGCGGCGGTGGAGCCGACGATGCCCTTGCTGCCCATGCCGGCCTCGGTGAGCCCCAGGTGCAGCGCGTAGTCGCTGCGGCGCGCGAGGTCGCGGTAGACCGCGATCAGGTCCTGCACGCTGGAGACCTTGGCCGACAGGATGATGCGGTCGCGCCCGAGGCCGTACTCCTCGGCCTTGGCGGCGGATTCGAGCGCGGAGACGACGAGCGCCTCGCGCATCACCGCGCCGGCGTCGCGCGGTTCGGAACGCTTGGCGTTGGCGTCCATGATGCGCGCCAGCACGGACTGGTCGAGGCTGCCCCAGTTGACGCCGATGCGCACCGGCTTGTCGTAGCGGCAGGCGAGCTCGACGATGGCGGCGAACTGCGGGTCGCGCTTGCGGCCGGCGCCGACGTTGCCCGGGTTGATGCGCAGCTTGGCGAGCGCCTCGGCGCAGGCCGGGAAGTCGGTGAGCAGCTTGTGGCCGTTGTAGTGGAAGTCGCCGACCAGCGGCACGTCCAGGTTGAGCGCGAGCAGGCGGTCGCGGATCTTCGGCACCGCGGCCGCGGCGGCCTCGTTGTTGACCGTGATGCGCACGATCTCGGAGCCGGCGCGGGCGAGCTCGGCGACCTGCATCGCCGTGGCGAGCACGTCGGCGGTGTCGGTGTTGGTCATCGACTGTACGACGACCGGGGCTTCGCCGCCGATCCTCACCTTGCCGACGCGCACCTGGTGGGTGCGATGGCGGGCGAGCGGGCTGGCTTCGATCGGCTGGAGTTCCTGGTGAGGGTTCATGGCGGTCGGGTCAGGGAAGCGTCAGGCGGGCGACGGAGCCGCGGGTGTGGGCTGCAAGATCGACCGCCTGGCCGTCCTGCTCGAGCACGACGTTGGCGGAGTTGCCCACCACCAGGCGGAAGGGGGGCGTGCCCTGGACCACGCGGCTGCTGCCGGCGCGGTTGGTGCCGGAGTGCAGGATGGTGCCGCTGGCATCGCGCACTTCGATCCAGGAGTCACCGCCGAAGCGGAAGCTCAGACGCTTGCCGCCGGCGCCCTCCTCGGTGGCGGGGGGCGCTTCGCCCGGCGCCGCGGCGGAGGTGCTCGCCGCGGCCAGGGTCGCGATGCTCGCCGGAGCGCCCGGATCCGCCGCAGGGCTGGTGCTCGGCACGCCGGAATCGGCCGTCGCAGTGCCCGCGGTC
>NZ_AMXF01000138.1 GCF_000310225.1 Thauera phenylacetica B4P
GCCTGGCGGGTCCGCCCCGAAGGCCGGGCCGCCTGGCTCGCCGCGCGCGGCATCGACGGCGGCCCGGATGCGCTGCGGGTGTCGCTGTTCGCCTACGAGCAGCCGGACCTCCCGGCGCTGTGCGAGGCCTGGGCCGGTGGCGACCGTGAGGTGCTCGTGCTGGTGCCGGAGTCGCGCGTGCTCGGCGATGTCTGCCGTGCGCTCGGTCGCGAGCGCCTGCGGGCCGGCGATCGGGTGCAGCGCGGCGCGCTCGTGACCCAGGTGCTGCCCTTCACCGACCAGGCGGGCTACGACGCGCTGCTGTGGGCCTGCGACTTGAACTTCGTGCGCGGCGAGGACTCCTTCGTGCGCGCGCAGTGGGCGGCGCGGCCCTTCGTCTGGCAGATCTATCCGCAGGCCGATGCCGCCCACCACGACAAGCTCGAGGCCTTCCTTGTGCGCTACCTGCAGGGGTTGCCGGTGGCCGAGGCGGATGCGCTGGCGCGGTTCTGGCGCGCCTGGAACGGCTGCGCGCCCGATCGCGCGAGCCCGGCCGCGGCCTGGCCCGCCTTCGCCGCGGCCTTGCCAGCCCTCGACCTGCACGCGCGGCGCTGGTGCGACGTGCAGGCGGCCCTGCCGGATCTGGCGACCGCACTCGACACATTCTGTTCCCACACTGCGCACGCCGCGCGGTAGAATCGCGCGCTAATTTTTTCAAGGACATGCGACCACGAGTCGCGTCGAACCATTCAGGAAACCGCATGAAAACCGCTCAGGAACTCCGTTCGGGCAACGTCATCATGGTCGGCAGCGACCCGTTGGTGGTGCAGAAGGCCGAATACAACAAGTCCGGCCGCAACTCCGCGGTCGTGAAGATGAAGTTCAAGAACCTGCTCACCGGCGCGCCGTCGGAGTCGGTCTACAAGGCCGACGACAAGTTCGAGATGGTCGTGCTGGACCACAAGGAAGTGACCTACTCCTACTTCGCCGACCCGATGTACGTGTTCATGGACGCCGACTACGAGCAGTACGAAGTCGAAGCCGACAACATGACCGACGCCCTCAAGTATCTCGAGGACGGCCTGCAGTGCGAAGTGGTGTTCTACAACGGCAAGGCGATCTCGGTCGAGCTGCCCAACAGCGTGGTGCGCGAAGTCGTCTACACCGAGCCCGCCGTCAAGGGCGACACCTCGGGCAAGGTCATGAAGCCGGCCAAGATCAGCACCGGCTTCGAGCTGCCGGTGCCGGCCTTCGTCGAGATCGGCGACAAGATCGAGATCGACACCCGCACCGACGAGTACAAGAACCGCGTGAAGTAAGCCGTGCTGCGGTGATGAATCAAATGGGGCCCGTTCGGGCCCCATTTTTTATTCGCTTGTTGCAGCGTGCATTTTGCGGTTCTTCTCCGTGGCGGGATTGCGTAACCTGCATCCTGTCGCCGTCGAATCCGCCCCTGCCCCGTCATGAACGCTTCCCGCCTGTTGCTCGCCCTCGCCGCCTCCGTCCTCGCCAGCGCCTGTGCGCCGGAACCCGCGACGGAACCCAAGCCCGAACAAGCCGCGCCAGCGCCTGAGCCGCCACGTAGCGATGCCGCGGAGGCCCGCCGCGAAGCGGCCGATGCAGCACGCGAGGCGGTGCAGAAGGCGGGCGAGGCCGCGCGCAAGATCGGCGAGGCGGGCACCGCCGCGGTGAATGCGGCGGTGCGTACCGCTGCCGAGAAGGCTGCCAGCGAGCTCGCCACGGACACTTCCCGCGACTCATCCGATGCGGGGGTGCTGAGCCAGGCGCCCAACGAAGACCGGGGCGGCGACGGTCGCCCTGCCGAGACCGTGCGCGACGCCAAGGAAGCCGCCGAGCAGGCGGCGCACCGTATCGCCGAGGCCACCCGCGGCGCGGCCGAACGCTTGCGCGAGGTCGGCAAGGAGGCGCTCGAGAGCATGCGCGCGCGCACCGAGCCGGCGACCCAGGAAGCCGCGCCGGTCGAGGAGCGCACCGCCGTGCCACTGGAGGAGGCCAGGGAGCCCGCCGGCCGCTGATCGGCACAACGCCGGCGAGGCGCGCATCCATGGCGATCGCATCCGTTCTCCGCACCCTGCTGCTGTTCGTCTGCCTGCTGTTCGCTCACGCGAGCCCGGGCGCCGATGCCGCCACGGCCGCACCGGCGCTCGACTTCCCCGCGCCGGGCCAGCTCCACGTCTATGTGCGCGAAGGCTGCCCGCATTGCGCAGAGGCCAAGCGCTTCCTTGCCGGCCTCGCCGAATCCCGCCCCGAACTGCAGGTCGTGCTGCGCGAGGTCGATCACGACCCCGCCGCGCGCGACGCCCTGGTGGCGATCAGCGCGGCGGTCGGGGCTTGGCCGCCAGGTGTGCCGACCTTCGTGTTTGGCGGTCGGGTGCTGGTCGGCTTCGACGACGCCGAGCACGTCGGCGCCGAGCTGCTGCGCCTGCTCGACGAAGCCGCGCCGCGCGCACCGCCCGGCACGGTCGAATCCGGCCTGTTCGGCACCCTCGAGGCGAGCGAGATCGGCCTGCCGCTGTTCACGCTCGCGCTCGGCCTGCTCGACGGCTTCAACCCGTGCGCGATGTGGGTGCTGTTGTTCCTGCTGTCGCTGCTGGTGCGTCTGCAGGACCGGCGGCGCATGGCGATGGTGGCCGGCACCTTCGTGCTCGCCAGCGGTGCGGTGTATTACGCCTTCATGGCAGCGTGGCTCAACGTGTTCCTGTTCGTCGGCATGAGCGAGGCCTTGCGCATCGGGCTGGCGGCGCTGGCGATGCTGATCGGCTTCATCAACGTCAAGGATTTCTTCGCCTTCCGCCGTGGGGTGTCGCTGTCGATCCCCGAGTCCGCCAAGCCCGGCCTCTACGCCCGCGCACGCGCGATCCTGAAGGCCGAATCCCTGCCCGCCTCGCTCGCCGCGGTGGCGGTGCTGGCGGTGGTGGTCAATTTCGTCGAGCTGCTGTGCACCGCCGGGCTGCCGGCGATCTATACCGCGGTGCTCACGCAGCATGCGCTGTCGCCGCTCGCGCATTACGGCTACCTCGGCCTCTACATCCTCGCCTACATTGCCGACGATGCGTTGATGGTCGGCACCGCGGTGCTGGCGCTCGGCAGCGGCAAGCTCGACGAGCGCGGCGGGCGCCGGCTCAAGCTGCTGTCGGGTGCGGTGATGCTGGCGCTCGGGTTGGTGATGCTGCTGCGCCCGCAATGGCTGGTGTAGCGCGGCGCGAACTGCGATTCGACGTTGCGGGTGCAGCGATCGTGCGCTGGAGCCCGCGCGGGATTGTTCGTCCGACAGGAACGATCTGCTCGCGCCTGCCCTCTTTATCCGCACTCGGCAAACGGCGATCATTCACGCCCTCCGTCCCACCGCCTCGAGCATGAGCGATCCCGCAGCCGCCCTCCCTTCTTCCACCAGCCGTGTCATCGTCGGCCAGTTGCTGCACCACGCCTGGCCGGTGCTGATCGCGCAGTTGCTGTCGATGTCGATGATGGTCGCCGACACCGTGATCGCCGGCCGCTACGGCACCGAGGACCTCGCCGGCGTCGCCATCGGCAGCAGCTACTACATCTCGGTGGTGATGCTGCTCACCGGCACGCTGCAGGCGGTGGCGCCGACCATCGCCCACCACGTCGGCGCGCGCCGCCAGGAGGCGATCGCGCCCGCGCTGCAGCAGGGCTTCTGGCTCGCGCTGCTGCTCGCGGTGCCGGGCGTTGCGCTGCTGCTGAGCCCCGGCTGGCTGCTCGAACTCGCCAGCGTGCCGCCCGCGGTCGCGGCCAAGGCCAGCGACTACCTCGCTGCCACCGCGCTGGGCCTGCCGGCGCTGCTGCTCTACCGCACCTTCTACGCCTTCAACAACGCGCTCGGCCGGCCGCGGGTGCTGATGGTGATCAGCGCCATCGTGATGTCCACCCACATCCCGCTGGCCTGGGCGCTGACCAACGGCACGCTCGGCTTCGCCGCGCTGGGTGGAGTCGGTTGCGGGCTATCGACCGCGCTGGTCAATTGGCTCGCCTGCGGCTGCGGCCTGGCCTATCTGTGCCTGAATCCCGCCTATCGGCCGTACCGGCTCTTCCACGCCTGGCAGTTGCCCCAGCGCAAGCCGCTCGGGCAACTGCTGCACCTCGGCCTGCCGATGGGCCTGTCCACCTTCATCGACATCAGCTCCTTCACGCTCATCGCCATCCTCGCCGCCCGCCTCGGCACCGAGACCGTGGCCGGGCACCGCGTCATCGCCAACTTCACCGGGATGATCTACATGCTGCCGCTGTCGCTGTCGATCGCCACCATGGTGCTGGTCGGGCAGGCGGCCGGCGCCCAGGACTGGCGCCGCGCGCAGCGCACCGCGCGGCTGGGCATGAAGCTGGCGCTCGGCTTCGCGCTGCTGATCGGGGCGCTGCTGTGGGTGCTGCAGAGGCCGCTGGTGGCGTTCTCGAGCGCCGATCCGGCGGTGCAGGCGGTGGCGCTCGGGCTGGTCGTCTGGCTGCTGCTCTACCAGGCCTTCGACGCCCTGCAGACGGTGGCCGCGCACGCGCTGCGCGGCTACAAGGTCACCCTGCTGCCGATGGTGGTGCATACCTTCTGCTTCTGGGGCATCGGCCTGGCCGGCGGCTACTGGCTGAGCTTCCATGCGCCCTGGCGGGTCGATGCGCCGTCGGTGGCCGGCTTCTGGCAAGCCTGCGTGCTGGCGACGCTGGTGGCGACGGTGCTGTTCGGCACCATGCTGCGCGGGGTGGCGAAGCGGCATGTGCGCGAGGTGGTGGCGGGATAGCGCCTGCAGGGCTGCGTGGCGCCGGGCGCGCGCCTGCCATCCGGGCCGCGGCGGACCGCGCAGGCGCAATCGATCGGCCGCCGCTCGGCCTCAATCCGCCCCGCGGCGCCACACCGCGGCCAGCGCCTTGACCTTGGTCCAGCCCGACAGGCGCTCGTCCGACACCGCGTCGAGGAAGTCCGACAGCCGCTTGGACTTCACCATCGTGTACATCGTCAGCGCGGTGGACACCACGAACACCAGCGCGAAATACAGCAGCCGTTCGCTCAGCGGCGATTCCGCCTCGGCGAGCAGGTTCATGCCCAGGAAGCCGGTGGTGATCGTGCCGATCAGGCCGAAGATCGTCACCACGGTCAGCCGCACCACGGTGTTGGCCTGGCGGCGCAGGCTGTCGGCGTCGAGGTAGCTGTTCATGTCGGCGGTGCGCTCCTTGACCTCGGCATACAGCGGATCGATCTCGAGGTGATCCACCGTCATGCGAAACAGCGCGCGCGTCTGCGCCTGCTCGGCGATGTCGTGGAACCAGTAGCGGTGGGTGAAGCGCAGGAAGCCCTCGAAGCTGGCGCGGATCGCGCGCTTGAAGCGCCGCACGCTCTCCGGGTCGGCCACATGCAGCCGCTTCAGCGCCTCCACCAGGCGCTCGGAGAACATCAGCAGCGCTGCCTTCTGGAAGTGCGCGATCAGGAACAGCAAAAAGTGCTGGTGGCGGAACTGCGCCAGCACGCCGCGCTCGCGGTCGGTGAAGAAGGCCGATTTCGCATCGCCGACCACGACCAGCGCGTGGCCGCTGCACAGGTAGCGGGTGTTGGGCGCGGCCCCGGCGCTCGACCAGAAGCGGTCGTAGCAGTAGCGGCGCTCGAAGTCGGCCAGATGCGGTTCGCCATAGGGCAGGGCGTTGCCGCTGCCGTCGTGCACCGCCTGCACGGTACGCGGCCCGGCGCCGGTCACCAGGCCGAGCCGGATGAAATCGTTGCGCGTCAGCGCCTGCGGGTCGTCGAGGGCGAGATAGGCCGTCAGCGGCATGCGGTGATATTCGATCTGGCGGTAACGCAGCGCGCCGGGCTGCTCCGAGTAGGCGCTCACCAGCGGCTGCATCAGCCACGCCCAGTGCGACGCGATGCGCGGCGCCCGGTGGCGGCTCACATGCGCCATGAAGGCCTCGCGCTCGTGCGCGTCGGTGCGGGCCAGCACCGAGCCGTCGCGCCCGATCAGCTCCGACACCGCGAGGCTGTGCAGCGCGCGGCCGTCCGCATCCCAGCCCGACGGGTAGGCGCGGCCGATGCGGTACATCAGCTCCTGCACCTCGGACAAAGGCAGGCCGCCGCCGGCCACCTCGACGTTGAGGATCACCACGTCGACGTCGAAGAAGAAATACAGATGCACATGGACGACATCCAGCGTCACCGGCGCGTCGCCATCGCGGGCAGCGACACGCACCTTGGCGATATCGCGACGGCGGAACACCCGCATCGCCGGCCCGGCATCCGCCGCGCCGCTGTGCTGCGAGCGCCCCTCGCCGTACAGGAACTGCTGCACGTAGGGCAGGAAGGTCACGAACTCGTTGTAGTGCCGCTCCTGGAAGATGCTGCCCTCGACCTCCAGGTCGTGCTCCACCTCGCGCCACGGCGACGCCTCGCCCATGTCGCGCAGCACCTGCCACGGCCGCTGCTGCGGGCCGAGCGCACCCGCTCCCGTCAGCAGCCGCAGCGGCCACAGCAGGGCGAGGCGGAAATGCTTCACCGTCGGCTCGGCAGCGGGCTCGGCCATGACGTGTCTCCCTTCGCTTCGCGGGTTCTTGTCCGGGCAGTGTAGCGACAGGAGAGGGGAGGCGGGCGGCGAGCGTGCTAGGGGGCGGTCCCCGGCAGGTCGGTCGTCGCATCCGCCACGCCCGCCGAGGTTTCGAGCCACTTCCGCTTCTCCGTCACCTTGGCCCACGTGTTCGCGTCGGGCAGCGCCGGATGGGCCTCGACGATGCGTGGCCAGGCCTTCGCCAGCGTGGCGTTGAGCGCGAGGTATTCGCGCTGCGCCGCGGTGAGCTCATCCTCCGGGACGATCGCATCCACCGGACATTCGGCCACGCACAGGGTGCAGTCGATGCACTCCTCCGGATCGATCACCAGGAAGTTCGGGCCCTCGCGGAAGGCATCGACGGGGCACATGCTGACGCAGTCCGTGTATTTTCAACGGATGCAGGCTTCGGTGACGACGTGGGTCATGGCCGCGCCTCCTCGAACAGGGTCTCAAGCACGGGAAAGAGCTCGCGCTCCTCGAAGCGCACATGGTCGATCAGCGCCTGCCCGGCCTGCGCCTCGTCGCGGCCCTGCAGCGCCGCGGCGAACAGCCGCCTGAGCTGCGCGTGCTCCGCGCGCAGGCGTTCGGCGAGCGCCAGGTGGCGATCGGTGTCGAGCAGCGGCAGCAGGTCGCGCTCCTCCTCGGCGAAATGGGCTTCGAGGCCCGGCAGCTCCGCGCCGAGCTCGGCCTGCGCCCCGCCCGCGAGCAGATGCCTGCCGAGGCGCAGCGCGGTGTGATGCTCACGGGACAACTGGGCGAGACGGCTGTGGCGTTTCATGGCGGCTCCTTGCGGCAACTCCTTGAAGAGGAGTATCAAACTCCTCTTTTAAAGAGGCAATTCATATGAATCTATTGTAGCTAGCATGGCGGCTACAGCCACGCCTCTGCACACCCTGCCGATGAACATCACCCAGCATACCGACTATGCCCTCCGGGTACTCATGTACCTGGGGGCGGTCCCCGAGCGGCGCGTCACCATCAAGGAGGTGGCCGAACGCTTCGACATCTCGCGCAGCCACCTGATGAAGATCGTCACCGAGCTGGTGGCGAAAGGCTTCGTCGACGGCGTGCGAGATCGGCCTCGACAACGTGGTGCGCCAGCTCGAACCCAGCCACGCGCTCGTCGAGTGCTTCGGAACGCAGTCGCACTGCGTGCTGGATCCGGCCTGCCAGCTCAAAGGTGCGCTGGACAGCGCCCTGCAGGCCTTCCTGGCCGCGCTCGACCGCGTTTCGCTTGCCGACCTCGTCGGCAGCGACGCACGGCTGCACGCGGCGCTCGGCCTGCAAGCGGCGGCGCGCGCCACCGTGCCAATCACGATCGTGCACCCGCCCGCCGATCGCGAGCGGCGATAGTCGGGGCGCGCTGCACCATCGGATGACGGTCGGCCTGCGGTTCGTTGGCGCGCAGAGCCGCGGGAGGGTTCTTCGCGCGCTGCTCGCAACGCATTCGCCGCAGGGAGGCTGGGCCATACTAATTTATGTCATGTTGTGATATAAATTCCTCGACCTGCCCAAACACGCCAGCAGAGATCGATCATGTCCTCCCTCCATCTGCCGCCCATGCTGTGGTCCTCGGACGCCGCCTGGACCGAGCTCTCCCGCCGTCCGCCCTCGCTGGCCACCCTGGTCTTCGGGGTCGCCCTGCCGGCCGCCATGTTGCCCCCCGCGATGTTGTCGCATGCGACCGACGTCGGATCGGCCCACTATCTGCCCGCCCTCTCCGCTTCCGCCTGGCAGTTTGTGGAGTTCGCGCTGTTCGCCGCGCAACTCGCCGGCTTCCTGATGATCCGCTGGCTGATCGGCGCCGTCGCGGCGAGCCATGGGGCGCGGGCGAGCGCACGCGACGCCTGTCTGCTCGCGACGGTATCCCTGCTACCGCTCTGGCTATCGTCGTTCGCACTCCTGCAGGACGGGACGCTCGCCGTCCTGGTGCTGCCGTTGCTGGCGATCGGTGCCTCGGTCGCGCTGCTGAAGCGGGGTGTCCGCTGCATGCTCGGGGTTCGTGAGGAGATCGTGGCCCTGGAGATCGGCATCGTCGCGATCCACTGCGGCGTGCTGGCCTGGGCTGCAACGATGGCGGTGTTTCTTGTCCCGGGTCTCCCGGCGCTTTGACGTGGACAGAACGCGGTCCGGCCCGTGGGGCGGATGGCGCGCTCCCGCCCTGCCTCTTCAGGACGAACGCCGCAGCAGCGCCAGGCGGATGCGCTCGATCGCGTGCGAGGGGCTCAAGCCCTTCGGGCACACCTCGGTGCAGTTCATGATCGTGCGGCAGCGGTAGAGGCGATAGACGTCGTCGAGGAAGTCGAGGCGCTCGGCGGTGGCGGTGTCGCGGCTGTCGGCGATGAAGCGGTAGGCCTGCAGCAGCCCGGAAGGCCCGATGAACTTGTCCGGATTCCACCAGTAGGACGGGCAGAACGCACTGCAGCAGGCGCACAGGATGCACTCGTACAGTCCGTCCAGGCGCTCGCGCTCGGTCGGGCTCTGCAGCCGTTCGCGCTCGGGCAGGGGCGCGTCGCTGATCAGCCAGGGCTTGATCGAGTGGTAGTGGGCGAAGAACTGCGTCATGTCCACGATCAGGTCGCGGATCACCGGGAAGCCCGGCAGCGGACGCAGCACGATCGGTTCTTTCAGCCCCTCGAGCGCGGTGAGGCACGCCAGCCCGTTGCGGCCGTTGATGTTCATCGCGTCCGAGCCGCACACGCCCTCGCGGCACGAGCGCCGGAACGACAGGCTGTCGTCCTGCACGCGTAGCCGCATCAGCACGTCGAGCAGCTTCTTGTCGCCCGCCTCCGGCTGCACCTCGTAGGCCTGCATTCGCGGCGGTGCGCCGCTCTCCGGGTCGAAGCGATAGATGTCCAGTCTCATGTCGCGCCCTTCCCCGCTCAGGTGGACAATGCGGCCGCGGCCAGGCTCAGCAGCACGCGCACCAGCACGCCGAGCAGCACGACCGCGATCAGGCTCAGCACCGCCAGCCGCAAGCCGCGCGGCTGGATATAGTCGAGCACGATGTCGCGCAGGCCGACCCAGGCGTGCGCGCACAAGGCGCCGAACAGCAGGGCGATCAGCGGCCCACCGAGCACGCCGCCCGCGAAGGCGCGCCACGCGGAGAAATCGAGCGGCGACGCAAAGGGCAGCGCGAGAACGGCGAGCACGAGCAGCAGCAAGGCGCTGATGCGCTGGACCACCCAGGCCCGCTGTCCGTCGAACAGCCTCATGACAACCCCCAGAAGAGCAGGAACACTGCCAGCGCTGGCGCGGCGATCAGGACGAGGCGGGCGCTGGCGCGCGCACGCTCGAGCTCGCCGCCGATGCCGACGTCCATCAGCAGGTGGCGGATGCCGGCCAGCACGTGATGCACGAGCGCCCACACCAGCACGCCGGCTGCCACGACCGCAAGTGGCGACGAAATCAAATCGCGCACCGAGGCGAAACCCGCCTCGTCGCGCAGCGAGGTGTCGAGCAGCACGGCGACGACGGGCAGGGCGATGAACAGCAGCACCCCCGAAACACGGTGCGCGATCGATGCGATTGCACCGATCGGAAAGCGGATCTGCGCCAGTTTCAGGAATACCGGCAAGCGACGAGGATGCCTGTCCATGTGGGCTCCCGGGCAGTTCGAGCCGCCGCCGGTGGCGGCGGAACAGCGCTTACCCGAACCATAGACCATAGGCCGGTGTGGTGCCGGCGTCGGTGCGGTGCGCCCTACGATGACCGCGCGTCCGACGCCGATCCACTGCCTTCGCGCCACAGCCAGACGGACGTGATCGCCAGCAGCAGGCCGGCCGCCGCGCTCGCCAGGCTCAGCGCATCCAGGCCGGCAACGCGCGTGTCGCCGACGAGGCGCACCAGCAGCGGACCGGCGATCTGTCCCGCGGCGAAGCCCGTGGTCATGCGCGCCAGCAGCGCCGTCGGGTTCGCGGGCATGCGCTCGCGCGCCAGTTGAAGGCCCGCCATGGTGGTGACCATGAAGGTCCCGCCGACCAGGACGGCCGAGGCCGCCAGCACCCACAAGGCCGGCTGCAGCAGCGGGAGCACGGTGCCCACCGCCATCACCCCCTGCGCGATCGCCCACACCTTGCGGCGCGACCAGCCGTGCAGCCGGTGCGCGGCGAAGGCCACCGACAGCACCGCCGCCATGCCGAAGATGGGCCAGGTGAGCCCGAACACGAGCGGGTCGGACACCAGCTGCCGGGCCATCGTGGGCAGGAAGGTCGCGGGAATGATGTAGCCGAAGCCGAACGCGCTGTAGCACAGCACCACCCCCAGGTTTCCGCTCGCGATCGCGGGCGCTGCGGGCCGCGGCGCGCCCGCCACGCCGGAAACCGCGGC
>NZ_AMXF01000139.1 GCF_000310225.1 Thauera phenylacetica B4P
GCCGGCCGAAGGCGCGCAGGCGGCGCTCGGCATCCACCCGCCGGCGGCCGCGCGCGGTCTGCGCCCGGCAGGGCCGCGTCTCGTCCACCCGGGCCCCCGCGCAGTCGCCGTAAACCCCTGTCGTGCTTATGTATACCACCCCCTGTGGTAGACTCGAACGCCCTGCCAGCGCGGCCAGCAGCCGCGCCATGCGCGGGTCTCCGTCGCCCGCCTGCGGCGGCGGAGCGAAGTGCAGCACCGCGTCGGCGATGCCGGCCAGGCGGCGCAGGCTGCGGCGATCGTCGAGGTCGCCCACCACCGGCACCGCGCCGAGCGCGCGCAGTTCGACCGCCGCCTCGGGCTGGCGGACGAGCGCGAAGACGCGAAAGCGACGCACCAGCCAGGGCAGCGCACGGCGGGCGACGTCGCCGCTGCCCACGATCAGTATCCTTTTCATCGTTCGATTATCTCACGCACCATGAGCCACCGGATTTCCCTCCAGCCCGGCAACCACACCTTCGAGGCCGACGACGACCAGACCGTGCTCGAGGCCGCGCTCGCCGCCGGCCTGCTGCTGCCGCACGGCTGCCGCGACGGCGCCTGCGGCGCCTGCAAGGGCCGCGTGCTCGAGGGCGAGGTCGAGCACGCCGAGCACGCCTCCGGCGCGCTGAGCGAGGCCGAGCGCGCCGAGGGCCTCGCCCTGTTCTGCTGCGCGAGGCCGCGCGGCGACCTGGTGGTGCAGGCGCGCAGCGTGACCCGGGCCGGCGACATCCAGGTCAAGAAGCTGCCCTGCCGCGTGCAGAAGCTCGAGCGCCTGGCCGAGGACGTGATGCGCATCGAGCTCAAGCTGCCCGCGAGCGAGAACTTCGCCTTCCGCGCCGGCCAGTACATCGACATCCTGCTCGCCGACGGCCAGCGCCGCAGCTTCTCGATCGCCAACGCCCCGCACGACGCCGGCCATCTCGAGCTGCACGTGCGCCGCATCGACGGCGGCCGCTTCACCGGCCACGTCTTCGAGACCATGATCGAGAAGGAGATCCTGCGCTTCGAGGGCCCGCTGGGCAGCTTCTTCCTGCGCGAGGACTCCACGCGGCCGATCGTGATGGTGGCCGGAGGCACCGGCTTCGCGCCGATCAAGGGCATCGTCGAGCACGCCATCCGGATCGGCCTGCAGCGCCCGATCACGCTGTACTGGGGCGCGCGCAGGCGCGACGGGCTCTACCTCGACGCGCTCGCGCGCTCCTGGGAGGCGGCGCTGCCCGGGCTGCGCTACGTGCCGGTGCTCTCCGACGAGGCGTGGGAGGGGCGCGGCGGCCTGGTGCACCAGGCGGTGCTCGAGGACTTCGCCGACCTCTCCGCCCACGAGGTCTATGCCTGTGGCGCCCCGGCGCTGATCGACGCCGCGCGCGCCGACTTCTGCGGCGGGCGCGGCCTGCCCGAGGACGCCTTCTTCGCCGACGCCTTCACCTTCGCCCAGCCCTCCGACCGATGACCCGGAACGCCCGATGAGCCAGACCACCCTGCTGACCCGCGAGCCGGTCGTCAACAAGAACCGCGCGATCACCGCCAACCGCCTGATCGCCCACGGCCCCAACATCGCCTCGGTGGTCGAGGCGCTCGCCGCCCAGGCCGACGTCTGGCCGACCCACCACCCGGTGTTCGTCAGCCTGGGCCGCCTGGTGCCGACGCCCGAGCTCCTGGACTGGGCGATCCCCGAGAACGTGGCGATCGAGATCCCGGTGCAGACGCTCGCCCATCCGCACACCCAGGCGCTGATCGCGCGCCTGCGCGAAGCCGGCACCGGCATGTGCCTGACCTGGTTCCAGCCCGAGGCCGCGCTGCCCGCCGGCCACGACTGGCGCTTCGTGCTCATCGACGCGCGCCGCCACCCGGAGCCCGCCGGCTCGCCCGGCCTCAGCCTGGCCTGGGGCCTTGCCGACATCGGGGCCTTCCGCCAGGCGGTCGCGGCGGGCTACGACGGCGCCTCGGGCTGGTTCTTCCTGCACGGCAATCCGCCCGCCAAGAGCCTCACGCCGGGGCACGCGCAGATCGTGCGGCTGCTCAACCTGGTGCGCAACAACGGCGACATCCGCGAGATCGAGGGCGTGCTCAAGCAGGACGTGGCGCTCTCCTTCAAGCTTCTGCGCTACATCAACTCGGCGGGCTTCGGGCTCATGGTCGAGATCCAGTCCTTCCGCCACGCAGTCAGCATCCTCGGCTACGACGCCCTCAACAAGTGGCTGTCGCTGCTGCTGGTCACCGCCAGCCGCGACCCCAGCGCCCCGGCGCTGATGCAGACCGCGATCGCACGCGGGCGCTTCATGGAAGAGATCGGCGCGGGCTTCTTCGACGCCGCCGAGCACGACAACCTCTTCATCACCGGCGCCTTCTCGCTGCTGCACACCCTGCTCGGCACCTCGATCCAGACCCTGCTCGAAGAGATGAACCTGCCGCCGCGGGTGAGCGAGGCGCTCCTCTACGGCCAGGGCGACTTCGCCCCCTTCCTCCACCTCGCGCAGTGCTGCGAGAGCTTCGACCCCAAGGCCCTGCAGGCGGCGGTCGACCAGCTCCACCTGGGCTGCGAGCAGGTCAACCGTGCCCAGCTCGTCGGGCTCGGCTTCGCCGACAGCCTGCACGGGTGAGTCTCATCCGCCACGGCCACGCCATTCCGGGTCGACTGCAACATCGTTCACGGCGAGCAGGGATAGGGCCGCGCTAGAATCCGCCGGCTCTCCCTCCAACCGTCCATCGCATGTTCGCCGCCCACCTCAGCGCCTTCGAGCTCCAGCCCCTGCCCGACGGCGCGTCGACGATCCTGCGCATGCTCGCGGCGCAGACGCCGAACTGGGCGGAGATCGCCCTCGTGGCCGCGCGCGACCCGGCCCTGAGCCTGGCCCTGCTGCTGGCCGACCCGCTGCACCCGGGCGAACTGCAGGACGGCCTCAACGCCGCCTTGCGGCGCCGGCTGGAGCGCATCGGCACCGACCTGCTGCGCGCCTGGCTGCTCGGCCTCGGCCACGTCGGCAACAGCCCGGACGAAACCCCCGACGCCGCGCTGCTGCGCGCCGAATGCGCGCTCCACCTCGCGATCGAGACCGACTACCCGCGCCCCGACGAGGCCTACCTCGCCGGGCTGTGGTTCGGCCTGCCGCGATCGGCGGGGTGGATCGCGGGACGGCGGCCGACGCTGCCCGCGCTGGTCGCCGACTGCGGCCTGCCGGCGAGCCTTGCCGACGCGCTCGAACTCGAGGATGCCGACCCCGTCGCCGGCGGCGCGATGCATCCGCTGCTCACCCTGCTCGCCGCCGCACGCCGGCTCGCGGGCGCCGACTGGCAGGAGCGTGTCGACGAGGCCGCCGGGCTGACCGGCCTGGAGAGCGGGAGCGTGGTCGCGCTGCGCACCGACGTCGGCTACATCCTCTCCGGCCATGCGGCCTATCCGTCCCCACCCGGCTTCCCCGGCACGGGCGCCGCCTGCCCGACCCTGCGCCTGGCGGACGACCCCTATCGCTACGCCGGCATGCTCGGCCTGCTCACCGCCGCCTTTGTCGACCTGGACGCGGCGACCATCCGCGACCGCCTGGCGATCGCCTGCCCGCTGTTCGGCCTGCACACGCCGCCGGTGCTGCTCGGCGGCGGCGAGGACGGACGGCTGCGCCCGTTGCTCGGCGCCGCCGCGGCCAGCCCCGACCTGCTGATCGGCGAGCTGCGCCTGCGCCTCGACGACGAGACCAGCTGCATCGCCCTCGGCGCACGCAGCGAGCAGCCCTGCTCTTATCTCGGCGACGGCGGCCTGCCCGGGCGCAGCGTCGCCGACTGGCAGGTCGCGCGCTGGCTCGGGCAGCCGGGCTTCCACGTCATCCCGCTCGGTGGCGCGGGCGACACCAGCGTGGCCCTGGTCGCCACCGCCTCCGCCCAGGCGCTCGACAGCGAGCTGCGCTGGCGCTACGCCGCCCTGCTCGGCGCCGCGGCGCGCGCGCTGCGCAGCCACGCCCGCCAGCGCGACGCCATCGCCGAACGCGAGGCCGCGCTGCACCGGCGCTTCCGCGACCATGTGCGCCGGATCGCCCACGAGGCGAGCAACCCGCTCACCGTGCTCAAGACTCGCATCGACATGCTCGCCCTCGAGCGCCCCGGCGACAGCACGCTGCAGGACGAGATGAGCCTGCTCAACGCCGAGCTCGACCGCATCGACAAGCTCCTGCGCAGCGCCGCCGAGCTGCCCGTCGAGACCTCCGAGATGCGCAGCTGCCGGGTGCCCGAGCTGCTGCTGGACATGCGCACGCTGTACGGCGAGCCGCTCTTCGGCAGCCGCCAGATCCAGCTCGAGCTGCGCGCCGCACGCGACGTGCCGCCGGCCGCGATCCCGGCCTCGGCGCTCAAGCAGGTTTTGCTGAACCTGCTGCGCAACGCCTCCGAGGCGCTCCAGCCAGGCCAGCGCCTGGTCGTCTCGGTGCTGCCGCTGGTCAACGTCGATGGACGCAACTGCCTCGAGATCCGCTTCGTCGACAACGGCCCCGGCCTGCCCGTCGAGCGCGCCCAGGATCCGCTCAGCCCGCGCCCGAGCGCCAAGGGCGCCGAACACCAGGGGCTCGGGCTCGCGGTGGTGCGCGAGATCCTCGCGCAATGGGGCGGCACCCTGCTGTGCCGCACCCAGGCCGGCGCCGGCACGAGCTTCCAGATCTTCGTTCCGCTGGAACAAAGCGCCTGAGTGTTGCATCATGCGCGCGAACAAACCCTCCACCTCGCAGCCTCCGGGAGCCATGGTCACTCCGGCCGAAAACGGGTTCAGGCCTCGGATCGACGCCAGTGCCGGCGACGACGCCGACCGCGTGCGCATCCTGATCGTCGATGACGATCCGGCCCTGCGCCGCACCTTTCCGCACGTACTCGCCCGCCCCGGGCGCCTCTTCGACGAATGCGGCAGCATCGGCGAGGCGGTCGGTCGCCTCGAGAAGCAGCGCTACGCGCTGGTCCTGCTCGACTATCGCCTCCCCGACGCCAACGGCCTCGCCCTGCTCGACTGGCTGTCCGACCACCAGCGCGACGAGGCGGTGATCATCATCAGTGGCGAGGACGCGATCGACGCGGCCATCGGCGCGCTGCGCGGCGGCGCCGACGACTACGTGCGCAAGCCCTATCACGTCGCGCAGCTGCAGCGCGCGGTCGACGGCGCCCTGCACAAGGGCACGCTCGAGCGCGCCAACAAGCTGATGAGCCAGCGCCTGAAGGACTCGGAGCGCCTGCACCGCTACCTGGTGGAGAGCTCGCCCGACATGATCTTCACGCTCGACGGCAGCGGACGCTTCACCTACATCAACCCGCGCGTCAAGGCCCTGCTCGGCCACGAGCGCAGCACCCTCATCAAGCGCCCCTTCACCACCCTGGTGATGCCCGAGGACCTCGACCGCATCGACACCCTGCTCAGCCAGCCGAGCAGCCTGCCCGGCGAGAGCTTCCACGTCGAACTGCGCCTGCGCTCGCGGCGCGACGGCGGCGGCGAGGGCGGCAGCGTCACCGTGTCGCTGACCGGCATCCCGATGGTCACGCAGGAGAACGACCGCCGCGTGATCGGCCTCTACGGCGTCGCGCGCGACATCTCCGAGCGCAAGCGCGCCGAGGAGATCATTTCTTTCCAGGCCTACCACGACCAGCTCACCCACCTGCCCAACCGGGTGCTGTTCAAGGACCGCCTCGAGCTCGCGATCGCGCAGGCGCAACGCCGCACCGGCGCGCTCGCGGTGATGTTCATCGACATCGACCGCTTCAAGCTGGTCAACGACACCTTCGGCCACGCCGAGGGCGACCTGCTCCTGCGTGCGATCGCGAGCCGGCTGTCGGCCACGCTGCGCCGCGGCGACACCCTCGCCCGCCTCGGCGGCGACGAGTTCACCGTGCTGCTCCCGGACATCAACCAGCCCGAGGACGCGGAGGTGATCGCGCGCAAGGTGCTGGAGGCGCTCGCCACCCCGGTGCGGCTGAGCCAGGGCGAGTTCCGCGCCACGGTCAGCGTCGGCATCGCGCTCTTCCCGCGCGACGGCACCACCGCCGAGGACCTCACCCGCCACGCCGACGCGGCGATGTACCAGGTCAAGCGCTCGGGCAAGAACGCCTTCCGCTTCTTCGACCCCGAGCTCAACAGCCGCCACCGCGACCGCATCGCGCTCGAGAACGACCTGCGCGGCGCCGTCGCGCGCGGCGAGCTCGACCTTCACTACCAGCCCCAGGTCAGCCTGGCCACGCGCGACATCGTCGGCCTCGAGGCCCTGCTGCGCTGGAACCATCCGAGCCTGGGCGCGATTCCGCCGACGACCTTCATCCAGGTGGCCGAGGAGGTCGGGCTCATCGGCGAGCTCAGCAACTGGGTGCTGGAGACCGCGTGCACGCAGCTCGCGCGCTGGCGGGCGGACGGCGTGATCGCGCCGCGCGTGTCGATCAACCTGTCGGCTTGCGACTTCCAGCGCGGCGACGTGGTGGGCAAGATCCGCGCCTGCCTCGGCCGCCACGACGTGGCCCCCGATCGCCTCGAGGTGGAGATCACCGAGAGCCTGATGATGAACGACACCGCCGACATCGCCGCCAAGGTGCGCGCGCTGCGCGAGGCCGGCATCAGCGTGGCGATCGACGACTTCGGCACCGGCTACTCGGCGCTCGCCTACCTGCAACGCTTCCCGGTCAGCACGCTGAAGATCGACCGCAGCTTCGTGCGCGACCTCGAGGGCCCGATGACCAACCCGATCATCTCGGCGATCACCGGCATCGCGCGCGGCTTCGAGCTCAACCTGGTGGCCGAAGGGGTGGAGAGCCTCGAGCAGGCCGATGCGCTGCGCGCGCTCGGCTGCGAGGTCATGCAGGGCTATCTGTTCGCCCGCCCCGCCCCGGCCGCCGAGGTGCTCGGCTGGCTGCGCCAGCCCGAGCGCCTCTTCCTCGGCGCCGGCAACGCCGGCCTGCAGGCCGCACCGGCGTAAAAAAGCCGGCTTGCGCCGGCCCTGGAGGCATGCGGACCGGCTGCGCCGGCCCGGGATGCGGCATTACTTGAGCGACAGGACCCAGTCGACCAGCGCCTTGGCGTCGGCGTCGTTGACCTGAGGGTTGGGGGGCATCGGGACCTTGCCCCAGGTGCCCACGCCGCCCTTCTTGACCTTGTCGGCAAGCATGGCCGCGGCATCGGCCTGGCCGGCGTACTTGGCCGCGATTTCCTTGTACGAGGGGCCGACCAGCTTCTTGTCCACCGCGTGACAGGCCAGGCAGTTCTTGGACTTGGCCAGCGCCTCGGACGCGAACGCGGGCGAAGCGGAGAGGAGACCAGCAGCGACCGCAGCAGCAACGAGAGCCTTCATATTCCTTACCTCTTGGTGTTGGTTGTTACAGGCACGTATTAAACCACCGCATGCGCCCGTTTGGGCAGGGCCCGCACACGATGTTGCACATTTGCCGCGCATGCTGTCACGGTATGCGACGCCCTCACTGGCGCACTTCCATCGCCTCGTCCGCGCGCAACCCGGCGCGGCTGGCACGGAAGGGGTTGATGTCCAGCCCGCCACGGCGGGTGTAGCGCGCCCACACCGCAAGCTCCTGCGGCTTGCAGCGCGCCATGAGATCGCAGAACACGCGCTCCACGCACTGCTCGTGGAACTCGTTGTGGGCGCGGAAGGACACCACGTAGCGCAGCAGGCCCTCGCGGTCGATCGCCGCGCCGCGGTAGCGCACGACCAGGGTGCCCCAGTCGGGCTGGCCGGTGACCAGGCAGTTCGATTTCAGCAGGTGCGAGTACAACGTCTCCTCCACCTCCGGCCCTTCGGCGCGCAGGGTCTCCGGGCAGGGCTGGTAGCGCTCGATGTCGATCTCGAGGGCGTCGAGGCAGACGCCTTCGGGATAGCCGAAGCGGCGCCCGGGGCGCTCGTGCAGCGGCCGCAGCACCACGGCCACCGCGGCACCGGCCGCCGCCGAGAGGTCGCGCGCGATGGTCGCGCGTACCTCCTCCACGCTCGCGCAGCGCTGCTGGTTGAAGGAGTTCAGGTAGAGCTTGAGCGACTTCGACTCGATCAGCCGCGGGGAGGCGGCCGGCACGCGGAACTCGCCGAGCGCCACCACCGGCTTGCCGCGCGCATCCAGCCAGGAGAGCTCGTAGGCGTTCCACAGGTCCTCGCCGACGAAGGGCAGCGCGTCGGCGTGCAGGCCGAGCTCGTCGCGCTTGAGCTGGCGGGCGATCGGGAACAGCAGCTCGGGGGCGTAGGTGTCGCGGTAGGCGACCGCCTGGCCGAGCAGGGATTCTTCTGCGCCGTGGCGGCGGGGCGTGTCTGGGTTCATCGTGGGTCCTGCGAGCATTCAGATCCGGTCGGGGGCGAACAGGGCCGCCAGGTCGACATGGGCCTCGATCGCATCGGCGAGGCGGTCGAGATCGGCCTCGCGGCGGGCGGCGAGATCGACCGCGCCAGCCCCTTCCAGCGCCTGCGCGTCCAGCCCCGCCCAGGCGAGCAGCGCGGACAGCGCCGCAGGGGCGTCGAAGAGGCCGTGGACGTAGGTGCCGAGGAGCTGCCCGTCGGCGGAGATCGCGCCGTCGGGCCGGGTTGGCGCGTCCCCGTCCCCGTCCTGCGCCAGCCACAGCGCCGGCCTCGCCAGCGCCGGGCCGGAGGTGACGCCCATGTGGATCTCGTAGCCGGTCACGTCCGCGCCGAGCCCGTGTTCCGCATCGGACCCGTCGTGCCGCGACAGGTTCGCGAGCCGGCCGCGCAGGTTGCGCAGCTGCTTGTGCTGCTCGAGCACCGTGTCCACCTCGAGCAGGCCCAGCCCGGCCATGGCGCCGGGCGCGCCTTCGAGGCCGAGCGGATCGGCGAGCTCGCGGCCGAGCATCTGGAAGCCGCCGCAGATGCCGATCAGCTTGCCGCCGTAGCGCAGGTGGCGGCGGATCGCCGCCTCCCAGCCCTGGGCGCGCAGCCAGGCGAGGTCGGCCTGCACGCTCTTCGAGCCGGGCAGCACGATCAGGTCGGCGGGCGGGATCGCCTGCCCGGGGCCGATCCAGCGGAAATCCACCTGCGGGTGCAAGCGCAGCGGGTCGAGGTCGGTGTGGTTGGAGATGCGCGAGTACACCGGCGCGATCACGCGCAGCGCGGCCTCGCCCGCGCGCACGTCCGCGGCGCTGTCGGCGAGCGCGTCCTCGGCATCGAGGAAGAGCCCGTGCAGGTAGGGCAGCACGCCGAACACCGGCCGCCCGGTGCGCGCCTCCAGCCAGTCGAGGCCGGACTGCAAGAGGCCGAGGTCGCCGCGGAAGCGGTTGATGACGAAGCCCTTGACGCGCGCCTGCTCGGAGGGCGACAGCAGCTCGAGGGTGCCGACGAGGTGGGCGAACACGCCGCCGCGGTCGATGTCGGCGACCAGCACCACCGGGACGTCGGCGGCTTCGGCGAAGCCCATGTTGGCGATGTCGCGGTCACGCAGGTTGATCTCGGCGGGGCTGCCGGCGCCCTCGACCAGCACCGCACCGTAGGCGCTGCACAGGCGGTCCCAGCTCTGCATCACGGCGGCCATCGCGGTGGGCTTGTAGGCGTGGTAGTCCTTTGCCGACAGGCTGGCGACGGCGTGGCCGTGGATGACGACCTGGGCGCCGATGTCGGTGGAGGGCTTGAGCAGCACCGGGTTGAAGTCGGTGTGCGGGGCGACGCCGGCGGCGAGCGCCTGCAGCGCCTGGGCGCGGCCGATCTCGCCACCGTCGGCGGTGACGGCGGAGTTGAGCGCCATGTTCTGCGGCTTGAACGGCGCCACACGCAGGCCGCGCCGGCGCAGGCAGCGCGCGAGCCCGGCGACGAGCGTGCTCTTGCCGGCGTCGGAGGTGGTGCCCTGGACCATCAGCGTGATCGGGGAGGACATCGCGTAGAATCCCGCCTCGTTGCAAAAAGGGGCCGAATTATCGCCGATTCGGACCTTGCCCGCTGCGCAAAGGCGGCCCGTGCGCCCGCGTCTGCCGGCCGGGCCGGTGCAACGCCCCTGCCCCCCTCCGCTCCCACCCGCCATGTCGCTCTCCCTGCTCCTCGTCCTCGCCATCAAGATGGCCGCCGCCCTGCTCGCCGATCGCGTGTTCGGCGAGGCGAGGCGCTTCCATCCGCTGGTCGGCTTCGGGCGCTGGGCGGGCTGGGTGGAGCAGGCTTGCCGCCGGCTGTTCTTCGGCACCAACGAGACCGGCATGCGCCTGGCGGGGCTGCTCGCCTGGGCGCTCGCGGTGCTGCCCTGGGTGGCGCTCGCGCTGTGGCTGCGCACGCTCCACCCGCAGGCGCACTGGGTGGTGGACAGCATGCTGCTGTACTTCGCGCTCGGCGGACGCAGCCTGGCCGAGCATGCGCGGGCGGTGGCGACGCCGCTCGCGGCCGGCGACCTGGACGCGGCGCGCGAACGCGTGGGCTGGATCGTCAGCCGCGACACCCGCGCGCTCGACACGGAGGGCGTGGCCAGGGCGGCCACCGAGTCGGTGCTGGAGAACGGCAACGACGCCGTGTTCGGCGCGCTGCTCTGGTTCGTGCTCGGCGGCGGCGCGGGGGTGGTGCTGTTCCGCCTCGCGAACACGCTCGATGCGATGTGGGGCTACCGCACGCCCCGCCACCTGCACTTCGGCTGGGCGGCGGCGCGCATCGACGACCTCCTCGGCTGGCTGCCGGCGCGCCTGACCGCGCTCACCTACGCCCTGCTCGGGCATACGCGGCGCGCGCTCGCGTGCTGGCGTACTCAGGCGCCGGCCTGGGACAGCCCGAACGCCGGACCGGTGATGGCGGCGGGCGCGGGCGCGCTCGGCGTGCGCCTGGGCGGCGCGGCGATCTACCACGGCCGCGAAGAGCACCGCCCGGCGCTGGGCGAGGGC
>NZ_AMXF01000140.1 GCF_000310225.1 Thauera phenylacetica B4P
CACGCCGGCCACGCCGGCCACGCCGCCCGCGCCGAAGACGGGCGCGGTGCCGAGCGCCCACCAGCGGCTGCGCGAGACGCGCGCCGGGCGGCGCATCCTGCTCGTGGAGGATCACCGCATCAACCAGGAGGTGGCCAAGGCCTTGCTGCGGCGCGCCGGGCTGTTGGTCGAGGTGGCCGAGAACGGCTGGCTCGGGCTGGAGCGCGTGCGCGAGCACGACTACGACCTGGTGCTGATGGACATCAGCATGCCGGTGATGGACGGGCTGGAGGCGACGCGCGCGATCCGGGCGCTGCCGGGCCGCAGACCGGAGGTCCTGCCCATCCTGGCGATGACCGCCAACGCCTTCGAGGACGACCGCGAGGCCTGCCTGGCCGCGGGCATGAACGACCACATCGCCAAGCCGGTGATCCCCGAGAAGCTCTACGCCGCGCTGCTGCACTGGCTGCCGGCGGCGACGGACGGAGGGGCGCGCGAGGCTGCAGGGCAGGACGTGGAGGGGGGCGAGCTCGGGTAAAATCCGCGCCATGACTGCCGACCCGAACACCCCCGACCTGGCGCCGCACCAGCCGCGCTTCGTCCATCTCCGTCTCCACTCCGAATACTCGATCACCGACGGCATCGTCCAGCTCGACCAGGCGATCGCCGCCGCGGCGGACGACGGCATGCCGGCTCTCGGCGTCTCCGACCTCGCCAACCTGTTCGGCATGGTCAAGTTCTACAAGGGCGCGCGCGGCAGGGGCATCAAGCCCATCGTCGGCGTGGACGCCTGGATCCGCAACGAGGCCGAGCGCGACAAGCCCCACCGTGTGCTGCTGATCTGCAGGAACCGTGCGGGCTACGGCCAGCTGTGCGAGCTGCTCACCCGCGCCTACCTCGAGAACAAGCACCGCGGCCGTGCCGAGATGCGCCGCGAGTGGTTCGAGGGCGGCGCGGCGAGCGCGCTGCTGTGCCTGTCGGGTGCAATGAGCGGCGACATCGGTGCGGCGATCGCGGCCGGCAACCTCGCGCTCGCCGAGCAGCTCGCCGCCGACTGGGCGCGCCTCTTCCCGGACGCCTTCTACATCGAGATCCAGCGCGCCGGCCACCCCGGCACCGAGTCCTACATCCGCCACGCGGTGGACCTCGCCGGCCGGCTCGGCCTGCCGGTGGTCGCGACCCACCCGGTGCAGTTCCTCCAGCGCGAGGACTTCAAGGCGCACGAGGCGCGGGTGTGCATCGCGCAGGGCTACGTGCTCGCCGACAAGCGCCGGCCGCGCGACTTCACCGAAGAGCAGTACCTGAAGAGCCAGGCGGAGATGTGCGCGCTCTTCGCCGACCTGCCCGAGGCGCTCGAGAACGCGGTCGAGATTGCGCGCCGCTGCTCGCTGAGCGTGCAGCTCGGCAAGAACTTCCTGCCGCTGTTCCCGACCCCCGAGGGCATGACGCTCGACGACTTCCTGGTGCAGGAAGCCAAGGCCGGCCTCGAACGCCGTCTCGCCCAGCTCTACCCGCATCCGGACGAGCGCGAGCAGCAGCGCCCGCGCTACGAGCAGCGCCTCAAGTTCGAGACCGATACCATCATCCAGATGGGCTTCCCCGGCTACTTCCTGATCGTGGCCGACTTCATCCGCTGGGGGAAGAACAACGGCGTGCCGGTCGGGCCGGGGCGCGGCTCGGGTGCGGGCTCGCTGGTCGCCTATTCGCTCGACATCACCGACATCGACCCGCTCGAGTACGCGCTGCTGTTCGAGCGCTTCCTCAACCCCGAGCGCGTGTCGATGCCCGACTTCGACATCGACTTCTGCCAGGACAACCGCTACCGCGTCATCGAGTACGTGCGCGAGCGCTACGGCAAGGACGCGGTGAGCCAGATCGCCACCTTCGGCACCATGGCCTCGAAGGCGGTGGTGCGCGACGTCGGCCGCGTGCTCGACCTGCCCTACGGCCTGTGCGACCGGCTGTCGAAGCTGATCCCGATCGAGGGCGCCAAGCCCGTCTCGCTCAACAAAGCCTACGAGATGGAGCCGCAGATCGGCGAGATGATGGCCGACGGCAACGACGGCGAGTCGGTGCGCGACCTGTGGAGCCTGGCGCAGCCGCTCGAGGGCCTGAGCCGCAACGTCGGCATGCACGCCGGCGGCGTGCTGATCGCGCCCGGCAAGCTCACCGACTTCTGCCCGCTCTACATCGCCGACGGCGACGACGCCACGCCGGTATCGCAGTTCGACAAGGACGACGTCGAGGCCGTGGGCCTGGTGAAGTTCGACTTCCTGGGGCTGCGCAACCTCACCATCATCGAGCTCGCCCTGGAGTACGTGGCGCGCCTGGAGGGCAGCCGGCCCGACCTGATGAGCCTGGGCTTCGAGGACCCCGCCGCCTACCAGATCCTGAAGGACGCCAACACCACGGCGATCTTCCAGGTCGAATCGGACGGCATGAAGAAGCTGCTGAAGAAGCTCGCGCCCGACCGCTTCGAGGACATTATCGCGGTGCTCGCGCTCTACCGCCCCGGTCCGCTCGGCTCGGGCATGGTGGACGACTTCATCCTGCGCAAGAAGGGCCAGCAGGAGATCGACTACTTCCACCCCGACCTCAAGGCCTGCCTGGAGCCGACCTACGGCGTCATCGTGTACCAGGAACAGGTGATGCAGATCTCCCAGATCATCGGGGGCTACACGCTGGGCGGCGCCGACATGCTGCGCCGCGCGATGGGCAAGAAGAAGGCCGACGAGATGGCCAAGCACCGCGCCACCATCGCCGAGGGCGCGAAGCACAAGGGCTACGACCCGGCGCTCGCCGAGCAGCTCTTCGACCTGATGACCAAGTTCGCGGAGTACGGCTTCAACAAGTCGCACACCGCGGCCTACGCGGTCGTCACCTACCACACCGCCTGGCTCAAGGCGCACCACTGCGCGGCCTTCATGGCGGCGACCATGTCGTCCGACCTGGACAACACCGACACGGTCAAGATCTTCTACGAGGACACCCTCGCCAACGGCATCAAGGTGCTGCCGCCGGATGTGAACACCTCCGACTACCGCTTCGTGCCGGTCGATCGCAAGACCATCCGCTACGGACTGGGCGCGGTGAAGGGCGTGGGCGAGCCGGCGGTGCGCGCGATCCTCGCCGCACGGCAGAAGGGTGGAGACTTCCGCGACCTGTTCGACTTCTGCGAGCGGGTGGATCGGCGCATGGTGAACCGCCGCGTCATCGAGGCGCTGATCCGCGCCGGCGCCATGGACACGCTCGCCGGCCACGCCGGCCTGGACCGCGCGCAGCTGATGGCCACCGTGGCGCTGGCGATGGAGGCGGCCGAGCAGGCGGCGGCCAACGCGATGCAGGGCGGGCTCTTCGACCTGATGCCCGAGGCCGCCGGCGCGGCGCCGGAGTTCGCCCGGGTGAGGGGGTGGAGCGAGCGCGAGCGTCTCAAGGAAGAGAAGCTCGCGATCGGCTTCTTCCTCTCCGGCCACCCCTTCAACGCCTTCAAGCCCGAGGTGCGCCGCTTCGTGCGCCGCACGCTGGCCCAGCTCGAGCCCTCGCGCGACCTCACCATGCTGGCCGGGGTGGTCATGGAGCAGCGCACCAAGGTGGGCAACCGCGGCAAGATGGCCTTCGTGCAGATCGACGACGGCACCGAGCCGCGCGAGGTCACGGTGTACTCGGAAGTGCTCGACGCCAGCCGCGGCAAGATCGTCACCGACGAGGTCGTTGTGATCGAGGCCAAGGTGAGCAACGACGATTTCTCGGGCGGGCTGCGCATCATCGCCGATCGCATCCTGACGCTGGGTGAGGCACGTGGTCGCTTTGCGCGTGCCCTCCAATTGCGCATCAATGGAGAGGTCGGCAGCACGGGCGGACCGGTCGCCGCAGCGGGCAAGCTGCAGACCTTGCTCGAGCCTTTCCGTCAAGGGGGCTGCCCGATTCGCGTGACGTATCGCAACGCCGCCGCCGAGGCCGAGCTCCCGCTCGGAGACGGCTGGCGCGTGCGCCTGGACGATGCGCTGCTGGAGAGCCTGCGCGAATGGCTGCCGGGTGAGGCGGTCGAGGTGGTGTACCCCTGAGGCGCGATGCTTCATGCAGGAGCGCCGCCAGGCGCGATCGCGGCCGTTCCGTCTCCGTCCTGCGTCGGCTCCGCGCGATCGCGGCAGGGCTGCGCTCAAGCCGTCGGGCGTTGCTCGAAGCCTGCGAGCGGCTCGAGCGCGGCCTCGAACACCTCGACCCGCGACACCCGCGCGTTCGACGGGCCCCGGTGGGCCCAGGCGATGAAGGCTTCGACCGCGGCGGTCGGGCCGATCGCGAGCGCCTCGACCGTCCCGTCGCCGCGGTTGCGCACCCAGCCGGAGAGACCCAGGCGGGTGGCCTCGGCGGTGGCGCTGCCGCGATACCAGACGCCCTGCACCCTGTCGTGGATACGCAGCTGGCGGGCGATCGTGTCCACCGCGGGCGGAGACGCAGCGGGCTGCGGCGCTGCCTCGTCGGGCGGGCTACGGTCGCGGTCGGGCATGGGCAGTCTCGCGTCAGGCATAGGCGATCTCCGGCTCGCGCCCGCCCAGGCGCTGGGCGCGGATCAGCGCCTCGGTGAGGTTTGCGGTGATGTTGTCGTCGCCGAGCTTGTCGCTGAAGCCCGAGCGGAAAACGATCGAGCCGGGCTGCGAGTTGAGCCCGCACAGCACCAGGTGGGCGCCGCGCTTTTGCAGGTTGCGGTGCAGGGTCTGCAGGATGTCCAGCCCGGTGGTGTCGATGTTGATCACCTTGTCCAGGTCCAGCACCACCACCTCGGGGTGGCCCGGCAGCCCGAGCAGCAGGTTCTCGAGCTTGTTGGCGGCGCCGAAGAAGAGGCTGCCCTTGAGCTTGTAGGCGACGATGCGCGGCGTGCCGTCCGCATGTGACAAGGCTTCGACACCGTAGAAATCCTCCAGCGGCACGCGGTCGATGCGGGTGAGGTCCGACATGCGGTAGATGAAGAACAGGCTCGCCAGCGCCATGCCGATCTCGACCGCCAGGGTGAGGTCGAACACCACCGTGATGAAGAAGGTGCCGAGCAGGATGGTGCGGTAGTTCAGCGAATAGCGCGCGAGCTCCCTGGGCGCGAAGGCGTGCCATTCGCCCATGTTGATCGACACGATGACCACGATGGCCGACAGTGTGGCGAGCGGGATGTGGCTGGCCGCGGGAGCGAGCGCGAGCACGATCGCCAGCAGCACGCCGGCGTGGATCATGCCGGCGACCGGGGTGCGTCCGCCGGTGCGGATGTTGGTCGCGGTGCGTGCAATCGCGCCGGTGGCGGCGAAACCACCGAAGAGCGGCGCGGCGACGTTGGCGATGCCCTGCGCCATGAGCTCCTGGTTGGGGTCGTGGCGGTCGTCGATCTGGCTGTCGGCCACCCGCGCCGAGAGCAGGGACTCGATCGCGCCGAGCAGCGCGATCGTGATCGCCGGGGCGATCAGCTTGCCGAGCGTGGACAGGCTCAGCTCGGGCAGGCCGAAGGCGGGGATCTCCTGCGGGATGCCGCCGAAGCGGCTGCCGATGGTGTCGACCGGGAGCGCGGCCAGGGCGTTGACCGCGGTCATCACGATCAGCACCGCGAGCGGGCCGGGCAGGCGACGCATCCACGCCGTCTTCACCGCCTGGCGGTTCCACGCCACCAGGATCGCCAGCGACACGAGCGCCACCGCCACCGTGGGCAGGTGCAGGGTGGGGAGCGCTTCGATCAGCGCGCCCATCTTGGCGAAGAACTCGCCCGGCAGGTCGGCGATCTGCAGGCCGAGGAAGTCCTTGATCTGCGAGATGAAGATCACCACCGCGATGCCGTTGGTGAAGCCGATCACGACCGACAGCGGGATGAAACGGATCATGTTGCCCAGGCGCAGCGCGCCCATGGCGAACAGCAGCACGCCCGACATCATCGTGGCGATGAGCAGATTCTGCACGCCGAGGTCGGCGACGATGGCGTAGATGATCGGGATGAAGGCGCCGGTGGGGCCGCCGATCTGCACCTTCGAGCCGCCCAGCAGCGCGATCAGGAAGCCGGCGACGATCGCGGTCCAGATGCCGGCCGAGGGCGACATGCCCGAGGCGATCGCGAACGCCATCGCCAGCGGTAGGGCGAGCACGCCGACGGTGATGCCGGCGGAGAGGTCGCCGACGAAGGTCGCGCGGCTGTAGCCGTGCAGGGTGTCGAAGAGCTTGGGACGAAAATTGAGTTTCATGCTGTCTCCGCTGCGTACTGGTTCAGGACGGGGCGCGAGGCCCGGGCGGCGCCGCTGCCATCGGTATCGTGGCGAGCGGCGCGGACTGCGGAGACGGTCACCCTCGGCCCGCGTGGTGCAGGACGATCCAGCGTTTCGAGGGTGTGAGCGGCATGGCGGCTACTCGGGTCGGATCACTTCACCCTCATGCCGGGGAGCGCGCCGGCGTCGGGCGAGAGCAGGAAGATGCCCGGCGTGTTGCCGGCGGCGTCGGAGGCGGCGAGCACCATGCCCTCGCTCATGCCGAACTTCATCTTGCGCGGCGCGAGGTTGGCGACCATCACCGTCATGCGGCCGACCAGGGTGGCCGGGTCGTAGGCCGACTTGATGCCGGCGAAGACCTGGCGCCGCTTGGGGTTGCCGGCCGCGTCGGTCTCGCCGATGTCCAGCGCAAGCCGGATCAGTTTTTCGGCGCCCTCGACGTGCTGGGCGTCGACGATCTTCGCGATGCGCAGCTCGACCTTGGTGAAGTCGTCGATGCCGATGTGTTCGGATGCGGCCTCCGCGGCCTGCGCCGAATGCGGCTGCTTCTCGGCGTGGCGCTGCTGCGAGGAGGCCGCCTTGGCCACCGCCTCCGCCTTGACCGGCGCGGCAGCGGCCGGGGCGAGCGACTCGCGGTTGGCTTCGAGCAGGGCGTCGATCTGCTTGCGCTCGACGCGGGTCATGAGGTGGCTGTAGGCCTGGATGGCGTGGCCGGCGGGCAGCGCCGCCCAGTCGCCCTGCCAGTCCATGGCCGGGATGGCGAGGAAGGCTTCGACCTGCGCGGCGAGCGCCGGCAGTACCGGCTTGAGGTAGCGCGTGAGGTCGCGGAACATGGTCAGCGCGGTGCTGCACACCGAATGCAGGCGGGCCTCCTGGCCCTCCTGCTTGGCCAGCTCCCACGGCTTGTGGTCGTTGACGTACTGGTTGGCGAGGTCGGCCAGGCGCATGATCTCGCGCAGCGCGCGGCTGTAGTCGCGTTCCTCGTACGCGGTGGCGACACGGCCTTCGGTCCAGGCGGCGGCGAACTCGGCGCAGGCGTCGGCGTCGGCCTCGCCCAGCCTGCCGTCGAAGCGCTTGCCGATGAAGCCGGCGCAGCGGCTGGCGATGTTCACAAACTTGCCGACGAGGTCGGAATTGACCTTGGCGATCATGTCGTCGAGGTTGAGGTCGACGTCCTCCATGGTGCCGTTGGACTTGCCGGCGAAGTAGTAGCGCAGCCACTCGGGGTTGAGCTTCTGGGTGATGTAGGAGTGCGCGGTGATGAAGGTGCCGCGGCTCTTGCTCATCTTGGCGCCGTCGACGGTCAGGAAGCCGTTCACGCACAGCTGGCTGGGGGTGGCGTAGCCGGCGAACTTGAGCATCGCCGGCCAGAACAGGGCGTGGAAGTAGAGGATGTCCTTGCCGATGAAGTGCACCATCTCGGTGCCGGCCGCGGCGGCGCGGGCGGCGTCGGTGTAGTCCTCGACCGCGATCGTCTCGCCCGCGGCGGCGCGCTTGGCGGCGAGGTTGCGGAAGCTGGCGAGGTAGCCGATCGGCGCGTCCAGCCAGACATAGAAGTACTTGCCCGGCGCGCCCGGGATCTCGAAGCCGAAGTAGGGCGCGTCGCGCGAGATGTCCCAGTCGGAGAGCTTGTTCTCGCCTTCCTCGCCCAGCCACTCCTTCATCTTGTTGGCGGCCTCCATCTGCAGGCGGCGCTCGCCGGCGGCGTTGGTGCCGCGCGTCCACTCGCGCAGGAAGGCGACCGCGCGCTCGTCAGACAGGCGGAAGAAGTAGTGCTCCGAGGTTTTGAGCACCGGCTTGGCGCCGGACACCGCGGAGTAGGGGTTCTTGAGCTCGGTGGGGGCGTAGGCCGCGCCGCAGGCCTCGCAGTTGTCGCCGTACTGGTCTGCCGCACCGCACTTGGGGCACTCGCCCTTGATGAAGCGGTCGGGGAGGAACATCTCCTTGACCGGGTCGTAGTACTGCTCGATCGAGCGCGTGTCGATGAGACCGCCGGCCTTGAGCTTGCCGTAGATGTCCTCGGCGTAGAAGCGGTTCTCGGCGCTGTGCGTGGAGTGGTAGTTGTCGAAGGCGACGCCGAAGGCGGTGAAGTCGCGCAGGTGCTCGCCATGCACGCGATTGATGAGCTGCTCGGGGGTGAGGCCTTCCTTCTCGGCGCGCAGCATGACCGGTGTGCCGTGGGTGTCGTCCGCGCACACGTAGTGCACCGAATGACCCCGCATGCGCTGGTAGCGCACCCAGATGTCGGCCTGGATGTAGCCCACGAGGTGGCCGAGGTGGATGTCGCCGTTGGCGTAGGGGAGGGCGTTGGTGACGAGGAGCTTGCGGGACATGATGGGTGCGGGGGTCGGTGCCGGATAAAGACGAGAGTTTAACAAAGCGGCACGCGCTGCCGCGCCGTGGCGAGCGCTCAGGGCATGGGCGAGAGGATCAGCTCGATGCGGCGGTTGCGCACGCGCCCCTCCTCGGTGGCGTTGGAGGTGAGCGGGTCGGCCTCGCCGCGACCGTCGGCGGCGAGACGGTCGAGCGCGATGCCGCGCTCGCGCAGCCACGCCACCACCGCCTCGGCGCGCGCGATCGACAGGCGCAGGTTGACCATCTCGCTGCCCTGGCTGTCGGTGTGGCCGAGCACGCGCACCGCGACGCCGGTCTCGGCGGCGAGTGCCGGCGCGAGCGCATCGAGCGCGCGTCCGAGAGCGGGGCGGATCTCCGCGCTGCCGCTGGCGAAGCCGTCCGCGACCGGGACCTGCACGTGGAAGCCGGCCTTGTCGACCTTGCCGAGCTCGACCCCGGCGAGCCCGGCGGTGGCCTTGCCGAGCTGCTCGTGCAGCGTGCTCCAGGACGGCGCGGGCGGCGCGGTGCGCACCAGGGCGTGGCGGTGGATCGCGTCGGTGCCACCGTCCGTCCCGCCGCCAGGCGTGGCGCAGGCGGCGAGCAGGCTGGCGAGCAGGGCGGTGGAGACGAGCGCCGTGGGGAAAGTGGATTTGCGGCGGGCAGTGCGAGCAGTCATGTGCATGGGGCGCCGGTGCGCGGCGCGCGGGAGATTCGTCGAACGGATGGGCGGGCAACGGGACTGTGGCGGGCCGGAGAGCGAGCCCGCGGAGTAACCCTGTGCAGAACGCGGGTGAGTCCTGCGCTGCGCTCCGGTATGATTCTGCCGCTTCCACCCGGCGTCGGGTGCACCGATTTTCGAGGAAAACGCGATGAGTCTTGACCAGCAAACCGTCACCGAAGCGCTCAAGCAGGTGATCGACCCCAACACCGGCAAGGATTTCGTCGCCGGACGCAGCATCCGCAACCTTTCGGTGCAGGGCGGCGAGGTGCGCTTCGACGTCGAGCTCGGCTACCCGGCGAAGAGCCAGCACGAGCCGATCCGCGCGCTGCTGAGCGAGGCGGTGGCGAAGCTGCCGGGCGTCGAGCGCGTCGCCGTGACGGTGTCGAGCAAGGTGGTCGCGCACGCGGTGCAGCAGGGCGTGAAGCTGCTGCCGGGCGTGCGCAACATCATCGCCGTGGCCTCGGGCAAGGGCGGCGTGGGCAAGAGCACGACCGCGGTGAACCTCGCGCTCGCGCTGTCGGCCGAAGGCGCCCGCGTCGGCCTGCTCGACGCAGACATCTACGGTCCCTCGCAGCCGCAGATGCTGGGCATCGGCGACCAGCGCCCGGTGTCGGACGACGGCAAGACGATGATCCCGCTGCAGGCATTCGGGCTGCAGGCGATGTCGATCGGCTTCCTGATCGACGCCGACACCCCGATGGTGTGGCGCGGCCCCATGGCCACGCAGGCGCTCAACCAGATGCTCAAGGACACCGCCTGGGACGACCTCGACTACCTCGTCATCGACATGCCCCCGGGCACCGGCGACATCCAGCTCACCCTGTCGCAGAGCGTGCCGGTGACCGGCGCGGTGATCGTCACCACGCCGCAGGACATCGCGCTGCTCGACGCGCGCAAGGGCGTGAAGATGTTCGAGAAGGTGGGCGTGCCCATCCTCGGGGTGGTCGAGAACATGAGCATCCACATCTGCTCGAAGTGCGGCCACGAGGAGCACATCTTCGGCCAGGGCGGCGGCGAGAAGATGTGCGCGGACTTCAAGGTGCCCTTCCTCGGCGCGCTGCCGCTCGACATCCAGATCCGCACCGAGGCCGACAGCGGCGCGCCCACGGTGGTCGCCGACCCCGAGGGCCGCATCTCGTCGATCTACAAGCAGATCGCGCGCAAGGTGGCGGTGCGTATCGCCGAGCGCTCGAAGGACATGACGCACAAGTTCCCCAACATCGTGTTCAAGTCGGCCTGATCGCGCGCGCCGCGCCCGTGCGCTGCGGCGGGCGCGCGCGGCAGCGGCCTGGCTCGCGCGCTCGGGCCGCGTT
>NZ_AMXF01000141.1 GCF_000310225.1 Thauera phenylacetica B4P
CGAGCAGCGGGCGCAGGCGCGCGCGCAGCGCGTCGGCGTTGCGCGCGAGCTCGACGCTGAGCTGCGCCGCGCGGCGCCTGCCCGGGCGCATCAGCCCGGCGGGGGTTTCGTCGAGGAAGCCGGCCTGCTGTTCGACCAGCAGCACCCGCCCGCCCGATCCGACGACGGCGAAGTCGACCTCGCCGAACACGGCCGTGCGGCCCTCGGCGCGCGTCCAGTGCAGGCCGTGGTAGATCCGGGTGTCCTCGGGTAGCGCGGCGGCGAGGCGGGCGAGGGTGGCGAGCTCGCGCCCGCGTGCGCCTCCGGCCGGGAGCAGGCGCCAGCCTTCGGGGTGGGTGCGGGCCACGGCGGGGCTCAGCCGATGGGCTCGAACAGGCTTGCGACGATGCGCTGGTAAGGCGCGAGCGCGAAGTCTTCGGGGTCCAGATCCGCGTACGCCTCGAGGGTTTCGTCGCCCTCGGCCGCGATCTCGCCACGCAGGGCCGCGAGGATGCGCTGGTAGCCCGGGATGCCGCCGCAATCCTCCGGCGGGCAGGCGCGCGCACCGTCTATAAGGACGGCCGGCACACGCTGTGGGGCGCTCGGCAGCCGCTTCTCGATCGTGATCCGATGCAGCCAGCCGTCGCCGAAGTCGTACAGATACCTGAAGCCCTTGTGGCGCCCGATCACCTGGCCGAGCTCGACCTCCTCGCCGGGCAGGACGAGCTCGTCGAAGGGGGTGTCGAAATCGGGTGCATTGCCGATGCGGTAGTCGCCGACCGAGAACTCGTGCAGGTGCGCGTCCTCCCAGCCCATCGCCGCCTGGATCATCGTGTGGAGGTCGTTGAAAGTCAGCCAGTTTTCGACCTCGAGGCGGCGCCAGATCAGCGGCTCGATGCCCTCCAGGGCGACATGCAGGACCAGACGGCGGGCAGGGTAGTCGCTCGGCAACGCGGCGAGTGCGGCGTTCACCTCCGCGCTGTGCTCGCTGTCCCAGTCGATGCCGTCGTCGTCCTCGTCCTCGACGATCGCGTGCAGGGCCTCGATCAGGGGAAGGTATTCCTTGCCCGGGGAGCGGGCGAGGAGATCGGCCGCCCAGATGTTCGCGCGGCTGCGCGCCTCCTCCTTGCGCCCCTCGGCCATCAGCAGGAGCACCTCGAGGTGGGCGAAGGTCGGATCCTGCGGGTCGAGGCGCTGCGCCTCCCGGAATGCCCGCCAGGCTGCGGGGAACTCGTCGCGGTCGGCGAGGACGGACGCCTCGCGCTGCAGGGCGAGGCTGCGCAGCTCGCGATCGGGTGAGGTCTTCAGGCGTTCGATCAGCGCGTCGCGGTCGCCCGCGCGCTCCAGGTGGGCGTAGGTGCTCATCAGCAGGCTCGCCGCCTGCGCGACGCGTCCGTCGAGCCTGGCCGGATCGGCGAAAAGCGGCTCGAGCAGGCGGACGAGCTCGTCGTGGCGACCCTCGCCGAACCAGCGCTCGGCGATCTTGCACAGGACCGGCGGCGGGGCACCGCGCGCGACCCGTTCCTCGAGGCGATCGGATGGCAGTTGCTCGATCACGCGCATCAGCATGTCGTCGGGCGCCAGGTCCAGCGGCGGCGTGTCGACCGCGCCGCAGCACTGCTTGTACTTACGTCCCGAGCCGCAGGGGCAGGGGGCGTTGCGCTCGGGGCGCGGCATCTTGCGCGGGCGGAAGTGGTTCTCCGGGATCGGCGTCGCGTTCCACAGCTCGTAAGCGATGTGGGTCGCCAGGCCACGTGCGGCGCGGTCCACTGCGGCGTCGTCGGCTTCGTCGTCCTCGGCCGCGCAGGCCTCTGCGAACGGGCGCAGCGCCTGCTTCAGGTGGATGAGCAGGGCCGAGAAGTCGTTCGTCTCCAGGATCACGCCGACGCCGCTGTCGAAGGCGCGGGTCATCAGCTCGAGCGGGTCGGAGTCCTGCGAGGGGGTGTGCTGGGTAGGGTTCATGTCACGGGGGCGCCTGCATTCATCGGCGGTCAGGGTTGCGGGGAGAAGCGGCCGGATTGCTTCACGCGTTGGAGAGCAGTGGCGTTGCGCCGGGCGTCGGACATTTGTCGTCCCGCCCAGCCTGCGCCAGCGCTTCAGTTCTCCGCGAACACTTCGTCGATCGCTCGTGCGTCGAGCACGCGCTCGGCCCAGATCTCGAGTTGCTCGGGCGTGGACTGGGAGAGGCGCCGGGTGATGTCGGGGGAGAGCGGGCCGAAGCGGCGGTTGAGCAGGCGCAGAAGTACGCTTGCCGTGCCTTGGGCACGACCCTGCTCGATCCCCTTTTCGATCCCCTTTTCGATCCCTTTCTCGATCCCCTTCTCAATGCCGATTTCGAGCCCTTGCTCCATGCCTTTCTGCAGTCCGCGCTCGATCGCAAGCCTTTCCACGCTGGTGACGTACTTCACTTTGCGTTCTCCTTCAATCTTTTCAATATCTTGCCACAGTCTCTGCTCGAGCTCCTTGGGTAGCCGCATCATCCAGTCGAGCACCGAGAAGAAGTCCAGGATGCGCTGGCGCGTCCAGTCGCGCTCGTAGAGCAGGCGCACGAGGCGGCGCTTGGCGTCCAAGCGGGCGGCCGGGCTCCGGCGGGTGCGGCGGGTGAAGAGGTGCGCGGCGGTGATGAGTGCGAAGGGGTTCGGGTTGCCCAGCAGGGCGGTTTCGTCCGCTGCGTGGTCGACCAGTTTGGCGACCGGAAATTGCAGGCTGTGCCGGCAGCCGAGGCGCTCGTAGCCGAATCGGTCGGGGCGCCACTCGGGGTCGGGGTCGGCGAGCACCGCCAGGCTGGCGACCGGGCGGTCGTAGGTGTCGAAGATGCGGTAGTTATAGACGAACATCCGGCGCGCGAAGCCGGGATCCATGCTGCCCTGGACCTCGATGTGCACGCACAGCCAGTCTTCCTCGCCGGTGTGGGTGGTGACGCTGGCGAGCTTGTCCACGTGGCGTCGGCCGAGCGCGGCGTCGCGTACGATCTGCTGCAGCTCCTTGTCGAGGAAGCGGTGACCGCGCGCCCAGTCGATCTGGCGGCTGGCGTCGGGGAAGTAGAACTCCATGAACTCCGGGAAGGCATGCTCGACGGCCTCCTTCCATGGACTGTCGTAATCGTCTTGCGCTGCACGGGCGGGCATTCCGGGCTCCTGGGCGAGGGATTCGGAATGCTATTGGGAAATATGACAAAAGGGAACTGGGATGATTGCCCTGGTGGTGCCGAATCGACTCGAAAGCGGATGCCGTGGGCGATCGGGGCCGTCGTCAATGCGCAGGAACCAGGCAGCGGGGTTCGTCTCCGATCTTCCCGCCAGGCCGCCGCCGTGCCGCCGCGCGAATCGGACTAGAATCCCGCCCCATGCCGCTGACCCTCGCCGCTCCCGTCCATAGCGAACGGATCATCAAGAAGAGCCGCTTCATCGGCTGCGTGCAGCCGATGGGTGACCGCGCCGGCGCGCAGAAGGTCGTGGCCGCGTTGTGGGACCAGCATCCGGGTGCGCGCCATGTGTGCTGGGCGCTGCTCGCGGGCGGACAGTCGGCGGCGGTGGATGATGGCGAGCCGAGCGGCACCGCCGGGCGGCCGATGCTGGACGTGCTGCGCCATCAGGACCTGGAGGGCGTGCTGGCGACGGTGGTGCGTTACTTTGGCGGCGTGAAGCTGGGCGCCGGCGGTCTGGTGCGCGCCTATACGGACGCGGTGGCGCAGGCCTTGCTGCAGGCGGAGAAGGTGCCGATCGTGCGTCTGGCGACGTTGCGCTGCGCGGTGCCGTATGCGATCGAGGGGCTGCTGCGGCGCGAGCTCGACGCCGCCGGGGCGAGCCTGCTGGCGGTGGAGCACGGGCAGGCGGTGGAGCTGTGCTTCAGTCTGCCCGAGGATGCCGCCGCCGCCCTGCGCGCGCGCCTCGGCGAGGCGGGGCAGGGGCGGATCGAGTGGCTGGCCGTGCCGGACGAGATCGCCCGCTAGAGCTTCAGGACGGTGATTGCCTGTCTCGGTGGTGGGAGCGGGCTTGCGCGCGAACGGGTGTGGGCAGGCTTCACGGGCACCTGGCCCCCAGTCGAGATCCGTTCAACGTCCTTCAACCACCTCCGGCAGCGCCACGATCGTCCACCCGCGCGCCTCGAGTTCGCTGCGCAGGTGACGTGCACTTTCCACCGCGCCCAGGGTGTCGCCGTGCACACAGATGCTGTCCATTGCCGTGGGCAGGTGCTTGCCGCTCTGGCTGACCACGCCGCCGGCGTCGAGCATGCGCAGCACGTGGGTGACGAGCTCGTCGTGGTCGTGGATGACCGCGCCGGGCTGGCCGCGCGGCACCAGCGTGCCCTTGTCGGTGTAGGCGCGGTCGGCGAAGACCTCGCCGGCCACCTTCAGCCCGGCGCGCTCGGCGGCGAAGTAGAGCTCCGACAGCACCGGGGCGAGCAGGATCAGCGCGGGGTCGATGGCCTTCACCGCGCGCGCGACCGCGTCGGCCAGCGCCGCGTCCTCGCAGGCCTGGTTGTTGAGCGCGCCGTGCGGCTTGACGTGGGTGACGCGGCCGCCTTCGGCCGCGGCCATGCCGGCGAGCGCACCCACCTGGTAGATCACCATGGCTTCGAGCTCGGCGGGGGCCATCTTCATCGGCCGGCGGCCGAAGCCCTGCAGGTCGGGGTAGGCGGGGTGGGCGCCCAGGCTCACGCCGGCGGCGAGCGCGGTGCGCACGGTGTGGCGCATCACCACCGGGTCGCCGGCGTGGAAGCCGCACGCGACGTTGGCCGAGCGCACCACCTGCAGCAGCGCCTCGTCCTCGCCCATGGTCCAGGCGCCGAAGGATTCGCCGAGGTCGGCGTTGAGGTTGATCGTCTTGTTCATGGGCTGGGCTCCGTGGGGAGAGAGGGGGTTGCTGCGGGTCGGGCGCCGCGCCGGAGGGCGCGGCGCGGACCTCGGGCGCATGGTTCGCGGCTGCCGCCGCTCCTACAGGAGGGGGGCGCTCCTGCAGGGTGGGGCTGGCCGGAGGGTCATGGCTTCAATATAGCGGTCGATATTCCGCGCCGAGGGCGTGCACGACGCCGTCGACCAGGTTGCCGGTGTAGAGCGCCATCAGGTCGATGCCGTCGGGCGGCAGGGCGCGGATCGAGGCGATCAGCGCCCGGGTCTCCGCCTCGACGGCGCGCGCGATCCGTCCGCCCTCGGCGGCGCCGACGGCGGCGAAGCGCAGGGCCTGGCCGGGGCGCAGCGCGGCCAGGCGGCCGAGGTCGGCGCCGATCACGGTGGCGATCTTGGGGTAGCCGCCTGCGGTCTGGGCGTCGGCGAGCAGCACGATGGGCTGGCCGGCGCCGGGGACCTGGATGGAGCCGGGCACGGTGGCGTCGGACACGATCTCGGCAGCGCCGACGTGCTCGAGCTTTGCGCCTTCGAGGCGGATGCCCATGCGGTCGGCTTCGGTGGTGACGCGATACTCGCCGCCGACAAGGGCTTCGAGCGCGGCCGGGCTGAAGTGGTCGTCCTGCGGGCCGGGCACCAGGCGGATCGGGCCGGAGTCGGCCGCGGGCGGCTGGGTGAGCACGTGGTCGCTGCCCCAGGGGTCCGCGTCGGAGGCGAGCGCCAGGCGCGTACCGGCGGCGAGCGCGCGGCCATCCACACCGCCGAGGCCGGCGCGCACATAGGTCGAGGCGCTGCCCATCACGGCCGGCAGGTCCAGCCCGACGACCGCCACCATGGCGATGCGCCCGCCTTCGAGCTTGCGGATGCGCAGCTGATCGCCGTCGGCGAGCGTCACCGAGCGCCACGCTGCGAGCTGGCGTCGGCCCTCGGTGCCCTCGACCTCGACCACCGCGTCGCCGGCCACGGCGATCTTGACCGCGCCGCCGCTCGCGGTGACGTGCAGGCCGCCGTCGAAGCATTCGATCAGCGCGGCGTCCTCCGAGCGGCCGGCGAGCGCGTTGGCGATGCGCATCAGGCGGCGGTCGAGCACGCCCGCCCAGGGCACGCCGATGCGGCGATGGCCGCGGCGGCCGCCGTCCTGGAGGGAGGCGAAGGCGCCGGGGGAGAGGATCTCGAGTTCGGTCTGCGTGCTCATGCTGCGTTCTCCGCGGGGGTCGGGGTGCTTTCCAGCCACTGCATGGGGTCGATCTCGCCGTTGGCGAGGCCGGCCTCGATGGCGCGGCATTCGTCGCTGCTCACCGGGGTGAAGCGCACCTGGTCGCCGGCGGCGAGCAGCGAGGGCGAGGCGCGGCGCGCGTCGAACAGCGGTATCGGGCAGCGCCCGAGCAGGTGCCAGCCGCCTGGGCTCTCCCACGGGTAGATGGCGGTGAGCGCGGTGGCGATCGCCACGCTGCCGGCGGGCACGCGCACACGCGGCTGGGCTCGGCGCGGCAGGCGCAGGCGCTCGGGGAGATCGCCCATAAAGGGGAATCCGGGCAGGAAGCCGAGCATGTAGACGAGGTAGGCTGAGCCGCTGTGCAGGGCGATCACCTCGTCCGTGCAGATGCCGAGCGTGGCGGCCACCTCGGCGAGGTCGGGTGCGGCCTCGCCCTCGTAGCACACCGGCAGGCGCCAGTGGCGGCCGTCGACCGGCGTGCCGTGCTCGGCGGCGTCGATCAGCGGCTGCAGCGCGGCGAGTACCGTGTCGCGGTCGGTGGCGAGCGGGTCGAAGAACACCGTCAGCGAGCGGAAGGTAGGCATGGTCTCGATCACGCCCGGCAGCTCGCCCGCCCCCTGCAGGCGCTGGATTGCGGCGTCGAGCGCGTTGACCGCCGCCAGCAGGGCGGGGTCGATGATGTTGCCGAACTCGATGGTGAGCGCGGCGTCGCCGGCGTCGAGGATGCGATAGCTCACGGGAGGGCTCCCTTATCTAGGACTACGAAGTGGAGGCCGCGCGCGCGGCCTGGTCGTAACGGCCGGAGATCGTGCGCAGCAGCTGCGCGAGCTCGCCGATGCGGGCGTTGTCCTCGGCGCTGCCGGTGAAACCGGGCATCAGGCAGGCCTCGCGCACGTCGCGGTAGGCCTCGCAGATCTTGCGGCCCTGGGCGGTCACCGAGAAGAAGGCCTCCTTGCCGCGCTTGGCGCTCTGTACCAGGCCGAGGCCGGCGAGCTTGCGCAGCGAGTAGGAGACGACGTGGGTGTCCTCGACATTGAGCACGAAGCAGATATCGGCGAGGCGCTTCTCGAGGTCGCGGTGGGCGACGTGGTGCAGCACCAGCACGTCGATCGGCGTCATGTCCTTGACGCCGGCGGCGGCCATGCAACGCATCATCCAGCGCGCGAAGGCGTGCCAGGCGATGATCATCCCGAACTCGAACTCGGACAGCTCCGGTGACTTCGGCGACACCAGATGCTGGGAAGACACGATGCGGTTGGCTTCACTCACGGCCGTCTCCTGAGGTGGATGGAAGAGGGTTTGCAGAGGATTAATAGAGGTTTTGCAAAAAAAACGTGTACGTTTTGTTGACAAGATACCCACAAAATCTCTATCGTGCAATAACGGTGACTTATCGAAGACCGGTCGCCGCCCGCCAACCTGCGTTCCGGGGCTTCCGCCCTCCTCAATCAGGAGTACTCGCCATGCGCTTCCCGCATTCCTTCGTCAAGGTGATCGCCGCCTCCCTGGTCGGCCTGGGTGTCACCGCCGCAGCCCACGCCCAGACCACCTGGGACATGCCCACGCCTTACCCGGCCAGCAACTTCCACACCGAGAACATCCAGCAGTTCGCCAAGGAGGTCGACGCGGCCACCGGCGGCAAGCTCAAGATCACCGTCCATGCCAACGGCTCGCTGTTCAAGGCCAACGAGATCAAGCGCGCGGTGCAGTCGGGTCAGGCGCAGATCGGCGAGCTGATCATCTCGGGTCTCGCCAACGAAGACGCGCTCTATGCGCTCGACACCGTGCCCTTCCTCGCCACCAGCTACGCCGACTCGAAGAAGCTGTGGCAGGCCTCCAAGGACGCGGTCGAGGCGCGCCTGGCGAAGAACGGTCTCAAGGTGCTGTACTCGGTGGCCTGGCCGCCGCAGGGGCTGTATTCGATGGCCGAGCTCAAGACCATCGGCGACCTCAAGGGCATGAAGATCCGCTCCTACAGCCCGACCGTCGCGCGCATGATCGAGCTGATGGGTGGCCAGCCGGTGACCGTGCAGGCCGCCGACCTCACCCAGGCGCTGTCGACCGGCGTGGTGTCGGCCAACCTGACCTCGTCGGCCACCGGCTACGACACCAAGAGCTGGGAGCAGCTCAGCCACTACTACGACATCCAGGCCTGGCTGCCGAAGAACATCGTGTTCGTGTCGAAGAAGGCCTTCGACGCGCTCGACCAGCCCGCACGCGACGCCCTGCTCAAGGCCGCCGCTGCCGCCGAGGAGCGCGGCTGGAAGGTCTCGGAAGAGAAGACCGCCTGGTACATCGACCAGCTCAAGGCCAACAAGATGAAGGTCCAGCCGGCGCCCGAGGCGTTGCAGGCCGAGCTGCTCAAGGTCGGCGAGAAGATGACCGCCGAGTGGGTCGAGAAGGCGGGCCCGGACGGCCAGGCCATCCTCGACGCCTATCGCAAGCTGAAGTAAGCCGACGCTGATGTACAAGGCCCCGCGCGAGCGGGGTCGTCCTTTTCCGGAGACCGCCATGAGAGCGCTTCTCGATTCCCTGTACCGCTTGTCGGGCGTGCTTGCCGCGGTCGGCATGGTGGCCACGCTGGTGCTGGTCGCCTCCGGCGTCCTCGCCCGTCCGCTCGGCATCTACCTGCCCGGCACCGACGACTACGCCGGCTACGCGATGGCCGCCTGCGGCTTCTTCGCGCTGGCCTACACCTTCAAGCACGGCGAGCACATCCGCGTGAGCCTGCTGCTCGAGCGTGTCGGCCCGCGCATGCGCGCGGCGCTGGAGTGGTTCTCGCTAGCGGCCGGCACGGCGGTGGCGGCGATGCTGGCCTTCTACGCCGTGCGCATGGTGCTGCAGTCGCACGAATTCGAGGAGATCTCGCAGGGCGTGGACGCCACGCCGCTGTGGATCCCGCAGCTGTCGATGGCCTTCGGCTCGGTCGTGCTGCTGATCGCACTGATCGACGACCTGGTCATGACCACCCTGGGGCGCGCACCGGCGCGACTTGCCACCCACAGCGGCGAAGCCGCGCGCATGGAATAAGAGGAGCGCGCCATGGAAATCATGATTGCGGCCGTGATGATCGGCCTGATGCTGGCGCTGCTCGCCGGCGGCGTATGGATCGGCCTCGCCCTGATGGCGATCGGCATCCTCGGCATGCTCGGCTTCACGCCGCGCGCGCCCGGCGACGGCATGGCGGTGGCGATCTGGAGCCACGGTTCGAGCTGGACGCTGACCGCGTTGCCGCTGTTCCTGTGGATGGGCGAGATCCTGTTCCGCACCAAGCTGTCGGAGGACATGTTCAAGGGCCTGTCGCCCTGGCTCGAGCGTCTGCCCGGCCGCCTGCTGCACACCAACATCATCGGCTGCACGTTGTTCGCCGCCGTGTCGGGCTCGTCGGCGGCCACCTGCGCCACCATCGGCAAGATCGCGCTGCCCGAGCTCGAGCGCCGCGGCTATCCCGAATCGATGGCGCTCGGCACCCTCGCCGGCGCCGGTACGCTCGGCCTGCTGATCCCGCCCTCGATCATCATGATCGTGTACGGCGTCGCGGCCGACGTGTCGATCTCCAAGCTCTTCATCGGCGGCGTGCTGCCCGGCATCCTGCTGGCGACGCTGTTCATGGGCTGGGTGGTGGTGTGGTCGCTGATGAATCCGGGCAAGATCCCGGCGGCCGACCTCAAGACCACCTTCGTCGAGAAGCTCGCCGCCTCGAAGAACCTGATCCCGGTGATCCTGCTCATCGGCGGTGTGCTCGGCTCGATCTACAGCGGCATCGCCACCGCCACCGAGGCGGCGGCGATCGGCGTGATCGGCAGCCTGATCATCGCCGCCAGCCAGCGCACGCTCAACCGCAAGAGCTTTTTCGGCGCGCTGATGGGCGCCACCCGGCTGTACTGCATGATTGCGCTGATCCTCGCCGGCTCGGCCTTCCTGACCCTGGCGATGGGCTACATCGGCCTGCCGCGCCACCTCGCCGAATGGATCGGCGCGCTCGGGCTCAGCCCGGCGATGCTGCTGGTGGCGCTGGCGATCTTCTACATCCTGCTCGGCTGCTTCCTCGACGGCATCTCGATCGTGGTGCTGACGATGGCGGTGCTGATGCCGACCATCCAGAGCGCCGGCATCGATCCGCTGTGGTTCGGCATCTTCGTGGTGGTCGTGGTGGAGATGGCGCAGGTGACCCCGCCGGTGGGCTTCAACCTCTTCGTGCTGCAGGGCCTCACCGGGCGCGACATGACGGTGATCGCGCGTTACGCGCTGCCCTACTTCCTGCTGATGGTGGTCGCGGTGGTCCTGCTGTACACCTTCCCCGGCCTGGTCACCTGGCTGCCGGGTCACATGATCGGGTGATGTCGTGAGCCGCCGCCGGAGCTCACTCGCCGGGCACGGAGGCAGCGTCCGCGGGCGGCCCGGCGGCGAGCTCCGCGGCGCGCGCCT
>NZ_AMXF01000142.1 GCF_000310225.1 Thauera phenylacetica B4P
CCGGCGCGGCGCGCGCGCTGGAGATCCTGCGCAGCGAGATGGAGCGCACGCTCGGCTTGATCGGCTGCGCGCGCATGGCGGAGGTGGACGCGCGCTTCGTCGGTCGCGGCTGAACGTCGCGGGAGGGGATGGGGGAGATCAGACCCCCCAGACCACCGGCGTCTCCTCGCGCAGCGACTCTTCCAGCATGGCGAGCAGCGGCCAGGCGCGCTGGGCGAGGCCGACCGGCGCGGCCATGCCGGTGTTGCCGGCTTCCTTCTCGGCCTCCTCGCCGGCGTGGCCGCGCTGGCGTTCGAGCTCGGCCTGGCGGGCGCGCTCCTCCTCGATCGCGGCCCTGAGGCGGGCGATGGCCTCGGGGAGTTGTTGCACGGTGATGATGCCCTTGGCGTCGGCGGAGTCCTTGCCGAGGATGCCGATGAGCTTCTTCGCGGCGTCGCCGAACATGATCACGTCGGCGCTCGCGTGGGACTTGAAGGTGACCAGCATGGGGTGTCGCTCCTTTTTTACAGGCCCTTGACGGCGTAGATGCCGGGCGCGTTGCGCCAGTAGCCCTTGTAGTCCATCCCGCAGCCGAACAGGAAGCGGTCGGGGATGTCGAGGCCGGTGAAGTCCGCGCGCATGCCGGGCTTCGCCTTGCGCTCGTGCAGCTTGTGCACCAGCACCGCGGACAGCACCTCGGCGGCGCCTTCTTCCTTCAGGTGCGCGATGATGGCCTCGAGCGTATGGCCCTCGTCGAGGATGTCGTCGAGCACCAGCACCGTTCGCCCGCGCAGGTCCTGGGTGGGGCGCACGCGCCAGTCGAGCAGGGTGCCCTGGATCGCATGGCCGTAGCGCGTGGCGTGCAGATAGGCTACCTCGAGCGGGAAGGGCAGGCGCGGCAGGATGCGGCCGGCGAGGATCAGGCCGCCGTTCATCACCGCATAGACGAGCGGGTTGGCGTCGGCGAGGCGGGCGGTGATCTCGGCCGCCATGCGGTCGAGCGCAGCCTCCACGGTGGCGGCGTCGGCGAGGCAGTCGGCCTCTTCGCGCGCGCGCTTGATTTCTTCCAGGTTCAGGGACATGTCGATGAGCTGCGGGCGCTTGCCCGGTGCGAATGCTGACCCCGCATTCTAACGCCGATCCCGCTGTGCGGCCGGCGCGCCGGGCCGATGCGAAAACCCGGCGCAGACCGCGCGGATGAGGCGCTCGCGCGGGCGTCGATGCTGCGACGCCGCACGCTGTGGTTTGTGCGCTTGTGCGCCGGCCGGCGGCGCGGTAAAAGAGGCGGGTCTTCGTCCCGTCGCCCGGAAACCGCCATGTCCATCCATGAAATCCGCCACCCGCTCGTGCGCCACAAGATCGGCCTGATGCGCGAGGGCGACATCAGCACCAAGAAGTTCCGCGAGCTCACCGCCGAGATCGCCCGCCTGCTGGCCTACGAGGCGTGCCAGGACTTCCCGCTCGAGACGGTCGAGATCCAGGGCTGGGCGGGGCCGGTGCAGGTCGAGCAGATCAAGGGCAAGAAGGTCACCGTGGTGCCCATCCTGCGCGCCGGGCTGGGCATGCTCGACGGCGTGCTCGACATGATGCCGAGCGCCAAGGTCAGCGTGGTCGGCATCGCGCGCGACGAGGAGACGCTGCAGCCGGTGCCCTACTTCGAGAAGTTCGTCGGCCAGCTCGGCGAGCGCATGGCGCTGATCATCGACCCGATGCTCGCCACCGGCGGCTCCATGGTCGCCACCGTCGACATGTTGAAGCGCAAGGGCTGCACCCACGTGCGCGCGCTGGTGCTGGTGGCGGCGCCCGAGGGCATCGCGCGGATGGACGACAAGCACCCCGACGTCGACATCTACACCGCGAGCATCGACAGCCACCTCAACGAGCACGGCTACATCATCCCCGGGCTGGGCGACGCCGGCGACAAGATCTTCGGCACGCGGCACAACTGATTCCATGGCGACGGCGGACGGTGGCCCGCCGCGTCATCACCGCTTCATCGATAACGACAACCATGCCGGCTGCGCGCCACCCCGGCCGCGCGCGCCCGGCGGAGAACCCTCATGCGTGAAATCCCCATCCAGTCTGCCGAGCCCTTGTGGCGGCAGGCGATCTCCGGCGCCCAGATCCTGTTCGTCGCCTTCGGCGCGCTGGTGCTGGTGCCGCTGCTCACCGGGCTCAATCCCTCGCTCGCGCTGCTCGGCGCCGGCGTCGGCACGCTGCTGTTCCAGCTCATCACCGGGCGCCAGGTGCCGATCTTCCTCGGCTCGAGCTTCGCCTTCATCGCGCCGATCATCTTCAGCATCCAGACCTGGGGCGTGCCGGCCACCATGGGCGCGCTCGCCTGCGTGTCGCTGATGTACTTCGTGTTCGCCGGCCTGGTGTGGAAGCACGGCGCCGAGATCGTGCATCGCTACATGCCGCCGGTGGTGGTGGGGCCGATCATCATGATCATCGGCCTGTCGCTCGCCGCGGTGGGCGTCAACATGGCGATGGGGCGCAGCGGCGACGGCAAGCTCGAGCTCGTGCCCTACGCCACCGCGCTCACCGTGGCGGGGATCTCCTTCGGCACCACGGTGCTGGTGGCGGTGTTCGCGCGCGGCTTCCTGAAGCTGGTGCCCATCCTGTGCGGGGTGGGGGCGGGCTACGTGGCGGCGATCCTGTTCGGGCTGGTGGACTTTGCCGCGGTGGGTGCGGCGCCCTGGTTCGTGCTGCCGCAGTTCGTCACCCCGAGCTTCGAGCTCGCGGCCATCCTGTTCATGCTGCCGGTGGCGCTGGCGCCGGCGATCGAGCACGTCGGCGACGTGCTCGCGATCGGCGGCGTGACCGGCAAGGACTACACCGAGAAGCCGGGCCTGCACCGCACCCTGGCCGGCGACGGCGCCGGCGTGCTGTTCGCCGGCCTCGTCGGCGGGCCGCCGATCACCACTTACTCCGAGGTCACCGGCGCGCTGACGCTGACGAAGAACTACAACCCGGCGATCATGACCTGGGCGGCGGTGTTCGCGGTGATCCTCGCCTTCTTCGGCAAGTTCAACGCGCTGCTGGCGTCGATTCCGGTGCCGGTGATGGGCGGGATCATGATGCTGATGTTCGGCTCGGTGGCGGCCGTGGGCCTCAACACCCTGATCAAGGCGCGCGTCGACCTCGAGGAGCCGCGCAACCTGGTGATCGTGTCTTCGGTGCTGGTGATGGGCATCGGCGGCCTGGCGCTGAACTTCGATGGGATGACGCTGCAGGGCGTCAGCCTGTGCGGCGTCGTCGCGGTGGTGCTGAACCTGATTCTGCCGCGGGTTCGAGCCGGCGCCTGAGGATTGCGAGCAGCCCGCGCAGGAGCGGGATGGCGGTTGGCAGCAGCGCCGAGAGCCGCCCGCCCCCGCGTACCTGTCGCACGAGCAGCCAGCCGACCCAGGCGCGCTTGGCCAGCCGCAGCGTGAGCCGTGGCTTCGCGGCGAGCACGACGATCAGCGCGACCGACAGCACCGGGACCTTGTCCTTCGCCCACGCCAGGTGGTCGCGCAGCGAGTCGACGCGGTCGAGCGCGCCGTCGATCCCGGCGAGGCGCTGCGTGATGTCGGCGCGCTGGGCTTCGGCGCGTAGCTGCAGTTTCTGCTTGCGCAGCGCGAGTTCGACCTGGCGGGGATCCATGCGCGGTGCGCCTTCAGTCGGGTTTCTTCAAGGCCGCGCGGTCGCGCGCGAGCTCGGCGAGGCTGGCCGAGAACAGCTTCGTGCCGCTGCGGAAGGCGCGCGCCGCGTTGCTCGCGGCGAGCAGCCCACCGCCCAGGCAGACCGCAGTCGAGATGCCGAGCGCGAGCAGGCGGTGTTCCTCCCAGAACAGCACGGTCAGGAACACCATCAGGAACACCAGCCCGAAGCCGAGCAGTAGCCCCGCCAGCACCGTGTTGAGCGCGAGGCCGGTGAGGCGGAGCTTTTCTTCCTGGAGCTCGACCGCGAGCAGCTCCAGCCGCGTCTGCGCCGTCTGCAGGCCGGCATCGACGATGCCGTGCAGGCTGTCGGCGAGACGCGGTCTGGGCGCCCTGGGCTCGGTGCTCATCGACTCAGCGGCGGCTGACCAGCAGGCCGAGCAGGAAGGCGACGCCGGCGGCGACGCCGACCGACTGCCAGGGGTTCTCATGCACGTAGTCGTCGGTGGCGCGTACGGCCTTCTTGCCGGAGTCGACGATCGCGGCCTCGGCATCGGCGAGGCGATCCTTGGCGACCGCCACGCGGCCGTTGATGCGCGCGCGCAGGTCGTCGAGCTTGCCGCCCTGCTGGTCGGCGGTGAGCTTGAGGAGCTCCTCGGCGTCCGAGATCAGGGACTTGAGGTCGTCGACGATCTTGTCCTTGGAGGGCTGAAGGGTCGTTGCCATGATGGTTCTCCTGAGAGTGGTCGGTAAAAATGGCCTGAAGCGCTTCTTGCCATGCCTGCAGCAAGCCTACCCCGCGGGGCTCCCGCCCGCAATGAACGATGCGTAAGCGGATGCTGAAGCCGGTGTAGGCGGATGCCGCGTCGCGGGGGTGGATCGTGCGCGGGCTGGTGCGCCTGGACGCGATGCTTGGCAAAATGGAGCCGATGTCCGCGTGCACCCCGGTGCCCGCTTCCGGCCGGCATGGCACACGCCATGACGGACCCTTGTCTGCCAGGAAAGGTTTCCCGATGATCCGCAAGTTCGCTGTCACGCTCGGTCTCAGCCTCGGCCTCGTCGCCGCCTCCGCCCATGCCGGCGAAGCGATCGACACCGCGGCCTTCTTCTCTTCCACGCTCACCGGCCTCGACGGCGGGAAGGTGGCGATGGAGCAGTTCCGCGGCCGGCCGCTGGTGGTCAATTTCTGGGCGCGCTGGTGCGGGCCGTGCCGCGACGAGATCCCGGAGCTGGTGAAGCTGCGCGCCGAGCAGGGCGCGGACGGGATCGAGGTGATCGGCGTCGCGATCGAGGAGAACGACAAGCTCGAGGCGGTGAAGGACTTCGCCAAGGCCTACGACATGCGCTATCCGGTGGTGATCGCCGCCAAGGACGGCATTCCGCTGATGAAGGCGCTCGGCAATCCGCAGGCGGGGATGCCCTTCACCGTGTACATCGGGCGCGACGGCAAGGCGCTCGGCAGCAAGCTGGGCCTGGTGCGCCGCGCCGACCTCGAGGCTGCGGCGCAGGCCTTGTTGAAGTGACGGGGCGAAGGGGCGCGGGTGAGGGCTGAAGGGCCGCATTCGCGCCTGCCGGCGCTCCTACATGCCCCCGCAGCGCGACGGTTTCCTGTAGGAGCGCCGGCAGGCGCGAATACGGCAGTCCACCGATGTCGCGTGCTGCGAGCCGTGCTTCTGGCCTCGGGGGCATGTAGGAGCGCCGGCAGGCGCGAATACGGCGGTCCAGCGGCGTCGCGTGCCGAGCTCCGAATCCCGGGGCCCTACTCGAAGCGCCCTTCGTCCAGCATCACCGGCAGCGCGGCGCCGACCTCGTCGAAGCGCAGGATGCGCGCGCCCTTGTGCTCCTTGAGGAAGTCCGCGGCGTCCTCCGCGCTGGCGAGCGGGACGAACTCGTGCCCCATCGGCCCGAGCACGTCCGAGCCGACGACGTACCACGCGCCCCTGGCGTCGATCGCCTGCAGGCCGTAGTACTCGGTCACCGCGATGCGCTCGATCTGCTCGCGGCTGTGGCCGGCGGCGTACTTGCCGGGATCGTGCCAGAACTTGAACATGTCCTTGGCGCCGTCGAAGAAGTGGGCGTGGCCGTCCTTGTAGACGATGGTCGCCACCCAGTTGGGGTACTTGGCGGTGAGCATGCCGCACACCGGGCAGAGGTCCTTGGCGCCCGGTTTCGGCAGCTCGGCGGCGGGGGCCTGGGCGAGCGCGAAGCTCGTCCAGGCCGCGAAGACGAGGGCGAGCAGGGTCTTCATGACTTGTTCTGGTGCTCCATCATCTTGCGCCGACGCTCGGCGCGGTTCTTGCGGATGCGCGCGACATCGGCCGACATGTCGGTGTAGGCGGCCAGCAGCGCGCCGTCGAAGTCGGTGAGCTCGCCGCCGTTGGCTGCCTGCGAGGCCTTGGCCGCGTCGGCGTTGCCGTAGGCGACCTTGCTGCGCGCGGTCATCACGCCGGGCAGCTTGCTGCCGACCAGGAAGCTGGCCTTGTCGACCTCCACGAGTGGCTTGGTGTCGCCCTCCGCGGCGTTGTCGCCGACCCACAGCGCCTTGGGGTCGCGGTCGATGTTGAGCGACAGGCTGATCGCCGAGCAGTGCAGCGAGCAGGTGCCGTCGGCGAGGTCGTCGGCGTAATGCACGACCATGCGCGAGTGGTGGTACTGCTTGCGGTCCATGCCGCAGTACGGGCACTTGGGATACTTGGCGATGTCATCGACCTGGGGCTGCGGGTCGGGCGCGGTCCTGGGGGTGAACTGCGCCGGGGTACCGTCGCCGGCGCAGGCGGACTGGGCGTTGGCCTTGCCGGCGGCGGCGAGGCCGATGCTGGCGAGGACGGACATCTTGAGGGCTTCCCTGCGATCCATGGCTGATCTCCTTGCTCGAGTTTGGCTGGTGGACGAATGAAGGTGAGATGCGATCGATCCTGCGCGCATCCGGCGCGAGTCGCCTTGACCGTGGTCTAGCGCGCCGGCGGCAGGATGCGGTTCAGCTGGGACATTAGCAGTTTCTGATCTGCCTCGCCGAGGATCTTCCCGCCGATGCGGCCCTCGCGATCGATGAAGTAGGTGATCGGCAGGCCCTGCACGCCGTACTGGCGGGTGATCTTCGAGTCGGGGTCGAGCAGCGCGGGATAGCCGACGCCGAGCCGGGCGACGAAGGCGGCGGCGGTGGCGCGGTCCTGGGCGACATTGACCGCCAGCACCACGAGGCCGCTCGCCGCGTGCTCGCGCTGCAGGCGGTCGATCTGCGTCATGCTGTTGGCGCAGTAGCGGCACCAGTCGGCCCAGAAGTCGAGGATCACCGGCTTGCCGGCGAAGTCCTCGGGGAAGCGGTGCAGCTTGCCGTCGAGGTCCGTCGCCTCGAAGCGTGGCGCCGCGCTGCCCATCTTCGGGCCGGTGTCGGGCGTGCCGCAGGCCGCGAGCAGGGCGCAGCCAAGGGCGAGCAGGAAGGATCTCATCGGCGGTGCGCTCACTCGAGCAGGATCAGGTTGGAGCTCAGCACCATGAAGCTCGCCACCACGAGGAAGAGCGCGAAGCCCGCCGCGGCGATGCCGGCCAGGCGCGCGCTCGCCTGCGGCGCCAGCGTGGCGAGGCTGGGCCGGCGCGCGAACAGGGTCAGCACGCCGGCCGCCAGTCCCGCGGCGGCGGCGGCGAAGAGCGGGATGTAGAGCAGGTAGCCCTGGTAGTCGTATTCCGGCTTGAGGATGCAGAACGGGCAGTGGTGGTGCGGGTGCTCGTAGATATATAGCGACACGAAGGCGACGATGCCCATCAGCGCGGCGAAGAAGGCGACCACGGACGACGCACCCACCGCGAGCCCGCTCCACACCCGCCGCCCGGCGCCGCGCCAGTGCCACAGCGCGAGCAGGACCGCCGCGCCCAGGCCGGCGTAGAACAGCGCGATGGCCTGGCGTGGCGCCATCGCGCTGACCTCGCTCGCCACCGTGTCGGCCTCTTCCGAGAACATGCTGCCGCAGCACGAGGTGATCACGTCGGCCTCGAGGCGGATGAAGTAGTTGAACTGCAGGTACAGCACCAGCGCGGCGAGCGGCGCGTAGGCGAGCAGCAGCACGTACTTGAGGCGGGTGAGCGGATAGTCGCGCGCCTGGTTGTCGAGGCGGTTGATCGCCAGCCAGGTGGAGGCAAAGAAGAACAGCGCGAGCTGCGCGTAGAGCGCCGGGAAGCCGTAGGCGTTGGCGTTGAGCGCGCCCACCGCGCACATCGCGCCGACGAACATCACCGACATCTTGTCGGCGTTGAACACGAACAGCAGCGTGGACAGCACCTGCAGCCCGCACACCAGCGCCACCATCATCGAGAACAGGTAGGTGAGGCGCTCCAGGCGCAGCTGGCGCTCGCTGCCGCTGCCGAGGTCCCAATGTCGGATCAGCTGCACCGCGAAGGGCGAGGCGGTCGCCAGCATGGCCAGGCTGAGGCCGGCGGCGAGCAGCAGGGCGATGATCGCGGGCTGGAAGATCATGGCCAGGCCCTGCGCGTGTCGACGACCTCGATGAGCCGGCCGTCGCGCAGCGAATACACCCGGTCGACCACCTCGGACTCGACCACCAGCGGGTCGTGGCTGGTGAGGATCACCGTGCGCCCGGCCTCGGCCAGCCGGCGCAGGATGGCGAGGAATTCGGCCGAGAGCTTGCTGTCGAGGTTGGCGGTGGGCTCGTCGGCGACGAGGATCTCGGGGTCGTTGATGAGCGCGCGGCAGATCGCCACGCGCTGCTGCTCGCCGCCGGAGAGCCATTCGACCTTGGCATCGCGCCGGTGCGAGAGCTGCATGTCGGCGAGCAGCGCCTCGGCGCGCTCGACGAGGCGCGCGCGCGGGGTGCCGGTGGGATAGCCGGGCAGGATGATGTTCTCGATCGCCGACAGGCCGCGCACCAGGTTGAACTGCTGGAAGATGAAGCCGAAGGTGCTGCGGCGGATTTCGGTGAGGAAGCGCTCGGGCAGGCCGGAGATGTCCTCGCCCTTGAGCCGCACCCGGCCCTCGGTGGGGCGGGCGAGGCAGCCGAGGATGGTGAGCAGCGTGGTCTTGCCCGAGCCCGAGGGCCCCTTCAGCACGTTGACGCGCGCGGGCGGGATCTCCAGGTCGATGCCCTTGAGCGCCCAGTATTCGTTGTGCTGGCCCTGGTTGAAGGCCTTGCGGATGTTGGCGAGTTCAAGCATGGCCTCAGCCCCGCATCACGGTGTCGGGGTCGGTGGTGGCCGCGCGCCAGATCGGCACCAGGGTGGCGGCGGTGTAGGGCAGCACCGAGAACACGAACAGCGTCGCCACCTGCAGGCCGTCGATCTTCGGCGTGAGCGCGAAGCTCGGGTAGAGCACCGCCCAGCCCTGCAGCACCGGCGCGAAGAGCGCGAATTCGAAGTGGAACACGTGTATGTAGGCGATGACGTAGCCGAGCAGGAAGGCGAGCAGCGAGACCAGGAAGCCCTCCCAGAACTTCATCGCGATCACGTCGCCGGTCTCCCAGCCGATCGCCTTGAGGATGCCGATCTCGCGCTTCTCCTCGGCCGAGAGCCCGGCGGCCTTCTCCCAGGCGAAGATGCCGAAGGCGAGGATGGCGGCGGACAGCAGGGCGAGCATCATGCCCTCGCGCCAGTCGAAGATCGAGGCGTAGGTGCGCAGCACCTCCTCGCGCAGGATGGGGCGCGAATCGGGCAGGGCGTTGATCAGCTTGAGGCCGACGTTGCGCACCTCCTGCGGATTGGCCACCCACAGCGCGATGTCGGTGTAGTGTCCGTCCGGGTAGGCGAAGAAGCGGCGGAAGTCGGGCTCGCTCATCAGCACCAGGTCGGCATTCACCAGCTCGGACTCGTGCGCCAGCACCTCGCTGACGATGAAGGTGTGCAGTTCGCCCGAGTAGGCGCGGAAGGAGATGCCGTTGCCCTCGGCCAGGCCGCGCGAGCGCTCGAGCGCGGGGCCGACGACGATCTCGCCCTCGGGGATCCTGCGGTCGTTCGGCACCATGAAGGTGTAGTTGGCCTTGAGTACGCTGTCGTAGTAGTAGCCCCACAGCCGCCCCTCGATCTTCTGCACGCCGCGCACGCGGCCGATCTTCTCGATGTAGCCGGGCGGGATGAGGTCGTGGCGGCCGGCGATGAGGCGCTGCAGCACGACCTCGGGGGTGCCGGCGAGCACGCGGGTGGCCTCGTTGCGCAGCGCGTGGGTGTACAGCGACACCGAGGCGAGCACGAACACGAGCAGGGTGTAGACGACAAGCAGGCCGAGGCTCTTGCCCTTGCGCCGCGCCAGCGAGCTGGCGGTGAAGTCAATCAGATGGCGCTGCTTCTCGATCCAGCGGTTCATGGCGGTCCAGCAGGAGGGCAGGGGGCGGCAGCAGCGAGCCCGAGGGGAAGTGCTCGAGCGCCACCGGGTGGTCCTGGAAGGCGGAGTGCAGGTCGGCCTGGGTGAGGTGGCGGGTGTAGCGCGCCTCGGTAAACAGCACGAGGTCGGACAGGCGCAGGTCTTCGACCAGGCGCTCGGTGCGCTGCAGGGCCGGCTCGTGCGCGGCGCGCTGGAGGGTCGCGTCCACGAAGGTGGCGGCGAAGAGCGCGGCGGCGAGCAGGGTGAAGCCGAGCACGCGGTCGGAGGGACGGCTCATGCCAGGAGGCCGGCGGCGCCCAGCCCGATCGCGAGCAGGAGGCCGGAGAGGTTGGCGGCGGCGATGGTGTCGCGGATCGGCGCCACCAGGCGGGCGGGGTGCTCGGCGTCGGGGAGCAGCGCGCGCGCGGCCCGCACCGAGAACACCAGCGGCAACAGGGCGAGCGCCGCGCCGGCCGGCACCGCG
>NZ_AMXF01000143.1 GCF_000310225.1 Thauera phenylacetica B4P
CTTCCATGTGCTCGACCACGCCCCATCCGGCGCGCTGATCGTGCTGGCGTGCGGCGTGGACGAAGCCGATGCGGCACAGGCGGGCGCGCGCCGCGCGGCGGCGGCGAACGCCTCCGCGTTACAGGCCGGCGCCTGCGTGACCTGGCGCTACGAGCTCGATGGTGCGCGCTCGGGCGAGCCTGCTGCTGCGGCCCCCGCGGGTGTGGTGGCGGGTGCGGTCCCGGCGCTGCGTGGCGAAGGCGTCGCCGCGCTGTGCGCCGAAGGTGTCGCCGCGCTGTGCGCGCGCCATGGCGCACGCTTCGAGGCCGCCGCCGCGGGCGCGAGCCTGCACCTGGAGGCCTCGTGCCCATGACCCCGCAGCGCATCCTGCTCGTCTCCGCGCACCCGCAGCCGCTGGCCGACCTGCTCGCCGGCGCAGCGCGTGAGTTCGTCCACGCTGCCTCGACGGACGCGGCGCTCGCCGGCCACGCCGCCGCGCCGTGCGCGCTGGCGCTGATCGAGGAGGGTGGCGCGATCGACGGCCCGGCGCTCCTGCGCAGCCTGCGTGCGAGTGAGCCCGCGCCGCTGTGCGTGCTGCTCCTGCCCGCCGGCGCCGGCGCCGTCGCCCGCGAACTCGAGGCCTGGCACGCCGGCGTCGACGACTGTCTGCGGGCACCGATCGATCCGCGCCTGCTCGCCTGCCGCATCGACCGCCTGCTCGATGCGTGCACCGCCCGCCGGCGCCTGGAAGCGCGCTGCGCCGAGCTCGAGGAGGCGCTGCGCAACGCCGAGCTCCTGGGCGCCGTGCTCGGCCACGACCTGCGCAATCCGCTCGCCGCGATCGCCACCGGCGCCGAGCTGCTGCTGCGCGGTCCGGACGCGGAGGGCGTGCGGCGCACGGCCGAGCGCATGCGCACCAGCGCGCAGCGCATGGCCGGCATGATCGAGCGCCTGCTCGAGCTCGCGCGCATGCGCGCCGAAGCCGGGCGCACGCGCTTCGAGCGCGTCGACCTCGGGGCGCTGGCGCAGCGCATCGCCGACGAGTTCGTGCGCCCGGAGCACGCCGGCCGCGTCGAGCTGCGGCGCTCCGGCGCGCTCGACGTCGACGCCGACGCCGGGGCGCTCGGCCAGGCGCTGTCCAACCTGGTGGGCAACGCGCTCAAGCACGGCGACGCCGGCTGCAGGGTCGTGCTGGAGGTGGACGGCCGCGCGGCCGACACGCTGCGCATCGTGGTGCGCAACCCCGGCCATGTCGCCGACGCGGTGGCGGCGCGCGTGGCCGAGGCCTTCGTGCGCCGCGAAGGCAGCCAGGGCGTGGGGCTCGGGCTCTACATCGTCAACCAGGTGGTGGCGCTGCACGGCGGCCGGCTCAGCCTGGAGAGCGCTGCGGGCGCGGGCACGACGGCCACGCTGGTGCTGCCGCGGCGGCGCGAGGCCGGCGTGTCGGAATCGTCCGACAAGGCTTTAGGCACGGGCTGATGGAGGCCCCGGCGTCGGCTGCGTAGAGTGGAAACCGTGAGCCGAACGGCACGACCGCCAGAGCCTTCGCCACCCCCGACCCCAAGGAGTCCATCATGCTGCGCTACGCCGTCATCTTCTTCGTCATCGCCCTCATCGCCGCCGTGCTCGGTTTCGGTGGCATCGCCGCCGGCGCTGCGGACATCGCCAAGCTGCTCTTCGTCGTCTTCCTCGTGCTCGCCGTGCTGAGCTTCGTGGTCAATCTTGTGAAGGGCAAATGACGCTGCCTCCCCGACCGGCCGCCGCGACTCGCGACGGCCCCCTCCCGCGCCCCGGCTGCCCTCGCTCGCGAGCGGCGGCCGCGCGGGCGTCCACCGCCACCGCGGAACTCGCAGGCTGAAGGCCATGCTCAGGATTGCAATCGTCGACGACCACCAGATCGTGCGCGCGGGCTTCCGCGAGATGCTCGCGGACGAGCTCGACTTCGAGTTCGCCTTCGAGGCCGCCACCGGCGAGGAGGCGCTCGCCGGCCTGCGCGCGCACGAAACCGACGTGCTGCTGCTCGACCTCTCGCTGCCCGGGCAGAGCGGCGTGGATGTGCTGCGCGCCGCGCGCCAGCGCCACGACCGGCTGCGCGTCCTGGTGCTCTCGGGCTTTCCCGAGGAGCGCTACGCGCTGTCGATGATCCGCAACGGCGCCGACGGCTACCTGTGCAAGGACTGCACCCGCGAGGAGCTCGTCGGCGCGATCCGCACCGTGGCCCAGGGCCGGCGCTACCTGTCGCCGCGCACCGCGGAGCTGCTCGCCCGCGAGCTCACCGGCGAGACCAGCGCCGCGCCGCACGAGAAGCTCTCCGACCGCGAGCTGCAGGTCTTCCTGCGCCTGGCGCGCGGCGAGTCGGTGTCCGACATCGGCGGCGCCCTGCACCTGAGCGTGAAGACCATCAGCACCTACCGCTCGCGCCTGCTCGAGAAGCTCGGCGTGGCCAGCAACGCCGAGCTCGCCACCTACGCCCTGCGCCACGGGCTGATCCTGGAGTGAGGGGGGAGGCGGACATGGGTGCATCGACCCGGACGCCGCTGCGCGTGGTGCTGATCGAGGACTCGCCGATCCTGCGCGACATGCTGCGCGAGCTGCTCGGCGAGCTCGACGGCGTGCAGGTGGTGGCCGATGCCGACGACGAGGCGGGCGCGCTCGCCGAGCTTGAGCGCCACCGCGCGGACCTCGCCATCGTCGACCTCGAGCTGCGCGCGGGCAGCGGCCTCGGCGTGCTCGATCGCCTGCACGCCGAACCCGCGCGCTACGGCCACCCGCGCGCCGTGGTGCTGTCCAACTACGGCCACGGCACCGTGCGCGCGCGCTGCCATGCCTGCGGCGTCGAGCACTTCTTCGACAAGTCCTTCCAGATGGACGAACTGCTCGATTTCGTGCAGGCGCAGGCCGCGCGCCACTGAGCCCCGGCGTGCCGGTAGCCGGCCTCAGCCCGCGGGCTGCAGCGGCACCCGCGCCTCGATCCGCGTCCCGCGCCCGCGCGCGCTGTCGATCTCGAGGCGGCCACCGAGCAGGCGCACGCGCAGCGCCAGCCCGGCGAGGCCGTGGCCCTTCGCGCGCACCTGCGCGGGGTCGAAGCCGGCGCCGTCGTCGGTGACGCCGATCATGATCTCCGCGCCCGCGGGTGCGAGCGCGACCGCAATGCGACGCGCGCCGGCGTGGCGGCGGGCGTTGTCGATCGCCTCCTGGGCGATGCGGTAGAGCGCCAGCGCCACTGGCTGCGCGAGCGGCGGCAGCTCGTCGGGGACCTCCAGCACGATGTCCGCGCCTGCGGCGGCCTCCATCTCGCCGATCAGCGAGCGCAGCGCTTCGGTGAGGCCGAGGTCGGCGAGCAGCGGCGGCTTGAGGCCGGCGACGATGCGGCGCTTGGTCGACACCACCCGGCCGAGGGCGTCGAGCAGGTGGTCGAAGCGGCCGCGTACCGGCTCCAGCGCCTCGGCGGGCAGCTTGCGGGTGATCCATACCGCATCCATGCGTACCGCCGACAGCAGCGGGCCGAATTCGTCGTGCAGCTCGGCCGCGAGGCGGGCGTGCTCCGCCTCGCGGGTCTCGCTGAGGTAGCCGGCGAGGCTGGTCAGCTCGGCGGTGCGGGCGTCGACCTCGGCCTGCAGGCGGGCGTTTTCCGTACGCAACAGGGTGGTGATGCGGCCGCGCAGCGCTTCCTGGCGCCAGGCGAGCCCGCCGATCACCAGCAGCAAGGCGATGATCGCGACGCCGAGCACCGAATTGATCGCACGCGCCTCGCCCGAGCGCTCGAAGGACGCGCGCGTGATGCCCTCCATGCGCGTGCGCAGCGGCGCGCGCAAGGCCTCGATGCGGGTGCGGATGTCGGTGGTGATCGCCGAGCCCGCGATCAGGGTGGCGGCCTCGACGCTGCCGCTGCCGCGCCCGGCGACGAGCTGGTCGAGCGAGAGCCAGCGCCGCTCCACCGGGTCGGCGAGCGCATCCGCCGCGGCCAGCGCGGCGGGGTCGGCCGCGAAGCCGGCGTGCAGCGCCGCGAGCGTGTCGCTCGCCTGCTCGCGGCCGTCGATGTAGGCGGCGAGGTAGTGCTCGTCCCCGCTCATTACATAGGCGCGCGCACCGGACTCCGCCTCCAGCACCTGCAGCAGCAGGGCGTCGAGGCGGGCGAGCTGCGCGGCGTGGGCCTCGAGCTCTTCCAGCGCGGCGTGCGCGGCCTCGGTCTGGCGCTGCCCATGGAGGATCCAGCCCACCCCGAGCACGAACACGAGCGCCAGCACCGCCAGCAACACGGGCGTGGACGGTCGGCTCGGCGTGGTGGTGGACGCGGATGGCATGGCTCGACGGGTGGGGGACGAAGTTTGGCGGGAATCCATTTAGCCACGGTTTTCCGGGCGCGGCCGTGCACTGCTTCCGCCCGCGTGCGAATCCTTCCGGGTTCGGGGCGTGAACGGCCGAAGGGGGCTCGCGCCCCCTCCGCAAAGCAATCGTCCCGCGACGCTTACGGGCGGATCGCGATGTCGTTCTTCACCGCCTTCACCCCCGGGGTGCTGCGGGCGATCTCGCCGGCGCGGTTGCGCTCGGCGGTGCTCTTGGCGAAGCCGGAGAGCTGCACGGTGCCCTTGAGCGTCTCGACGCTGATCGACATGGCGCTGACGGTCGGGTCTTCGGCGAACTTTGCCTTCACGCGGGCGGTGACGGTGGCGTCATCGACGTATTCGCCCACGGTGGATTGGTCGCGGGTGACGGCGCAGCCGACCGCGGTGAAGGCGAGCAGTCCGGACAGGGCGAGGGTGGCGGCGGTGTGCTTCATGGTGGATCTCCTGAGGGGTCTGGTGTTTTAGCGGGTCGGTTCCGCGAGCGGGTTGCAAGCCAACTATAGGACAGGGCTCCCGCGGGCGCTGTCCGACGAGGCGGAAAGGCGTGTAGGACGATTCCGTCATTCCCCGCATCGGCAGCCGCTGCCCATGCGCGCCCATGGCGTCGCCCGCATCCCTTCATCGATTCCTACAAATGCAGACGCCTTCGTCCTATTCAGCACGTCCGCCCGATCGCGGAAGATGGGTCTCGCCGGACGACGACACACGATCGACCGCAGACCCGGCGCCCCCCCGTGGCGCACGACACGACCGAGAAAAGGAGAAAGCCATGAACTGGGATCGCATCGAAGGCAACTGGAAGCAGCTCAAGGGCAAGGCGAAGGAGCAGTGGGGCAAGCTCACCGACGACGACTTCGACGTCGCCGCCGGCAAGCGCGACCAGCTCGCCGGCCGTGTGCAGGAGCGCTACGGCATCGCCAAGGACGAGGCCGAGCGCCAGGTGGACACCTGGGCCAACAACTTCAAGGACTGATCCAGCGCCCCGCGGCCGTCCCCTTCGGGGGGCGGCCGCCCCTTTCTTCCCGAGCACGCGACAACGCCCGGAACGACCGACCCGCCGCCATGACCCGAAAAACCGACCCCACCCAATCCCCTGAAGACCTCTTCACCCGCCTCGTCCTCCCGCCCCCGTCCTGCTCGCCGGCCTTGCGTCGCGACAGCTCGCGGGCCGGGCGCATTGCCGCCGTGCGGCGCCCCGGGCCGCGCAGGCGCTTCATCACGGAGAACACGCAATGAACTTCATCCTCTGGATCCTCGTCGGCGGCCTCATCGGCTGGGTGGCGAGCATCGTCATGCGCACCGACGCCCAGCAGGGCATTTTCCTCAACGTCATCGTCGGCGTGGTCGGCGCGCTCATCGCGGGCTGGATCATCTCGCCGCTGGTGGGCATCCCCACCATCAACCAGGACGTCTTCAGCCTGTCCGCGCTGCTCGTCTCGCTGCTGGGCGCCATCGTGCTGCTCGGTGTCGTCAACCTCGTGCGCCGCGGCCGTATCCGCTGAACTGGAGCGCTTGTCATGACCAAGAAAGCCAAAGCCACCGCCCGTCCTGCCAGTCCCGAGGAGCGCGATCCGCAACCCGTCAACCACGCCGCGGTCGAGCCGATGACGACCAACCAGGGCGTGCCGATGGCGGACAACCAGTCCAGCCTGAAGGCCGGCGTGCGTGGGCCCAGCCTGCTCGAAGACTTCATCCTGCGCGAGAAGCTCACCCACTTCGACCATGAGCGCATTCCCGAGCGCGTGGTGCACGCGCGCGGCTCGGCCGCGCACGGCTACTTCGAGTGCACCGCGGATCTCTCCGGCCTCAGCCGCGCCAAGGTCTTCACGAAGGGCAAGCGCACTCCGGTGTTCGCGCGCTTTTCCACCGTCGCCGGCGAGCGTGGCTCGGCCGACTGCGCGCGCGATGCGCGCGGCTTCGCGGTCAAGTTCTACACCGAGGAAGGTAACTGGGACCTCGTCGGCAACAACATCCCGGTGTTCTTCATCCAGGACGCGATGAAGTTTCCCGACCTTGTGCATGCCGTCAAGCCCGAGCCGCACAACGGCATCCCGCAGGCGGCCAGCGCGCACGACACTTTCTGGGACTTCGTCTCGCTGATGCCCGAGTCCACCCACATGCTGATGTGGGCGATGAGCGACCGCGCCATCCCGCGCTCGCTGCGCATGATGCAGGGCTTCGGCGTGCATACCTTCCGCCTCGTCGACGCCGAGGGCAAGGCCCGCCTGGTCAAGTTCCACTGGACACCGAAGGCCGGTGTGCATTCGCTGGTGTGGGACGAGGCGGTCAAGCTCAATGGCGCCGACCCCGACTTCCATCGCCGCGACCTGTGGGAGGCGATCGAGGCCGGAGCCTACCCGGAATGGGAGCTCGGCCTGCAGGTGTTCTCGGAGGAGGAGGCGGCGGGCTGGAGCTTTGACGTGCTCGACGCCACCAAGCTGGTGCCGGAGGAGCTGTGCCCGGTGCTCACCGTCGGGCGCATGGTGCTCGACCGCAACCCGGACAACTTCTTTGCCGAAACCGAGCAGGTCGCCTTCTGCACCGCCCATGTCGTGCCGGGCATCGACTTCACCAACGACCCGCTGCTCGCCGGCCGTCATCACTCCTACCACGATACCCAGCTCTCCCGGCTGGGTGGCCCCAACTTCACCGAGCTGCCGATCAACGCTCCGCTCGCGCGCGTGGCCAACAACCAGCGCGACGGCATGCACCGCCAGGCGGTGCATCGTGGCAAGGTGGCCTACGAGCCCAACTCGCTGGGCGGCGGCTGCCCCTTCCATGCCGGCATGAAGGGCTACGTCTCCTGGCCGGCCGAGGTCGAGCAAGCGCCCAAGCTGCGCGGCAAGCCGGAGAAGTTCGCCGAGCATTACCTGCAAGCCTGCCTGTTCTGGGACAGCCTGAGCGCGGTCGAGCGCGTGCATCTGGAAGGCGCCTTTCGCTTCGAACTGAGCAAGGTCACCGTGCCCGCCGTGCGCGAGCGCATGATCGCCAGCCTGCGCAACGTCGACGAGGGGCTCGCTGCCCGCCTGGCCACTGCGCTCGGCGTCGAGTTGCCCGCAGCACTGCCGCGCGCGCTCGACAAACTGCCCAAGCCCGAAGTGCAGTGTTCGTCGGCCCTGTCGCAGACCGCCTACCCGGGGGATGGCTCGATCGCGACCCGAAGGGTCGCCCTGCTGGTCGCCGAGGGCGTTTCCGCCAAGGCGCTGCGCCCGCTCGCCGAGGCACTCGCCGCGCAGGGCGCAGTGCCGGTCCATGTCGGGCCGCTGCTCGGTGCGGTGCGAGCGGACCGTGGTGAGCTGCCGGTCGATGCGACCTACGAGAACAGCCCTTCGGTGCTTTTCGACGCAGTCGTCCTTCCGGCCGATGAGGCCTCGCTTGCAGCGCTCGATGCGCACGCCGACGCCGTCGGCGATTTCGTCCGCGAGCAATACCGCCACGGCAAGGCGATCGGCGTCGCCGGTGGTGCGCTGCAGGTGCTCGAGCGCTGGGGCATCGCGCTCGACCGCAAGGGCAAAACCGATGGGCGCCTCGCTGGCGTGGTCGACTGCGCCGCCGACGCGAGCACCTTCTTCGCGGCGATCGCCCGCCATCGCCACCCCGAGCGCGAACGGCTGCCCGACTGGGCGCAGGCCGACTGAGGGCTGAGACCGCGGGTCTCGCCCGTTGGAGGGTCCCGGCGCGGGACGACGGTTCAGGCCGTCGTCCCGCGCTTTTGTGTGTTCGCCCTCGCGCTCCGGGTCTGCGTGCGGTGGTTCCATCTCGCCAGAGGCGGCGGGGCGGAGTCGGGCTGCTTGGGGGCGTACGCAGGCAGGGCTTGGAGGGAAGCAGACCGTGTCCGTCGCGGATATCCCTCGGGATTGGCGGCGAGCCCCCGCCGGCAGAGGCTTTTCGGCCCGGTCGGGGGTCCGGCGACAAGGTGGAAGTCGCGAACCCAGCCCGCGACGGCGGCAGAGGCTGCCACACGGGACCGTAGACGGAAAAACGGCCGGGTCGATGTCGACCCGGCCGTGGAGGGCGCGGTGGAGGAGGGGAGGGGCTCCGGCCGCGCCGGAGGAGGAGACTTGCGCGCGGGGCTTACTCGTCGCCCTTGGCCTTCTCGGTGCGCTCTGCTTCCCAGATGTTGGTCTCGACGTCGACCTCGGTCGCCTTCTTCGTGTCGGCGTCGAAGTCGATCATGACCTCGTAGCTCCGGTCGCCCTTGACGATCTCGTATTCGAGGTGCTTGGCGTCGTTGTCATTGACGGCGGTGACCTGGTAGCCGAGCTTCTCGAGGGCAGGTCGGTAGTAGCCACGCTCGTGGCCGGTGCCGAGCGCGTTCTCGAGCTGGTCCTTCTCTCCCGACCACAGCTTGGCGCGGGCGCGGTCGCTGTACTTCTCGGCCGCAGCGCTCAGGGTGGCCGGATAGGCGTACTTGTAGTTCTTGTCGCGCAGGGCGGCCACCGTGGTGTCGGCGCGCCACATGTTGACCGTCACGTCGACCTTGTCGGACTTGCCATTCTCGAGGTCGACCTGCACCTCGTAGGACTCGTCGCCCTTGACGATCTCGTACTCGAGGTAGTCGGGCTCGTCGTAGTTCTTCGCGGTGATCGCGTAGCCCAGCTTTTCCAGCGCCTTGCGGTAGTAGGCCTTGTCGTGGCCCACGCCGAGCGACTTCTCGAGCTCGTCGGAGGTCATCTGCCAGCGCTTCTTGAGTTCAGCCTTTTCGGCGGCGGTGAGGCGCTTCTTCTGAACCTCGGCAGCGCTGTCGGCGGCGAAGGCGGCCGGGGCGAGCGAGAGGCTGCCGACGAGGGCGGCGAGGGCGAGCTTGCGGGTGTCGAGGATCTTCATCGTCATGGTCTCCGTTGGGGCTGGGGTACCCGGGAGCACTGCGGCTCCGGGGCCTGCATCGGTCGGTCGTTTCGTCCGACTGCGGAAACCATGGTATGCACTTCGATTCGGCGGAAATGTCCGTCGATGCCCGATCCGCTTGTCGGACACGGTCGACAGGTGCTGCAGGAGGCTGCCGACCGCCGATGTCGCGAGGACGCGGCGGCAGGCATAGGGCACGCCCGCGGGAGTGCGCGGCGGGCCGCGTTCTGGCGGCCCGCGTGTGGCCTCAGGGCCGCTGCGTCTGCGCGATCATCTTGTCGAGGGCCGCCGTGTGGTCAGCCTCCTCGGTGGCGAACTCCATCGCCATCGCCTTGATTTCGGCATCGGTGCTGTTTTCCGAGACGGTGCGATAGAAGTTCATCGCGCGCGCCTCGTTCTCGCGCGCGTATTCCAGCGCCTGCCAGGGATTCATCGTGTAGTCGAATGCGTCCTCGTCGCCGACCTCGGTGGGGGCGATCCAGCGGTATTGCCAGGACTGGAGGCGGGGCAGTTCCACGCCGGCGGCGCGCTCGACGATCGAGTCGCCGTGCATGTTGGAGTAGCGCACCATGTCGCGGAACAGCGAGGCGACCTCGAGGTTGTTGTGCGCCTCCATCATGTCGGCGAGTTCGAGGTAGCGTTCGGCGGCCTCGCGCTCCATGGCGATGGCGTGGGCGAGAAATTCGGGCATCGTGTAAGACATGGTCGTCCTCCTGGAATCGTGTGGTTTTGTTGGGCTTCACATATATCACATAGTGAAGACGACGACAGGCTATACGCCGACGGTCTGCTTGTCTCGCCGCAGCGCACAAGGGGTGCCACGCACTCACCGAAACCCGCCGTCGCCCATCTTCATCAAGACCGTCGCCTGGGCATTGGTCGCCGAGGCACGCGCCGGAACGATCCCGCCCCCGCACTGGCCCGCACCCGCATGCCGTCTTGTGCCACCTGGCGCAGTTTCACAGTTGGAGCGCGTGTTGATGCCGTGCTTGATTCTCTCGTGAACTGGTCTATAAACTGGTCTATGGCAACCGGAGAACGTGATGAACCTTGAGATCGGCTCATACGAGGCCAAGACCAAACTGCCCGAACTCCTCCGCGGCGTGCAGGCGGGCAAGCGCTACACGATCACCCTGCGTGGCGAGCCCGTCGCCGACCTGATACCGGCTGAAGGCAAGCAAGCGGATGCCGCGGCGGG
>NZ_AMXF01000144.1 GCF_000310225.1 Thauera phenylacetica B4P
TCCGGCGCAGCGTCGGGGCGGTGCGCCCGGTGCGTGGCGCGGACCGCGTCGAGATCGACCGCCCCCGCCCTGCCCCGCTGCCGCGGACGCAAACACTGGAGGACGAGGAGGCCGTGGAGCCGGTGCGCGCCCGCCCCGAGGCCGACCCGCTGCGCGCCGCCTACGAGGGCGTGGTGCCGCTGCGCGATACCGGCCGGGTGGCGCTCGAAACGCCGCTGCGCCACCATGCCCGCCACGGTCCCGGCATGCATCCCTCGCCGGCGCTGCGACCGGACGCGATCGTGCTGCCCGCGGACGCCGACGTCAGCGATCCGGCGGCGCTCTTTCGTGCGGTGGTGGGCAACGCGCGCCCGGTCGCCGACCGCAACCGGGTGGAGCTGGCGCGCCCGCAGCCGGCGCCGGCGCCGCTCAAGCGCGAGGAGGATGAACGCGCGGCGCTCGACGAATCGCTCGCCGCGCCGCTCACCTTCGAGGATCGCCTCGACATGGGCGACGAGGCGGCTTTCCTGCGCACCGGGCTGCCGCGCAGGGTGCTGACCGACCTGCGCCGCGGGCGCTGGGTGCTGCAGGGCCAGATCGACCTGCACGGCCTCACCCGCGACGAGGCGCGCGCCGCGCTGGCGGACTTCCTGCACGACGCCCTCGCCCAGGGCAAGCGCTGCATCCGCGTGATCCACGGCAAGGGCCACGGCTCGCCCGGCAAGGTCTCGATCCTGAAACAGCTGTCGCGCGGCTGGCTGGCGCAGCGCGAGGAGATCCTCGCCTTCTGCCAGGCCGGCCCGCACGATGGCGGCGGCGGCGCGCTGCTGGTACTGCTGCGCGCGCAGAACGCCGCGCCACGCGCCTGAACGCTTTCAGGCGCCTGATCCCGGCCGCGCGGCGCTCAGATCGCCGCTTCGTTGGTCTCGCCGGTGCGGATGCGGATGACCTGCTCCACCGGCGTGATGAAGATCTTGCCGTCGCCGATCTTGCCGGTGTGCGCGGCCTTCACGATCGCCTCGACCGCCTGGTCGACGATGTCGTCGGCGAGCACGACCTCGACCTTGATCTTGGGCAGGAAGTCGACCACGTACTCGGCGCCGCGATAGAGCTCGGTATGGCCCTTCTGGCGGCCGAAGCCCTTGACTTCGGTCACGGTCAGGCCGGTGATGCCCACCTCGGAAAGGCCCTCGCGCACCTCGTCCAGCTTGAACGGCTTGATGATCGCCTCGATCTTCTTCATCCGGCTTGCTCCTCTTTCAGAATTCGTCCTGGTAACGGGATGTTATCGGATAACGCCAATCCCTGCCGAAGCCGCGCTGGGTCACGCGGATGCCCACCGGCGCCTGGCGGCGCTTGTATTCGTTGCGCTTGAGCATGCCCACCACGCGCCGCACCTCGCCCTCCGGAAAGCCCGCGGCGACGATGTCGCGCGGCGACTCGTCGCGCTCCATGTAGGCCTGGATGATGGCGTCGAGCATGTCGTAGGGCGGCAGGCTGTCCTGGTCCTTCTGGTCGGGCTTGAGCTCGGCCGAGGGCGGACGGTCGATGATGTTCTGCGGAATCACAGGACTCACCGTGTTGCGCCAGTTGGACAGGCGGAAGACGAAGGTCTTGTAGAGGTCCTTGAGCACTGCGAAGCCCCCGGCCATGTCGCCGTAGAGGGTCGCGTAGCCGGTCGCCATCTCGCTCTTGTTGCCGGTCGTCAGGACGATCGCGCCGGTCTTGTTGGAGAGCGCCATCAGCAGCATGCCGCGGATGCGCGCCTGCAGGTTCTCCTCGGTGGTGTCGGCGGGCAGGCCGGCGAACTGCTCGGCGAGCAAGCCGGCGAAGACCTGCATCGCCGGCTCGATCGCGATCTCGTCGTAGCGCACGCCCAGGCGCGCCACCATGTCGCGCGAGTCGTCCAGGCTCATCTGCGCCGTGTAGGGCGAAGGCATCATCACCGCGCGCACCTTGTCGGCGCCGAGCGCGTCGACCGCGATCGCCAGGGTCAGCGCCGAGTCGATCCCGCCCGACATGCCGATGATCGCGCCCGGGAAGCGATTCTTGGCGAGGTAATCGTGCACCCCGACGCGCAGCGCCTCGTACACCTCGGCCTCGAGCGTCCGCGCCGGGGCCTGCTCGCCGCCCGACCAGGCCCCGGCGGCGTAGGCGACGATCGCCACGCGCTCGACGAAGCTGCCGAGCTGCAGCCCGAGCGCACCGCGGGCATCGAGCGCGAAGGAGGCGCCATCGAACACCAGCTCGTCCTGACCGCCCACCATGTTGCAGTACAGGACCGGCAGGCCGGTCTCGGCGACGCGCGTGCGCAGCACCTCCAGGCGCTGGGCCTGCTTGTTCATGTGATAAGGCGAGGCGTTGAGCGCCAGCAGCACCTGCGCGCCCGCCGCGCGCGCCGCCTCGGCGGGGCCGCGCTCCCAGACGTCGGCGCAGATGTTGAGCCCGAAGCGCACCCCCGCGCACTCGAACACGCAGGCCGTGCCGCCGGCCTCGAAGTAGCGCTCCTCGTCGAAGACCTCGTAGTTGGGCAGCAGGCTCTTGTGGTAGCGCGCCAGCACCGCGCCGTCGCGCAGGACCGAGGCCGCGTTGTAGCGCTCGCCGCCGTCCTCCACCGGGTGGCCCAGTACCACGGTGACCCCCTGCGCCGCGGCGGCGATGCGCTCGACCTCGCGCGCGCAGGCGCGGTAGAAATCCGCCCGCAGCAGCAGGTCTTCGGGCGGATACCCGGAGAGCGCGAGCTCGGGCGTGAGCATCAGCTGCGCACCGGCCGCGCGCGCTTCGTCGAGCGCGGCGATGATGCGGTCGGCGTTGCCGACGAGATCGCCCACGGTCAGGTTGAGCTGGGCGACGGCGATGGAGACGGGGGCATGGGCATGTACGTTCATGGGGCGGAACTATACCGCTTCGGCGAAGCTCCACGACAGGCCACGCATGCGCCGCGTCGCATGCTTGCACACGCCCTCGCGCGGGCGCGGCCCCACGCCCTCCGGGCCGGGCGCCCTCGCCCCCGCGCGCGAGGGCATCCGCGGACCATCGACCACAAACCCACAGCCAGGGTGTGCAAGCCTGTGGACAAGTCGTGGACAGCGCTTGCAAGTGCCTGTCGCGGCGACGTATCGTCGCACTGCACAAAAAACAGGCAGCCAGCTCCGCCGCCACACCCCCAAGCTCCATGACCCAGCCCGACGGATTCCGACTCTTCCCCGCCATCGCCCGTATCGACGCACGCCAGTGGGATGCCCTGGTCGACGCCAGCGCCGCCAGCGCCGCGCCCTGCGTCCGCCACGCCTTCCTGCGCGCCCTCGAGGAGAGCGGCTGCGTGGGCGGGCGCAGCGGCTGGACGGCCACCCACGCGACCCTTTGGCGCGACGGCAGCTTGTGCGCGGCCATGCCGCTCTATCTCAAGGCGCACTCCTGGGGCGAGTACGTCTTCGACTGGGCCTGGGCAGAGGCCTACCAGCGCCACGGCCTCGACTACTACCCGAAGTGGCTCGGAGCCGTGCCGTTCACGCCGATTCCCGGGCCACGCCTGCTCGGTCGCGACAATGGCGCACGCCGGGAACTGCTCGCCGCGCTGCTCGGGCAGGCGCGGGAGAGCGGCCTGTCGTCGCTGCACCTGCTCTTCCCGCTCGATAACGAGCGCGCGCTGCTGGAGGCCGCCGGGCTGATGATCCGCGAGGGCGTGCAGTTCCATTGGGAAAACCCGCCCGCCAGCGCAAACGAGTCCGAGCCCCCGGGAGCCGGTGCAGCGTGCTCCGTGCCGCCGCGGCGGTGGGCTGGCTTCGAGGACTTCCTCGCCAGCCTGGCGGGCAGCAAGCGCAAGAAGATCCGCCAGGAGCGCCGCCGCGCCGCCGCGCACGGCCTCCACCTGCAGTGGCTGGACGGCCACGAGGCGCGGGACGAGGACTGGGCCTTCTTCGCGCATTGCTACGCTACCACCTACGCGCTGCACCGCTCCACGCCCTACCTCAACGCGGATTTCTTCGGGCGGCTGGCTCACAGCATGCCCGAGGCCGTGCGCCTGCTGGTCGCGCGCCGCGACCGCCAGCCGGTCGCCGCGGCCTTCTTCCTGTGCGATCGCGAGGCGCTGTATGGGCGTTATTGGGGCTGTGTCGAGGACCTGCCCTTCGTCCACTTCGAGCTGTGCTACTACCAGGCCATCGAGTATTGCCTCGAGCACGGGCTGGCGCGCTTCGAAGGCGGCGCCCAGGGGGAACACAAGCTCGCCCGCGGCCTGCTCCCGGTACGCACCTACTCGGCGCACTGGCTTGCAGATACGCGCTTTCGCGGCGCGGTGGACGACTGGCTGACGAGGGAGCGCGCGGGCGTGGGTCACTACCTGGACGAACTCGCCGAGCACAGCCCGTTCCGCCACGACACGGATGCCCCGGGCAGTGCAGGAACCGGGCCGAATGCGGACGCCGCACGCGCACCACCCCCGCAACGCTGAGCGCACCCTCCGGCGGCGACTCGCGTCAGCGTCCCTGCAAGCACCCCTGGATGCGCGGCAAGGCGAGGTAATACGCGGTGATCGTCTTGGCGTCGGTGATGCGTCCGGCGCGGATGGCCTGCTCCACCTCGTCCACCCGCAGGCTCAGCACCTCGAGGAACTCGCCTTCATCGAGTGCACGCGCCGCCTGCCACAGCCCGCGGGCAAAGAAGACCTCGATGCGCTCGTCCGAGTAGCCGATGCAGGGGTGCATCACCCCGACGTATTCCCAATGGGCCGCGGCGAAGCCGGTCTCCTCGCGCAGCTCGCGCCGCGCACACGCAAGGATATCCTCACCGACGTCGATCTTCCCGGCGGGCAGTTCGAGGAAGGCGCGTTGCAGCGGATAGCGGAACTGGCGCTCGAACACAAGCGCCCCGCTCTGCTCCAGCGCCACCACCACCACCGCACCCGGATGGCGGATGTATTCACGCACGCTGTGGCTGCCGTCCGGCAGCTCGACGCGATCGCGCCACACCTTGAGCAGCGCGCCCTCGAAGACCGGCTCGCTCTCCAGCGTATGCTCGTGAAGGGCGTCGTGCCCGGCCCCGCTCACGCGCGTCCCTCGGGCGTGTGGCGTGCCGGACGCCACAGGTAGGCCCAGGCGAAGCCGGGAAACGCGAACACGACGAAGAGGCAGAACGTGGTGGCGTAGAACGCCCAGCCCTGCTCATAGACCCGCCCGTGGGACTGCGCCTCGATCACTGCGGCGAGCGCGCCGACGAAAAAATAAAGCAGGACCAGTTCGACAAAACGCCAGCCGAGCCCCTTGCGGGCACCGGCTGGCGGCTTGCGGACGAAGAGGATGCGGTCGAAGACGAAGGGCAGGTTGGCCATCGTGAAGGCGATGGCCAACAGCAGGAGGACGCCGGCGTCCGCACCCACCACCGGGTCAGAGCGAGCGCAGCAGCGCGAACGCGCACAAGGACATCAGCGCCTGCGGGGCGAGCCCCAGAGCCGCGATCGCGAGGCCATTGGCCGAGAGCATCACGCGCACTTCGGGCGCAGCGTGGATCGGCGACTCATCGACCGGATCGTCGAAGTACATCACCTTGACGACGCGCAGGTAGTAGAACGCCCCGATTACCGACATCACCACCGCCAGCACCGCCAGCCAGAAGTAGCCGGCCGCGACCACCGCCTGCAGCACCGACAGCTTGGCGAAGAAGCCGATGAAGAAGGGGACGCCCGCCATGGAGAACATCACGAAGAGCATCATCAGCGCGTACCACGAGCTGCGCTTGTTGAGCCCCTTGAAGTCGTCGATGTTCTCGGCCTCGAACCCGGCGCGCGACAGCAGGATCAGCATGCCGAAAGAGGCCAGGCTCATGATCACGTAGGAGATCGCGTAGAACATCGCGGAGCTGTAGGCATTGAGCGCGAAGTGGCGATCGCCCTCGACCACGCCCGAGAGCAGGCCGAGCAGCATGAAGCCCATGTGCGAGATACCCGAGTAGGCCAGCATGCGCTTGATGTTCTGCTGCGCGATCGCGGCCAGGTTGCCCAGGACGATCGAGGCGGCGGCCACGAGCATCAGCATCATCTGCCACTCTTCGGCGATGTCGAACAGCGCCCAGATCAGCAGGCGCACCGCCATCGCGAACGCGGCGAGCTTGGGCGCGGTGGCGATCACCAGCGTCACCGCGGTGGGAGCGCCCTGATAGACGTCGGGCACCCACATGTGGAAGGGCACCACGCCGAGCTTGAAGCAGATACCGGCGACCAGGAAGACGAGGCCGAACATCAGCACGTTCTGGTTGGCGGTCTGGTTGTAGAGCGCCTGCGCCACACCCGAGAACTCGAGCGTGCCGGTCGCGCCGTACACCATCGACATGCCGTACAGCAGCAGGCCGGAGGCGAGCGCGCCGAGCACGAAGTACTTCATCGCCGCCTCGGTGGAGCGTGCCGAGTCGCGATCGAAGGCGACCATCGTGTACAACGCGAGCGACATCATCTCGAGGCCGATGTACATCGGCAGCATGTGGTTCGCCGTCACCATCACCATCATGCCGAGCGTCATCAGCAGCGCGAGCAGGTAGTACTCGGGCTTGTCGATCTTGCGGTCGGCGAGATAGCCGCGGCCGTAGAGCAGCGCGATCGCGGTGGAGAAGTAGATCATCAACTTCAGCACGTCACCCAGCAGGTCGCTGATGAACAGGTTGCTGAAGGTGAGGACCACCTCCCCCTCCATCGTGAAGATCGTGATGAAGGCCGCGACGATCAGCGTCGCCTGGGTGAGCAGGTAGGCCAGGTTGCGGGCGATGCTGCGCGCGAAGGTGCTCGCCAGCATGACCACCAGGGCCATCACGGCCACGAAGATCTCGGCCGCTGCGGGGTAGAAGTCGGGGACGACGAAATTCATCTTCTGACCAGTCCGTAAAGTGTCTCGTGCGCTCGCGCCGGGCAGCGCTCAGAGCTTGCTCACGGCAACATGCCGCAGGAGTTCATTGACCGAGGCGTGCATCACTTCGGTGAAGGGGAAGGGGTACAGGCCCATCGCCAGCACGCACACCGCCAGTACCGCGAGGAAGGCGAACTCGCGACCGTTGATGTCCTCGAGTTCGGCGACGTGGGGGTTGGCCACTTTGCCGAACACCACTCGCTTGTACATCCAAAGCGAATACGCGGCGCCGAGGATCAGGGTCGTGGCGGCGACGAAACCGATCCAGAAGTTGTACTGGACCGCGCCGAGCACCACCATGAACTCGCCGACGAAGCCGGAGGTGGCCGGGAGGCCGGAGTTCGCCATGGTGAAGAGCATGAAGAAGGCGGCGAACTTGGGCATGGTGTGCACCACCCCGCCGTAGTCCGCGATCTGGCGCGAATGCAGGCGATCGTAGAGCACGCCGATGCACAGGAACATCGCGCCCGAAACGAAGCCGTGGGAGATCATCTGCACCAGGGCGCCCTCGACACCGAGGCTGTTGAACATGAAGAAGCCCAGGGTGACGAAGCCCATGTGCGAGATCGACGAGTAGGCCACCAGCTTCTTCATGTCGGCCTGGACCAGCGCGACGAAGCCGATATACACCACCGCGATCAGGGAGAGCGCGATCACCAGCGGCGCGAGCTCGTTCGCCGCGTCGGGCACGATCGGCAGCGAGAATCGCAGGAAGCCGTAGGCGCCGAGCTTCAGTGCGATCGCGGCCAGCACCACAGAGCCGCCGGTGGGCGCCTCGACGTGGGCATCGGGCAGCCAGGTGTGCACCGGCCACATCGGCACCTTGACGCCGAAGGCGACCAGGAAGGCGAGGAAGATGAGGATCTGCGGCTCCATCGGCAGCGGCAGCTGGTGCCAGTCGAGGATGCTGAAGCTGCCACCCGACTGCATGAACAGGTAGAGCAGCGCGATCAGCATCAGCAGGGAGCCGAACAGCGTGTAGAGGAAGAACTTGATCGCGGCGTACACCCGGTTGGCGCCGCCCCAGATGCCGATGATCAGGTAGAGCGGGATCAGCGAGGCCTCGAAGAACACGTAGAAGAGCACCGCGTCGAGCGCCGAGAAGATGCCGTTCATCAGGCCCGACATGATCAGGAACGCGGCCATGTACTGCGCGACCTTGTTCTGGATCACCTGCCAGCCCGCCACCACGACGATGATGGTGATGAAGGCGTTGAGCAGCAAGAACAGCACCGAGATGCCATCGACCCCGAGGTGGTAGTTGATGTTGAAGCGCGGCACCCAGGACTGCAGTTCCACGAACTGCATCGCGCTGGTCCCGACGTCGAAGCCCGTGTAGAGCGGAATCGTCACGACGAAGCCAGCCACGGCGACCGCCAAGGCGAGCATGCGCGCCAGCGGAGCGTTGCGATCCGAGCCGGTCGCGAGCACCAGCAGGCCACCGATAATCGGTACCCAGATCGCCAGACTGAGGAGAGGAATGTCCGTCATCGTTGCTTTCCGTTCAGTGCGCCGCGAGCGGCGCGTTCGATCTTGTTATGTGATTCCGTCCCTGCGTGCCCGTCTCAGCCCCGGTTGAACCAGTAGGTGAGCAGCACGAACACGCCGATGATCATCATGAAGGCGTACTGGTACAGGTGACCGGTCTGGAAGAGGCGCGACATCTGCGCCATCCAGCCCACCAGGCGCGCGGAGCCATTCACCGCCACGCCGTCGATCAGGGCCTGATCGCCCGCCTTCCACAGGCCGCGTCCGAGCAGGCGCGCACCGGCGGCGAGGAAGATCTCGTTGAAGCGATCGAAGTAGTACTTGTTCTCGAGCAGCGTGTGGATCGGCTTGAAGGTGCGCTGGATCGCAGCCGGGATGTCCGGACGCTTCATGTAGAAGAACCAGGCAAGCCCAACGCCACCCATCGCCAGCCAGAAGGGCGCGGTCTGCAGGCCGTGGAGCGCCATGCCGAACGGGCCGTGGTAGTTCGCTGCCATTTCCTTCAGGCCGACGTGGTTGTCACCGACGAAGATCACCCCCTTGAACCACTCGCCGAACAGCATCGGATCGATGGTGAAGAAGCCGATCAACACCGAAGGCACCGCCAGCAGCACCAGCGGCAGGGTCACCACCCAGGGCGACTCGTGCGGCTTTTGGCCCGGCGCCAGACCATGGTGGTGGTCCGCCGAGGGCTCCTCGTCGTCGTGGTCACCATGGTGATCGTGGTTTGCATGGTCATGCGCCTTGCCGAAGCGCTCCTCGCCGTGGAAGACGAGGAAGTACATGCGGAAGGAGTAGAACGCGGTGATGAACACGCCGAGCAGCACGCAGAACAGCGCGTAGCCGGAACCGCCGATCGTCGAGGCATGCACCGCCTCGATGATCGAGTCCTTCGAGTAGAAGCCCGAGAAGAGCGGGAAACCGATCAGCGCGAGCGAACCCAGCAGCGAGGTGATCCAGGTGATCGGCATGTACTTGCGCAGGCCGCCCATGTTGCGCATGTCCTGGTCGTGGTGCATCCCGATGATCACCGAGCCGGCGCCGAGAAACAGCAGGGCCTTGAAGAAGGCGTGCGTCATCAGGTGGAACACCGCGGCCGAGTAGGCCGAGACGCCGAGCGCGACCGTCATGTAGCCGAGCTGCGACAGCGTCGAGTAGGCCACCACGCGCTTGATGTCGTTCTGCACGATGCCGAGGAAGCCCATGAACAGCGCCGTGGTCGCACCGATCACGAGAACGAAGGACAGTGCGGTGTCGGAGAGCTCGAACAGCGGCGACATGCGCGCCACCATGAAGATGCCTGCGGTCACCATGGTCGCCGCGTGGATCAGCGCCGAGATCGGGGTCGGGCCTTCCATCGAGTCGGGCAGCCACACGTGCAGTGGCACCTGGGCGGACTTGCCCATCGCACCGATGAAGAGGCAGATGCAGATCGCTGTCAGCAGCGGCCAGCCGGTCACCGCCATCTCGGTCACGGAGAGTTCCTTGGCCTTGGCGAACACCTCGGCGTAGTCGAGGCTGCCGGCGTAGGCGGCGACGAGGCCGATGCCGAGCAGGAAGCCGAAGTCGCCCACGCGGTTGACCAGGAAGGCCTTCATGTTGGCGTAGATCGCCGTCGGGCGCTCGTACCAGAAGCCGATCAGCAGGTAGGACACCAGGCCAACCGCCTCCCAGCCGAAGAAGAGCTGGAGGAAGTTGTTGGACATCACCAGCATCAGCATCGAGAAGGTGAACAGCGAGATGTAGCTGAAGAAGCGCTGGTAGCCGGGATCTTCCGACATGTAGCCGATGGTGTAGATGTGCACCATCAGCGACACGAAGGTCACCACCAGCATCATCATCACCGTCAGCGAGTCGATCAGGAAACCGACCTCGAAGTCGATGCCGCCCGCCTGCATCCAGGTGTAGATAGTGCC
>NZ_AMXF01000145.1 GCF_000310225.1 Thauera phenylacetica B4P
CGCTGCGCACGCCGAGGACCCGCGCCCCTTGCCGGCACGCAGCCTGCTGGGCGCCGGCCTGGCGGCCCGCCTCGCCCTGGTCGCCGGCGCGCTGGCGCTGCTGTGGGCGACCGTGCTGTGGGCCTTGCGATGAACCGCCTCGCGCTGCCGATGATCCGCCTCGACAACCTCACCCTGGGCTACGACCGCCACCCCGCGGTGCACCACCTGTCGGCCGAGATCCCGGCAGGCGCGCTGGTCGCCGTGGTGGGGCCCAACGGCGCGGGCAAATCCACCCTGCTCAAGGGCCTCGCCGGCGAGCTGCGCCCGATCGGCGGGCGCATCCTGCTGCCCGAGCTGCCGGCCGGCGGCCTGGCCTACATGCCGCAGCGCGGCGAGATCGACCACAGCTTCCCGGTGTCGGTGTTCGACGTCGTGGCGATGGGCCTGTGGCACGAGATCGGCGCCTTCGGCGGGCTCTCGCGCGAGCAGCGCGGTCGCGTGCGCGCCGCGCTCGCCGCGGTGGGCATGGCGGGCTTCGAGTCGCGCCCGATCGGCTCGCTGTCGGGCGGCCAGCTGCAGCGCGCGCGCTTCGCCCGCCTGATGCTGCAGGACGCGCCGCTGATCCTGCTCGACGAGCCCTTCGCGGCGATCGACAGCCGCACGGTCGACGACCTCGTCGAGCTCATCCTCGGCTGGCACGACGAGGGCCGCACCATCCTCACCGTGGTGCACGACCTCGAGCAGGTGCGCCGTCACTTCCCCACCGCGCTGCTGCTGTCGCGCGAACCGGTGGCCTTCGGCCCCACCGCCGAGGTGCTCACGCCCGAGCGCCTGGCGCGCGCGCGCCGCCTCTCCGAAGCCTTCGACGAGCACGCGCACGAGTGCCACATCGAGGAGCTGACTGTGGCGGTGGCGCCCGATGTCGGCGCGCATCCGCACGCGCACGACGACGGGCACGCGCACGCCGAGGGCCACGGCCACGCGCCTGCGCGCCCGGCGACGCATGCGCACCTGGCGCCGCGGCCGCGCCGCGGCCTTCCCCGCCACTGAATCCGCAGCCCGCTGCGCGTAGCCCAGGCCCCACCGTGTTCGACCTCCTGATCGCCCCCTTCACCGAGTTCGCCTTCATGCGCCGCGCGCTCGCCGGCTGCCTGGCGCTCGCGCTCGGCGCCACGCCGGTGGGCGTGTTCCTGCTGCTGCGCCGCATGAGCCTGATGGGCGACGCGATGAGCCACGCCATCCTGCCGGGGGCCGCGCTCGGCTACCTCGCCTTCGGCCTGTCGCTGGGCGCGATGACGATCGGCGGCATCGTCGCCGGCCTGGTGGTGGTGTTCGCCGCGGGCCTGGTGACGCGCGCCTCGGTGCTCAAGGAGGACGCCAGCCTGGCCGCCTTCTACCTGCTCTCGCTCGCCGCGGGGGTGATGATCGTGTCGCTGCGCGGGCAGAACCTCGATCTGCTGCACGTGCTGTTCGGCTCGGTGCTCGGGCTCGACGATGCCTCGCTGCTCTTGATCGCCGGCATCGCCAGCGTGACCCTGGTGTGCCTCGCGCTGCTGTTCCGCCCGCTGGTCATGGAGTGCTTCGACCCCGCCTTCCTGCGCGGGGTGAGCCGGTGGTCGCCGGTGGCGCACTACGGTTTCCTGATGCTGGTGGTGGTGAACCTGGTGAGCGGCTTCCACGCGCTCGGCACCTTGATGGCGGTGGGCATCATGATCCTGCCCTCGGCCGCGGCGCGCCTGTGGGCGAAGGGCCTGCCGGCGCTGCTGCTGCTCGCGGTGCTGTTCGCCTTCGGCAGCGGTGCGAGCGGGCTGCTGCTGTCCTTCCACGTCGACGTGCCCGCGGGGCCGGCGATCGTGCTGGTGTGCGGCGTGGTGTATTTCGTGTCGCTGCTCGCCGCCCCCGGCGGCCTGCTCGCCGGCCGCCTGCCGGTGCGGCACCACCTGGAGTCGTGACCGCCTTGGCGCCGGCGAGGGGCGGTGGTGCTTCCCGAACCGCTGCTTTCGCGCCTGCCGGCGCTCCTACAGGGAGTTCCCGGCGGCACCCGCGTCCGCCACGCGCAGCCTCATGTAGGAGCGCCGGCAGGCGCGAATGCTTCATGTAGGAGCGCCGGCAGGCGCGAAAGCAGCGCGGCACAACGTGCATGCCATACCGCAACCCGCGGCGCTCCCGCAGGGGGTTGCCGGCAGCACCCGCGTCCGCCGCGGATGCGCCTCGTTTTTTCTTCAACCTGGATCCGACGACGATGAAAACCTTCCCCCGTTTGCGCCGCGTGCGCACCCTTGCGGCGTGCGCCGCCCTGCTCCTCGGCGGCAACGCCCATGCGCAAGCGCTCGAAGTGGCCACCAGCTTCAGCATCCTCGGCGACCTCGTCGCGCAGGTCGGCGGCGAGCGCGTCAAGGTACGCACCCTGGTCGGTCCCGACGAGGACGCCCACGCCTTCCAGCCGCGCCCCTCGGACGCGCGCGAGATCGGTACCGCTGCGCTGGTGGTGGTCAATGGCCTCGGCTTCGACGACTGGATGACGCGGCTGGCGCGCGCGGGCGGCTTCAAGGGCACCGTGGTGGTGGCGAGCGCGGGCATCTCGACGCTGGAGATGACGCGCGACGACGGCCATGGCCATGATCACGACCACGGCAAGGACGAGGGCAAAGGCAAGGCGGTCGACCCGCACGCCTGGCAGGACATCGCCAACGTGCGCCGCTACGTCGCCAACATCGCGGGGGCCCTCGCGGCGGCCGACCCGGAGGGCGCCACGGCCTACCGGAGCGCGGCCGAACGCTACGACGGCGAGCTGCAGGCGCTCGACGCCGAGATCCGCGCTGCCTTCGCGGCGCTGCCCGCCGAGCGGCGCAAGGTGGTGAGCTCGCACGCGGCCTTCGGCTATTTCGCGCGCGCCTACGACATCCGCTTCCTGTCGCCGGTGGGCGTGGCGAACAACGCCGAGCCGACGGCGAAGGGGGTGGCCCGCCTGATCCGCCAGCTCAAGGAGGAGAAGGTGCCGGCGGTCTTCATCGAGAACGTCGCCGACCCGCGCCTGATCGAGCGCATCCGCAGCGAGAGCGGCGCGGCGGTGGGCGGCACGCTGTATTCCGACGCGCTGTCGAAGGCCGGGGGCCCGGCGTCGACCTATGTACACATGATGCGTACGAACCTCGCGACCCTGCAGAAGGCGCTCGTGGCACCGGGGCGCTGAGCCCGCATCACGGCTTGCCGGCAGGACCGCGGGGATAGAACCGCCGCTTTCGCGCCTGCCGGCGCTCCTACATGAACCACCGCGTGCGGCGCCCGTGTCGCTGTCGGCGCGCGAAACGCCCGCGATGCCATGACCCATCGCCCGCGGCGCGCATGTTGGTGTCGGCGCGCGAAACGCCCGCCATGCCATGACCCATCGCACGCGGCGCCCGTGTCGCTGCCGGGGCGCGAAACGCCCGCGATGCCATGACCCATCGCCCGCGGCGCGCATGTTGGTGTCGGCGCGCGAAACGCCCGCCATGCCATGACCCATCGCACGCGGCGCCCCTGTAGGAGCGCCGGCAGGCGCGAATGCGGCGCTGGCTCCGGGGCGGGGACGTTCAGCGGCTCGAGGCCGCCAGCATCGCGCCGGCGCCGACGAAGAGGCCGCCGAAGATGCGGTTCTGCAGGCGCAGCAGGCGCGGGTTGCGCAGCAGGGGGCGGAAACGCGTGGCGAGCAGCGCGTAGCAGGACATCACCATCATGTCGACCGCCACCATGGTCGCGCCGATGATCGCGAACTGCGGCCACTGCGGGCGGTCGGGCACGATGAACTGCGGCACCAGCGCGGCGATGAACACGATCGCCTTCGGGTTGGTCAGGTTCACCAGGATGCCCTGCGCGTAGAGCTGGCGGCGCGACTGCACGCGCAGACCCTCGCCGTCGCCGCCGATCGGCTCGGGCGGCGAGCGCCACTTGTGCACGCCGAGCCAGATCAGGTAGGCCGCGCCGGCGAACTTCACCACCGCGAACGCCGCCTCCGAGGTCGCCAGCACCGCGCCGAGGCCCAGCGCCACGACGCACAGCTGCAGCAGCAGCGCGATCTGCAGGCCGGCGATCGCGCGCAACGCGGCGGCGTAGCCGTAGCGCAGGCCGGTCGACATCGACAGCACGGCACCCGGCCCGGGCGAGACCGCGATCACCAGCGCGGCGGCGAGAAAGGCGAGCCACATCGTCCAGCTCATGGGAATCTCCGGTAAATGCGTTCAGCGAGTTCGTTCATCGGCATCGTTCACGCGAAGATGCTGTGCAGCATCTTCGCGCACAGCACGACCAGCATCCCCGCGAACACCTTCTTCAGCGTCGCCACCGGCAGGCGGTGGGCCAGCTTCGCGCCGAGCGGGGCGAAGAAGGTGCTGACCAGCGACACCAGCACCAGCGCCGGCAGGTACACATAGCCATAGGTGAGCGCCGGCATGTCGGGCGCGCCCCAGCCGTTGACCAGGTAGCCGAGCGTACCGGCAATCGCGATCGGCAGCCCGATCGCCGCCGAGGTGCCGATCGCGTTCTGCATCTTGACGTTGCACCAGGTCATGAAGGGCACCGACAGCGAGCCGCCGCCGATCGCGACCAGCGCCGAGACGCCGCCGATGCCCAGGCCGGCCGCGCTCATGCCGAGCACGCCGGGCAGCTCGCGCGAGGGCTTGGGCTTGATGTTGAGCAGCATCTGGATCGACACGTAGGCCATGAAGACCGCGAAGAAGATCGCCAGCGGCACGGTGGAGATGCGCGACGCGACAAAGGTGGCGGCGAAGGTGCCGACCAGGATGCCGGGCGTGATCAGGCGCACGATGTCCCAGCGCACCGCGCCGTGGGCCTGGTGCGCGCGCAGGCTCGACACCGAGGTCAGCACGATGGCCGCCATCGAGGTGCCGAGCGCCATGTGCACCACCTGGGACTGCGGGAAGCCCTGGGCGAGGAAGAAGGTCGTCAGCATCGGCACCATGATGCCGCCGCCGCCCACGCCGAGCAGGCCGGCGAAGAAGCCCACCGCCGCGCCGAGCACCGGATAGGCGAGCCACCAGAGGTCGAAGGCCATTGCGTTTCCCTTTCGATTCGGTGCGCGCCGCGCGCTGCGGTGCGCAAAGAGCGGAACTATCACGCATAGCCCGGATGCCGCGCAAGGGAGAACACGTCCGCGATGCCTTGCGGGCACAGGCAGGCGCGCGACCGCGGAGGAATCACGGCGGCTGCCCGGCCCGCGCAGCGCACCGCGGTCGGCCACGTCCCCGGGGCGCCGAGCGCGCACGCCCGATCGGCTACAATCGGGCCATCACGCCGACCGCCCGCGGATCCGGCCGCGCCTTGTGGCGAATCCCCATCCTTCCGCCCACTCTTCCGACTCCTGCCTTGCCGATGAAACCCGAAAAGAACCCCGCCGCACCCGCCGCCGAAGCCCCCGTCGCCTCCAACTTCATCCGCAACATCATCGACGAGGACAATCGCAACGGCAAATGGGGCGGCCGCGTCGAGACGCGCTTCCCGCCCGAGCCCAACGGCTACCTGCACTACGGCCACGCCAAGTCGATCTGCCTGAACTTCGGCCTCGCCGAGTCCTACGGCGGCGTCTGCCACATGCGCTTCGACGACACCAACCCCGAGAAGGAAGAGCAGGAATACGTCGACGCCATCCTCGAGGCGGTGCAGTGGCTGGGCTTCGAGTGGGGCGAGCACCTGTACTTCGCCTCGGACTACTTCGACCGCATGCACGACTGCGCGATCAGCCTGATCCGCGCCGGCAAGGCCTACGTGGACTCGCAGTCGGCCGAGGAGATGCGCGCCAACCGCGGCACGCTGACCGAGGCGGGCAAGGACAGCCCCTACCGCAATCGCAGCGTGGCCGAGAACCTCGACCTGTTCGCGCGCATGCGCGCCGGCGAGTTTGCCGAGGGCACGCACATCCTGCGCGCCAAGGTCGACATGGCGAGCCCCAACATCAACCTGCGCGACCCGGCGATCTACCGCATCCGCCACGCCACCCACCACCGCACCGGCGACGCGTGGTGCATCTACCCGATGTACACCTTCGCCCACCCGATCGAGGACGCGATCGAGAACATCACCCACTCGGTGTGCACGCTCGAGTTCGAGGACCAGCGCCCGTTCTACGACTGGCTGCTCGACGCGCTCGCCACCGAGGGCCGCTTCCCGCGCCCGCTGCCGCAGCAGATCGAGTTCGCCCGCCTCAACCTGACCTACGTGGTGCTGTCCAAGCGCAAGCTGATCCAGCTGGTGAACGAAGGCCATGTCGACGGCTGGGACGACCCGCGCCTGCCCACGCTCATCGGCGCCCGCCGCCGCGGCTTCACCGCCACGGGTTTCCGCCGCTTCGCCGAGCGCATCGGCGTGTCCAAGGCTGACTCGTGGATCGACATGAGCGTGCTCGAAGAGTGCATGCGCGACGACCTCAACGAGGCCGCCGAGCGCCGCGTGGCGGTGCTCGACCCGCTCAAGCTGGTGCTCACCAACTACGTCGAAGGCGCCTCCGAGCTGTGCCAGGCGCCCAACCACCCGCTCAAGGCCGAGCTGGGGAAACGCGACATGCCGTTCTCGCGCGAGCTGTGGATCGAGCGCGAGGACTTCATGGAGGAGCCGGTGAAGGGCTTTCACCGCCTCTACCCGGGCAACATGGTTCGCCTGCGCTACGGCTTCGTCGTCAAATGCACCGGCTGCGAGAAGGACGCCGACGGCAACATCACCGCCGTGCTCGCCGAGTACATGCCCGACTCCAAGTCCGGCACCCCGGGCGCCGACAACTACAAGGTCAAGGGCAACCTGCACTGGGTGTCGGTCGCGCACGGCTACGAGGCCCAGGTCCGCATCTACGACCGCCTCTTCGCCCACCCCCACCCCGGCCAGCGCCGCGAGGGCGATGCGCCGGACTTCGAGCGCGACTTCCTCACCGACATCAACCCCGACAGCAAGCGCATCATCACCGCGTACCTGGAGCCGGCGCTCAGGGACGCCCGGCCGGAAGAACACTTCCAGTTCGAACGCCACGGCTACTTCGTCGCCGACCGCGTGGACTCGAAGCCCGGCGCGCCGGTGTTCAACCGCACGGTGACGCTGAAGGATTCGTGGGCGAAGGGCGGGAAGTAAGATCGCTCCCATCCCGAGTGGCGAAAAGGCATTGACCATCCCGGCACTCCCTCCATGAAAACCCTAAGCCGCCTCCTTCTCCTCGCCCTCCTCGCCGCGCTGGCGGGCGCGGGGGGGTGGTGGCTGACCCGCCCGAAGCCGGTCGAGGTGGTGGTGCATGAGGTGGCCCGCGGCACCGTCGAGGCCACGCTGACCAACACTCGCGCCGGCGAGGTCGAGGCCTGCCAGCGCGCGAAGATGGCGACGATCGCCGGTGGGCGCATCGAGTGGCTGGGGGTGGAGGAAGGCGACCGTGTCGAGGCCGGACAGGTGCTGATGCGGCTGTGGCATGGCGACCTCGACGCGCGCGCGGCGGTCGCCCGCGCCCAGCTCGCCACCACGCGCCAGCGCGTGCACGAAGCCTGTACCGTAGCGGCCAACGCCGAACGCGAGGCGGCGCGCCAGGCGCAGCTGTTCAAGCGCGGCTTCGTCTCCGCCAGCGCCGAGGAGAAGGCACGCACCGAGGCGCGCGCGCGCCGCGCCGCCTGCGACACCGTGCAGGCCGACGTCGCCACCGCCGCGGCCCAGCTCACCGCCACCGAGACCGAGCGCCAGCGCCTGGTGCTGGTCGCGCCCTTCGCGGGCACGGTGGCCAAGATCAGCGGCGAGCTCGGCGAGTACGCGACGCCCTCCCCGCCCGGCGTGCCGATGCCGCCGGCGATCGACCTGATCGACGACTCCTGCCTGTACGTGAAGGCGCCGATGGACGAGATCGACGCGCCGAAGATCCAGCCCGGCCTGCCGGTGCGCATCACGCTCGAGGCCATCCCCGGCAAGGTGTTCGCCGGTACGGTGCGGCGCGTGGCGCCCTACATCACCGCGGTGGAGAAGCAGGCGCGCACGGTGGCGGTAGATGTGGACTTCGTGAATCCCGACGAGGCGCGCGGGATGCTGGTGGGCTACAGCACCGACGTGGAGATCGTGCTGGCGACGCGCGCCGAGGTGCTGCGCATCCCGACCAGCGCCTTGCGCGAGGGTGGCAAGGTGCTGGTGGTGGAGGGCGACACGCTGGCGGAGCGCACTCTGGTCACCGGGGTGGCGAACTGGGAGTTCACCGAGGTCGTGTCCGGGCTCGACGCAGGCGAGCGGATCGTGACCTCGCTGGAGCGCGAGGGGGTGGTGGCCGGGGCGAAGGTGCTGGCTCGACCCGCGCAGGCGCGCTGAGCCGCATCCGGTCGCCCGCCATCGAAGACGCGCAACGAGGATTTGCTTCAAGCCCGGCCATGGCCCAGATCGAACTCGACCACATCGACCGCATCTTCAGGCTCGGCGACAGCGAGGTGCACGCCCTGCGCGACGTCACGCTGCGCATCGAGCCCGGCGAGTACGTCGCGGTCATGGGGCCGTCCGGCTCGGGCAAATCCACCCTGCTCAACCTGCTCGGCCTGCTCGACCGCCCCAACGCCGGCGCCTATCGACTCGAAGGCCGCGACGTCACCACGCTCTCGGCCGACGAGCAGGCCGCGGTGCGCAGCGCGCGCATCGGCTTCGTGTTCCAGAGCTTCCACCTCGTCCCCCGCCTCAGCGCGGCCGAGAACATCGGCCTGCCGCTGGTGCTCGCCGGCGTCCCCGCGGCCGAGCGCGCGCCACGCATCGCCCAGGCAGTGAAGGACTTCGGCCTCGAAGGGCGCGCCCGCCACCGCCCCGACGAGCTCTCCGGCGGCCAGCGCCAGCGCGTCGCGATCGCGCGCGCCACCATCATGCGGCCGGCGATGCTGCTCGCCGACGAACCCACCGGCAACCTCGACCGCGCCACCGGCCACGAGGTCACCGCGCTGCTCGAGGCGCTCAACGCCGCCGGCACCACGCTGATCGTCGTCACCCACGACCCGGCGATGGGCGCGCGCGCGCGCCGCCGCATCCTGATGGAGGACGGCGCGATCCGGCAGGACCAGCGCGCCGCGGCAGCGGCGCCCGAGGCCCCCGACGCTGTTTCAGCCCCGCCGCCGCGATGAGCCCGGCCGACACCCTGCGCTTCGCCACCCGCGCCGCCACCGCCTGGCCGCTGCGCACCGCGCTGATGATGCTGGCGATGTCGATCGGCGTGGCCGCGGTGGTGGTACTCACCGCGCTCGGCGACGGCGCGCGGCGCTACGTGGTGAATGAATTCTCCGCGCTCGGCGCCAGCCTGCTGATCGTGCTCCCCGGGCGCACCGAGACCGGCGGCGTCAACGCCGGCAGCTTCGTCAGCAGCACGCCGCGCGAGCTCACCAACGCCGACGCTGCCGCGCTGCTGCGCCTGTCGCTGGTGCAGCGCGTGGCGCCGCTCGCGGTAGGCAACTCGGAGATCGCCGTCGGCGGGCGGCTGCGCGAGGCCACGGTGGTCGGCACCAGCGCCGACTTCCTGGAGCTGCGCGGGCTGAGGATCGGCCAGGGCAGCTTCCTGCCGCGCGAGGACTTCAACCGCGCCTCGGCGGTGGCGGTCATCGGCGACGCGCTGCGCAGCGAGCTCTTCCCGGGGCAGGGCGCGGTGGGCCGCATGATCCGCGTCGGCGACACCCGGCTGCGCGTGATCGGCGTGCTCGCGCCGTCCGGGCGCGGGCTGGGCATGACCACCGACGAGCTGGTGCTGGTGCCGGTGGCGACCGCGCAGGCGATGTTCGACACCAGCGGGCTGTTCCGCATCTTCGTCGAGGCGCGCGGGCGCGAGGCCCTGCCCGGCGCGCAGCGCCAGGTCGAGGAGCGCCTGCGCGCGCGCCGCGACGGCGAGCTCGACTTCACCGTGATCACCCAGGACGCGGTGCTCGGCACCTTCGACCGCATCCTCGGCGCGCTCACCCTGGGCGTGGCCGGCATCGCCGCGATCAGCCTGGCGGTGGCCGGGATCCTGGTCATGAACGTGATGCTGGTCGCGGTCACCCAGCGCACCACCGAGATCGGCCTGCTCAAGGCGCTGGGGGCGCGCGCCGGCACCATCCGCGCCGCCTTCCTCGCCGAGGCCGCGCTGCTCTCCGTCGCCGGCGCGCTCGCCGGCTTCGCGCTCGGCCATGCCGGTGCCTGGGGCGTGCGCCTGGCCTTTCCCGAGCTGCCGGCGTGGCCGCCCGACTG
>NZ_AMXF01000146.1 GCF_000310225.1 Thauera phenylacetica B4P
GCCCACCGTCGAGGCCGGGGCGGGCGAGGCGCGCGCCGGCGCGCTGCTGCGCGCGACGCGCTGGACCCGGCTCGGACTGCATCTGCTGCAGGGCGTGCTGACGATCGCCGCGGTCTATCCCTTCACCGGCCGCGACACCCACCAGGCCTTGCGCCGGCGCTGGTCGCTGCGGCTGCTGCGCGTGCTCGGGATGCGCCTCGAGCACCGCGGCGAGGCGGTCGCGCCGGGCTGCATGCTGGTCGCAAACCATGTCTCCTGGGTGGACATCTTCGCCATCAACGCGCTCGCGCCGTCCGCCTTCGTGTCCAAGGCCGAGGTGCGCGCCTGGCCGGTGATCGGCTGGCTGGCGGCGAAGAACGACACCATCTTCCTGCGCCGCGGCAGCCGCGGCCACGCCCGCATCATCAACGAGGAGACCGCCGCGCTGCTCGACGCCGGCTGCAACGTGGCGATCTTCCCCGAGGGCACGACCACCGACGGCGCCACCCTGCTGCATTTCCACGCCGCGCTGCTGCAGCCGGCGATCGCCTGCGGACATCCTGTGCAGTCCCTCGCGCTGCAGTACCGTACGCCGGACGACCGCTTCAGCCGTGCGCCCGCCTACGACGGCGAGCTCAGCCTGGGCGAGTGCATCGCCAACATCATCGCCTCGCCGCGCACGATCACGCGCATCACGGTGGCGGCACCGATCGCCGCCGCCGACGGCGCCGACCGGCGCACGCTGGCCACGCGCACGCGCGGCGAGATCGCCACCGCCCTCGGCGTCACGCTCGACGCGCAGGCCTGAAGCCGCCGTCGCGAGCTCAGCCCGGGACCTGGAACACCGCATCGTCCTCGATGCGCAGCGCGGTCAGCTTGCCTCCCCACACGCAGCCCGAATCGAGCGCGATCAGCCCAGGCTCGCGGTAGAAGCCGAGCGCCGACCAGTGCCCGCAGACGATGGTGTGGGTGCGGCTGAAGCGGTCGGGCACGCGGAACCACGGCAGCATGCCCGGCGGCGCCTTGTGCGGCGCGCCCTTGGCGCTCAGGTCCATGCGCCCCTGCGCGGTGCAGAAGCGCAGCCGCGTCATGGCGTTGACGATCACGCGCAGGCGGTCCCAGCCCTTGAGCCCGTCCGACCAGCGATCCGGGCGGTTGCCTGCGAGGTGGAGCAGGAACTCACGCGACTTCGACCCGGCGAGCGCCGCCCCCACCTCGGCGGCGAGCGCCTGCGCGCGCGTGACCGTCCACCCGGGCAGGAGGCCCGCATGCACCAGCACGTGGTCGCCCTGGACCCGCATCAGGGGCTGGAAGCTCAGCCACTCCAGCAACTCGTCGCGGTCGTCCGCCTCGAGCACCTGGAACAGGGTGTCGTCGCTGTCGCGCCGCTTGTAGCCGGCGGCGACCATCAGCAGGTAGAGGTCGTGGTTGCCGAGCACGATGCTCGCCGCATCGCCCAGCCCGCGCAGGAAACGCAGCACGCGCAGGGACTCGGGGCCGCGATTGACGAGGTCGCCGACGATCCACAGCCGGTCGACCACGGGATCGAAGGCGATGCGGTCGAGCATGCGGTCCAGCGGGGCGTAGCAGCCCTGGATGTCGCCGATTGCGTAGGTGGCCATCGATTCCTGCCGCTGCCGGCCGTCAGCCGGCAGCGCATGGACAGTGGGAGATCGGGAGCGGCCGCGGCGCCGGGCCGCCCCCGGGCGGATCAGACCCGGTAGTACTCGCGGTACCAGGCGATGAAGCGGCCGACGCCCTCGCGCACGCTGGTCGCGGGAGCGAAGCCGGTCCAGGCGTTCAGCGCCGCGGTGTCGGCGTAGGTCGCCGGCACGTCGCCGTCCTGCAGCGGCAGGAAGTTCTTCTGCGCGGTGGCGCCGAGCGCATCCTCGATCGCGGCGACGAACTCCATCAGCTCGACCGGGTCGTGGTTGCCGATGTTGAACACCCGGTAGGGCGCGCTGCCGGTGCCCGGGTTCGGCTGCATCGGATCGAACGCAGGATCGGGCTCGGCGACGCGGTCGAGGGTGCGGATCACGCCCTCGACGATGTCGTCCACATAGGTGAAGTCGCGCCGCATGCGGCCGTGGTTGAAGACGTCGATCGGCCGCCCTTCGAGGATCGCCTTGGTGAACAGGAACAGCGCCATGTCCGGGCGGCCCCACGGCCCATACACCGTGAAGAAACGCAGCCCGGTGGTGGGCAGGCCGTAGAGGTGGCTGTAGGTATGCGCCATCAGCTCGTTGGCCTTCTTGGTCGCCGCGTAGATGCTGACCGGGTGGTCGACGCTGTCGGCCTCGGAGAACGGCATCCTGGTGTTGCCGCCGTATACGCTGGAACTCGACGCATACACCAGGTGCTGCACCTTCGCATGCCGGCAGCCCTCGAGGACGTTCATGAAGCCCACCAGGTTGCTGTCGATGTAGGCGTGCGGGTTCTCCAGCGAGTAGCGCACCCCGGCCTGGGCGGCGAGGTGGATCACGCGGTCGAACCGCTCGGCGGCGAACAAGGCCTCCATGCCGGTGCGGTCGGCGACGTCCAGCTTCACGAAGCGGAAGCCCGACTGCGGCTGCAAGCGGGCCAGGCGCGCCTCCTTGAGGGTGGGGTCGTAGTAGTCGTTGAGGTTGTCGAGGCCGACCACCTCGTCGCCGCGCGCGAGCAGGCGCAGCGAGGTGTGCATGCCGATGAAACCGGCGGCGCCGGTGACGAGGATCTTCATGGAGGGGCTTGGAAGAAGGAGGGGGTCGGACGAATTATCGCATGCCCCCGCCGGCGAGCAGTGTGAACGGTTTCCTTCAACGCGCGCAGGACCACGCTCGGCGTCCTTGCTTATACTGCGGCGGTCGCCTTACCGCCCCACCCGATGCTGACCCGCCTGCCCTACACCTTGCTGTGGATCCTCGCCCTGCCCCTGGTGCTGCTGCGCCTGGCGTGGCGGGCGCGCCGCCAGCCGGCCTACCTGCGCCACCTCGGCGAGCGTTTCGGGCGCTACCGGACGCGCGCACCGGTGGGAGTGATCTGGGTGCATGCGGTGTCGGTGGGCGAGACCCGCGCCGCCGAACCCCTGGTGCGCGCCCTGCTCGCCGAATGGCCGGAGCACTCGGTGCTGCTGACCCACATGACGCCGACCGGGCGCGACACCTCGAAGAGCCTGTTCCGCGACGAGCCGCGCGTGCTGCGCGCCTACCTGCCCTACGACCTCGGCTGCTTCGCCCACGCCTTCCTGCGCCACTTCCGCCCGCTCTTCGGGGTGGTGATGGAGACCGAGCTGTGGCCCAACCTGCTCGCCGCCTGCAAACGCCGCCGTGTGCCGGTGATGCTCGCCAACGCCCGCCTGTCGGAACGCTCGGCGCGCCGCTACGCCCGCCTGCCCGCGCTCACCGCGCTGACCCTGAAGGCGCTCGCCGCGATCGGCGCGCAGACCGCCGCCGACGCGACCCGCCTCACCCAGCTCGGCGCGCGCCGGGTCACGGTGACCGGCAACCTCAAGTTCGACATCACGCCGCCGGAGCCGCTGCTGGCGCTCGGCCGCCGCCTGCGCGAGCGCATCGGCGCACGCCCGGTGCTGCTCGCCGCGAGCACCCGCGAGGGCGAGGAGGCGCAGCTGCTCGACGCCTTCGCACGCCACGCGCCTGCCGAGGCCCTGCTGCTGCTCGTGCCGCGCCACCCGCAGCGCTTCGACGAGGTCGCCGCGCTCGCCAGCGCGCGCGGCCTGGCCCTGCAGCGGCGCAGCGCCGACGCGGCGATGGGTGCCGGGACCCGCGTGCTGCTCGGCGACTCGATGGGGGAGATGTTCGCCTATTACGCCGCCGCAGACGTCGCACTGATCGGCGGCAGCTGGCTGCCCTTTGGCGGACAGAACCTGATCGAGGCCTGCGCGGTGGGCACGCCGGTGGTGATCGGGCCACACACCTTCAACTTCCAGGCCGTGGCCGAGGACGCCGAGCGCGCCGGCGCCGCGATGCGCGCGCAGGACGCGGAGGCGGGGATGCGCGCGGCGCTGACGCTGCTCACCGATCCCGCGCGACGCGCGGAGGTCGCCGCCGCGGGGCGCGCCTTCGCGACCACGCACCAGGGCGCGACCGCGCGCAGCGTGGCGCTGCTCAGGGCGCTGAGCGTCAGGCGTGAGGCGTGAGGCGTCAGGCGTGAGGCGTGAGGCGTGAGGCGTGAGGCGTGAGGCGTGAGGCGTGAGGCGTGAGGCGTGAGGCGTGAGGCGTGAGGCGTGAGGCGCAGGGAGTGTGATCGGCCCGAGGCGCTCAGGGCACGAGCAGCGCGTTGATGGCGCGCACGTCGTCCTCGCCCAGGGTGCCGGCGGCGGCCTTCAGGCGCAGCTGCGCGAGCAGGGTATCGTAGCGCGCACGGGCGAGCTTTTGCAAGGTGTCGGCGAGCTGGGTCTGGGCGTTCAACACGTCGATGTTGATGCGCACGCCGACCTCGTAGCCGAGCTTGTTGGCGTCGAGCGCGGAGCTCGACGACACGCGCGCGGCCTCGAGCGCCCTCACCTGCGCCATGCCGCTGGTCACGCCCAGCCAGGACTGGCGGGCGGCGAGCGCGGCGCTGCGGCGGGCGTCCTCCAGGTCGGCGTCGGCCTTCATGCGCAGCGCGGCGGCCTCGCGCGACACCGAGGACACGCGCCCGCCCGCGAACAGGGGCACGTTGAGCTGCAGAGCGACGCTGGTGACCTCATTGCGTCCAGCGGACAGCTGCAGATCGTTGTTGACTCCGTGCCGGGCAACGACATCCACCGTCGGCAGATGGCCGGCGCGGGCGCGCTCGACTTCGCGCGCGGCGATCTCGCGCACCAGTTGCTGGGCCTGCACGCCGAAGCTGCCGGATTCGGCTGCGGCCACCCAGTCGGCGATGTTCTCGGGCTGCGGACGCTGCAGCCCCACGCCCTCGCGCAGGCCGGCGAGGTGCTCAGGCTGCTTCCCGATGATCTGCGCCAGGGTCTGGCGCGCGACCTCGAGCTGATTCTCCGCCGCGATCTCCTGCGCCGAGGCGAGGTCGAAGCGCGACTGCGCCTCGTGCACGTCGGTGATCGTCACCGTCCCGACCTCGAAGCTGGTCTTCGCCAGCTCGAGCTGCTCCGAGGCGGCGCCGCGCAGCTGCGTCACCGCAGCGAGCGCGTCCTGCGCGTTGAGCACGTTGAAGTAAGCCTCGGCGACGCGCAGCACGAGGTCCTGGCGGGCGATGCCGAACTGGGTCTCGGCGAGCGCGGTCTGCAGCTCGCCCTGCTTGAACTGCACCCAGTTCTGCCAGCGGAACAGCGGCTGGCTGAGCTGAACACCATAGCCATTGCTGTTGTAGCTGCCCGCGCGCGGCTGCGCGCCGGCCGGCTTGAGCTTGGCATCGTTCCAGGTAGTGTTGGCATCCATGCCAGCCTGCGGCAGCAGCCCCGCGCGCGCCTGCACCACCTTCTCCTGCCCGGCCTCGAACTGGGCGCGCGCCGCGGAGAACTTCGCGTCGTTGGCGATCGCGTCCTGGTACACCTGCATCAGGTCGGCTGCCGCGGCGCCTCCCGCGAACAGGCTCGCCATCAAAACTGCCAGGACTCGCTTCATCGTGCTCTCCGCTGGTGCTGCTGCGCCGCGCTCAGTATTGCGGCATGTTGCGATCGACCTCGTTCGCCCAGCCGGCGACGCCGCCGGACAGGTTGGCCACGTTGGAAAACCCCTGGCGCTCGAGGAACATCGCGACCTGCCAGCTGCGCCCGCCGTGATGGCAGATCACCACCGTCTCGCGGTCGCGCTCCAGCTCCGCGAAGCGCGCCGGGACGCTGCCCATCGGCATCGTCAGCGAGCCGGGGATCTGGCAGATCTGCACCTCCCACGGCTCGCGCACGTCGAGCAGCAGGGGTGCGGGCCGTTGCGCGTCCTGGAGGCGCTCGGCGAGCATGGTCGGCGTGATCTGCAGCATCGTCGCTCGCCTCAGAAGCTGAACGCTTCGCGCTGGGGGGCGTTTTCGAGCATCGGCACCACGGTCTCGAACACGTCCTCGGTGCGGAAGCGGCCCTCTGCCTCGCAGGTGATCAGGCGCGCCTTCATGACCGGCGCCTCGCCGACGAAGGCGAACAGGCGACCGCCCACCTTGAGCTGCTCGAGCAGCGACTGGGGCACGAAGGGCAGGCCGCCGGAGACGACGATCACGTCGTAGGGCGCGCGGCCCGACCACCCCTGCACGCCGTCGCCGTCGACCACGACCACGTTTTGCACACCGTTGCGCTCGAGGTTGGCGCTCGCCAGCTTGACCATCTCGGGCTCGATCTCCATGGTGCGCACCCACTCGGCGCGCGCCGCCAGCAGCGCGGCGAACCAGCCCGAGCCGGCGCCGATCTCGAGCACGGTGTCGGACTTGGTGACGCGCAGCGCCTGCAGGATCTTGCCCTCGATCACCGGCTTGAGCATGACCTGGCCGCAGCCGATCGGGATCTCGACGTCGGCGAAGGCCAGCTCGCGATACGCGGCGGGAACGAATTCCTCGCGCTTGACCGTCATCAGGAGGTCGAGCACGTCCTGATCCAGCACCTCCCAGGGGCGGATCTGCTGCTCGACCATGTTGAAGCGCGCTTTCTCGAAGTTCATCAGGGGCTCCCGGCGAAATATTAGCACACGCTAATGGATAGCGTTATCCATGAAGGCAAAACCTCGTCATTCTAGCGCAGTTGCTGCGCTGCGATCCGCCGCCGCGCGCTCCTCTTCCGCCGGCTTCACCCGGTACCAGGCGGCATAGAGCGCGGGCAGGAAGAGGATGGTGAGCACCGTGGCCACGGTGAGCCCGCCCATGATGGCCACCGCCATCGGCCCGAAGAAGGTGCTGCGCGACAGCGGCACCATGGCCAGGATGGCCGCCGCGGCGGTGAGCATGATCGGGCGGAAGCGGCGCACCGCGGACTCGACGATGGCCTCCCACTGCGTGCGCCCGGCCTCGACGTCCTGGCGGATCTGGTCGACCAGGATCACCGAGTTGCGCATGATCATGCCCGACAGCGCGATCGTGCCGAGCAGCGCGACGAAGCCGAAGGGCTTGCCGAAGGCGAGCAGGAAGGCGGCGACGCCGATGAGGCCGAGCGGCGCGGTGAGCACGACCATGATGGTGCGCGAGAAGCTCTTCAGCTGCAGCATCAGCACCGTGAGCACCGTCAGCACGAAGACCGGCATGCCGGCGCCCACCGAGCCGCTGCCCTTGGCGCTCTCCTCGACCGCGCCGCCGACCTCGAGGCGGTAGCCGAGCGGCAGCTGCGCGGAGAGCTCGGCCATGTGCGGCGCGAGCTGGCCCACCACCACCGCGGGCTGGGTGCCGTCGTAGAGCGAGGCGCGCACGGTCACCGTGGGGATGCGGTTGCGCCGCCAGATCACCCCGGGCTCGAAGCCGTGCTCCAGCCGCGCCACCTGCGCCAGCGGCACGCTGCGCCCGCCACCCACCGGCAGGGCGAGGTCGGGCAGCTGCGACAGGTGCGCGCGCTCGGCCTCCGCCCCGCGCAGCACCAGGGAGATGGTCTCGGTGCCCTCGCGGAACTGGGTCACCGTCATGCCCTGCAGCGAGGTGGCGAGCAGGCTGGAGAGGTCCTGGGTGGACACCCCGAGCAGCCGCGCCTTGTCCTGGTCGATCGCCACCCGCACCACCTTGGACGGCTCCACCCAGTCCATATGCACGTTGGACAGGTGCGGATTGGCGCGCATCGCCTCGGCCACCGTCTGCGCGCGCCGGTGCAGCTCGGCCAGGTCCGGCCCGCTCACACGGTACTGCACCGGGAAGCCCACCGGCGGCCCGTTCTCGAGCCGGTTGACGATGCCACGCAGCGGCCAGGGCTCGTCCTCGAAGAGGCGGATGAGCCTGGCGCGCAGCGCCTCGCGCTCGGCCAGGCCGGCGGTGAGGATCACGACTTGGGCGAAGTTGGTCTGCGCGAGCTGCTGGTCGAGCGGCAGGTAGAAGCGCGGGCTGCCGCTGCCCAGCCAGGCGACATAGTTCTCGATGCCCTCCTGCGCGTCGAGGAAGCCCTCCAGCCGCTTCACCGCGGCCTCGGTGGCGTGGTGCGACACGCCCTCGGCCAGGCGCAGGTCGACCAGCAGCTCGGGCCGCGTCGAGTCGGGGAAGAACTGTTGCGGCACGAAGCGGGCGAACACGAACAGCGCGCCGACGAAGATCGCCACGGTGAGCGCGATCACCCCCCAGCGCCAGCGCACGCAGGCGTTCACCAGCGCGCGCAGGCGAGTGTAGAAGGGCGTGTGGTAGATCGCGAACTCGTCGTGCTGCTCGTGGGCGTGGAGGTCGCGCTCGGCCATCCGCCGCCCGAGCGCCGGCCACACCCGCCCGACCACGCGCGCCAGCGCCGAGGGCTTGCCGGCACGCTTGCTGAAGTCGGGCAGCAGGTAGTAGCCGAGATAGGGCACGAAGAGCACCGCGGCGATCCACGACACCAGCAGCGCGGTCACCGTGACCTGGAAGATCGAGCGCGTGAACTCGCCCACCGAGGACGCCGCCAGCGCCACCGGCAGGAAGCCCGCCGCGGTCACCAGGGTGCCGGAGAGCATCGGCATCGCGGTCGAGGTCCACGCGTAGCTCGCCGCGCGCACCCGGCCCCAGCCCTGCTCCATCTTGCTCGCCATCATCTCGACCGCGATGATCGCGTCGTCCACCAGCAGGCCGAGCGCGATGATCAGCGCGCCGAGCGAGATCTTGTGCAGGCCGATGTCGAGCAGATGCATGAACATGAAGGTGATCGCCAGCACCACCGGGATGATCACCAGCACCACGATGCCCGTGCGGAAACCCAGCGACAGCAGGCTCACCGCCATCACGATGATCACCGCCTCGGCGAGAACCTTGACGAACTCGTTCACCGCGCGGGTGACCGCGCGCGGCTGGTCCGCCACACGCTCGAGGCGGATGCCGGCCGGCAGCTGCGCGTCGATCTTCTCCATCGCCTCGTCGAGCTGGCGACCGAGGGCCACGATGTCGCCGCCGCTGCGCATCGACACGCCGATGCCGAGCGCCTCCTGCCCCATGTAGCGCAGGCGCTCGGCCGGCGGCTCGGCGTAGCCGCGGCGCACCTCGGCGATGTCGCCCAGGCGCAGGCTGCGCCCGCCGGCGCGGATCACCGTGGCACGGATCGCGTCGAGGTCCTCGAACTGGCCGGACGGTCGCAGCCAGATGCGCTCGTCGCCGGTCTCGAAGAAGCCGGCGCCGGTCTCCGCGTTCTGGCGGGCGAGCGCGGCGACGATGTCGTCCAGGCGCACGCCCAGGGTGGCGAGGCGGGTGTTGGAGATCTCCACGAAGATGCGCTGCGGCTGCTCGGCGAAGAAGCTCACCTTGGCCACGTCCTTCACGCGCAGCAACTCGCCGCGGATCGCCTCGGCGTGGCGCTTGAGCTCGGCGTGGCTCACCCCCTCGCCGAGCAGGGCGAAGAGGTTGCCGTAGGTGTCGCCGAACTCGTCATTGAAATACGGCCCGCGCACCCCGGTCGGGAAGGTGTGGGCGATGTCGCCGATCTTCTTGCGCACCTGGTACCAGATGTCGGGGATGTCGCGCGAGCGCGTGGCGTCCTTGACCACGAAGAAGACCAGAGCCTCTCCGGGCTTGGAGTAGCTGCGGATCGTGTCGGCCTGGGCGATCTCCTGCAACTTCTTCTCGATCTTGTCGGTGACCTGCTGCTCGATCTCGCGCGCGCTCGCCCCCGGCCACTCGGCGCGTACCACCATGACCTTGAAGGTGAAGGGCGGATCCTCCGACTGGCCGAGCCGGGTGTAGGAGAACAAGCCGATCAGCGTGCATACGATCAGGAAGTACAGCACCAGGGAACGGTGGGTCAGCCCCCATTCGGACAGGTTGAAGCGCCCGCTGCCGATCGGGCCCTCGTCGCGGCGGCTCATCTGCGCACGTCCAGCAGCACCGGCGCACCTTCCTCGACCGCGCGCACGCGCGTGCCCTCGATCAGCTTGTGCACCCCGGCCACCACGACCCGTGCCTGCGCAGGCAGGCCGGCGCGCACCACCACGCCATCCTCGCGCCAGGCACCGAGTTCGACCGCGAGCGGCCTCACGGTGTCGTCGTCGCCCACCATCCACACCGTGCCGGCGTCGGTCTGGCCCGGCTGCCGCGTCACCGCGGGCAGCGGCAGCAGCACGCCGGCGGCCTCGTCCTGCGCCGCGGCGAAGGCCACGCTCGCGCTGGCGCCGAGCACGAGCCCCGCGT
>NZ_AMXF01000147.1 GCF_000310225.1 Thauera phenylacetica B4P
GAACTCCGGATCGTACTGGCCGAGCAGGTAGTAGGTCAGGCGATCGCCGATCAGCACCACCTTGAGCTCGAGCGGCATCGGCTCGGGCTCGAGCTGCACCGAGCCGGTCACGCCGATGAGCTCGGAGAGCGACTCGATGCGCAGGCGCGCGGATTTGAGCGCGCGCTTGAGGCCCTCCCAGGCGAAGGGCTGGGACAGCAGCTTGAGTGCGTCGAGCATCAGGAAGCCGCCGTTGGCGCGGTGCAGCGCGCCGGCGCGGATCAGGGTGAAGTTGCTCACCAGGGTGCCCATGTGCACCAGGTGGTCGATGCGCCCGACCAGGTTCTGCAGCGTGGGGTGGTCCTCGTACACCATCGGCCGGGCGCCGTCGGCGGGGTTGGCGACGAGCAGGTTCACCAGGTAGCGCTGCACGCTGATGCTGCCGGTGTAGGTCAGCGACTCGCTGTCCTCGTCGGTGTGCGGCGTCGCGCGCAGCGACTCGCCGCTGGCGACGACGTCGGCGAGCACCGCGTCGAGGTGGTCGCACACCTCGGGCAGGTCGGCGTGGCGGGCCTCGAGCTCGTCGATCAGGTGGGTGACGGTGGCACGGATGGCCTCGCGCCCGGCGTCGCGCATGCGGTTCTGCAGCTCGTGCCGCCAGCGCGGGAAATCGCCCATCAGGCGGTGCAGGCGCTCGTGCAGCGCGCGGATGTGTTCGCCGAGCTCGTGCTGGCGCGGCTCGGGCAGCTTCTCGAACTCCTCCTGGGTGAGCGTGCTGCCCTCGCCCTTCATCGGCAGGAAGGCGAAGCCGTGCGGCGTGCGCAGCAGCGCCACGCCGAGCTTCTGGGCTTCGTCGCCGAGGCTGCGCAAGGCGCTCTCCTCGCGCGCCTTGGCCTCTTCCTGCAAGGCCTCGATGCGGTTGCGGTGCTCCTCGCTCTCGAACACCGCGCCGATCGCCGGCACCAGCTCCTCGACGAAACGCGCCAGGTCGTCGCGCAGCGCGGGGCCGCGGCCGCGGCCGCAGGGCAGGCGCAGCAGCCGCGGCTGGGAGGCGTTGGCGAAGTTCCACGCGTAGCACCAGTCCGCGGGTGCGTCGCCGCGGCCGCGCGCGTCCTCGAGCAGGCGGCGCACGAGCGCGTGGCGGCCGCTGCCGGGGTCGCCGAGCACGAAGAGGTTGTAGCCCTCGGCGCGGATGTCGAGGCCGAGCCGGATCGCGTCGACCGCGCGGCCGTGGATGCGGGCGACGTCGAGCTCGGGCAGCTCGGCGGAGGTCTCGATGCCGAGCGACGCAGGATCGCAGCGGGCCACCAGGCGCTCGACGGGCAAGGGGGCCGGCGGCGTGAGCGGAGCGGACATGGGCGCGCCTCCTGCGTTGGTGGTTCTTGTGCGGGGCATCTTAACCCCGCGCTGGGGCAGCCGGCCAAGCGCCGGGGGGAGGCGCGGGACAGGCGTGGGCGCGCGCAAGGGAGGCGGGCGCGCAGGCGAAGGCGAACCGGAGGTGCGCGGGAGATGCCGCTGCGGTGGGCGATGCCCCGTTCACCTCACCCGGAACGGCAGGTTCGCCGTCCCGGCCTTGCCCTCGCGGTCGCGCACGGTGATGAAGAGGCGGTAGGCGCCGGGTTGCGCCGGGGCGGCGAAGCGCACGCTGGCGGCATCGGCGTGCAGCACGCGCACGTCGATGCGTGTCGGCGCGGTCTCGGCGTCGCCGCCCTTGCGCAGGTCGGTCGCCTCGGCGAATACCGCCCACTCGGTGACGAGCGCGGAACCATCGTGAGCGACGGCGTCGATGCCGGCGCCAACCTCCGCGCCAGGCGCGAACTCGTCGGCGCCGATGCCGATGCCGCGGATCCGCGGCGCGGGCTTCGCGACCGGTCGCCCCCAGGCGGCAGCGAGCGCGTCGCTCATCGCGGTGGCGCTGCCGTCGGCGAGCAGCAGGCCGTGCCAGGTGGCGGTCTGCTCCTGCTTGGCGCCCCACAGGAAGGGGAAGACACCGCGGATCTGCGCCTGGCGGTCGAGGAAGACGAGCGCCTCGGTGAAGAAGCGCGCCTTCTCGGTGCTGGTGAGCTCGACCGGCGCGCCCCAGGGCTTGCGTCCGGCCTGCCACTGCCCGAGCGGGCCGAGCTCGGCGATCACCACGGGCTTGGCGATGCCGGCGTCGCGCAGGCGCTGCGGCAGGTCGAACACCGCGCCGGCGTAGACGTTGATGCCGAGCAGCTCCACGTTGGGGCAGCAGCCGGCGAGTGCGCGGAAGGCGTCCATGCCGGTGTCGGCGACCACCATCATCGTCGGATGCTCGGGGTCGAGCGCGCGGATGCGCGCGGCCAGCCGATCCACCGCGCGCCACAGCGGCAGCGGGTCGGCGACGCCGGTCTCGATCTCGTTGCCCACGCCCCAGGCGAGCAGGGCCGGGTGGTGGCGGTAGCGCGCGACGAAGTCGAGCACGGCGTCTTCCTGCGCGCGCACCGCCCGCGCGTCGGCGTAGTCGAAGCCGTGGCGCGGGTGCTCCAGCCACAGCCCCATCACCACCTTCAGGCCGAGGCGCTGCGCCTCGTCGAGCACCCAGGCGTCGGACTGGCGGTAGACGCGCACCACCTGCGCGCCGGCGGCGGCGAGGCCGGCGAGGCTGGCGCGGTCGCCCTCGAAGGCGGCGCCCTTCCATTGCGCGTCCTGGGAGGCGGCGTGGAGCGGCGCCAAGCCGAGCGCCATCACGGCGAAGAAAAAAGTTAACAGGTAGCGCACTTGAAATCCTCGGGACCCGTCCCTATTATTAGCACTCGTTGGCAGTGAGTGCTAACAAGCCTCGATCGATGGGCTTCCGTCCATCGGCAGCCACTGCAGATCCTTTTCTTGCGGACTGGTTCCGCGTGTTTCATCAACCCATACAGTTGAACCTCAGTTAGGAGAGAACTCGATGAAGATTCGTCCCCTGCATGATCGTGTGATCGTCAAGCGCCTCGAAGCCGAACGCAAGACCGCCAGCGGCATCGTGATCCCGGACAGCGCCGGCGAGAAGCCCGATCAGGGCGAAGTCCTCGCGGTCGGCAACGGCAAGATCCTGGACGACGGCAAGGTCCGTCCGATGGCCGTCAAGGTGGGCGACAAGGTGCTGTTCGGCAAGTACGCCGGCCAGACCGTGAAGGTCGAAGGCGACGAGCTCCTCGTGATGCGCGAGGAAGACATCATGGGCGTGGTCGAGGCCTGAGCCTCCCCCGTCCCCATCCACGCTAATCGAAACAATTCCGGAGTTCTGAAGAATGGCAGCTAAAGAAGTCAAGTTTGGTGATTCCGCCCGCGAGCGCATGGTCGCCGGCATCAACATCCTCGCCAACGCGGTCAAGGTGACCCTGGGCCCGAAGGGCCGCAACGTGGTGCTCGAGCGCTCCTTCGGCGGCCCCACCGTGACCAAGGACGGCGTCTCCGTCGCCAAGGAAATCGAACTGAAGGACAAGTTCGAGAACATGGGCGCGCAGATGGTCAAGGAAGTTGCTTCCAAGACCTCCGACATCGCCGGTGACGGCACCACCACCGCCACCGTGCTGGCGCAGTCGATCGTGCGCGAAGGCATGAAGTTCGTCGCCGCCGGCATGAACCCGATGGACCTCAAGCGCGGCATCGACAAGGCCGTGATCGCCACCATCGAAGAGCTGAAGAAGCTCTCCAAGCCCTGCTCGACCAACAAGGAAATCGCCCAGGTCGGCTCGATCTCGGCCAACTCCGACAGCGACATCGGCGACATCATCGCCCGTGCCATGGACAAGGTCGGCAAGGAAGGCGTGATCACCGTCGAGGACGGCAAGTCGCTGCAGAACGAACTCGACGTCGTCGAGGGCATGCAGTTCGACCGTGGCTACCTGTCGCCCTACTTCATCAACAATCCGGACAAGCAGGTCGCCATCCTCGAGCAGCCCTTCGTGCTGCTGTTCGACAAGAAGATCTCCAACATCCGCGACCTGCTGCCGGTGCTCGAGCAAGTCGCGAAGTCGGGCCGTCCGCTGCTGATCATCGCCGAGGACGTCGAAGGCGAAGCGCTGGCCACCCTGGTGGTGAACAACATCCGCGGCATCCTGAAGACCTGCGCCGTCAAGGCCCCGGGCTTTGGCGACCGTCGCAAGGCCATGCTCGAAGACATCGCCATCCTCACTGGCGGCCAGGTCATCGCCGAAGAAGTCGGCCTGACCCTCGAGAAGGCCACCCTGGAAGATCTCGGCCAGGCTGCCCGGATCGAAGTCGGCAAGGAAAACACCATCATCATCGACGGCGCCGGCCAGGGCGAGCGCATCGAAGCGCGCGTCAAGCAGATCCGCGTGCAGATCGAGGAAGCCAGCTCCGACTACGACCGCGAGAAGCTGCAGGAACGCGTGGCCAAGCTGGCCGGCGGCGTTGCCGTGATCAAGGTCGGTGCTGCCACCGAAGTCGAGATGAAGGAAAAGAAGGCCCGCGTCGAAGACGCCCTGCACGCCACCCGCGCTGCAGTGGAAGAGGGCATCGTCCCGGGCGGCGGCGTTGCGCTGCTGCGTGCTCGTGCTGCACTCGGCGAGCTCAAGGGCGACAACCACGACCAGGACGCCGGCATCAAGATCGTGCTGCGCGCGATGGAGCAGCCGCTGCGCGAGATCGTCGCCAACGCCGGTGACGAGCCGAGCGTGGTGGTGAACAAGGTCGTCGAGGGCTCGGGCAACTACGGCTTCAACGCCGCCACCGGCGAGTACGGCGACATGGTCGAGATGGGCGTGCTGGACCCGACCAAGGTCACCCGCACCGCGCTGCAGAACGCCGCGTCCGTCGCCGGCCTGATGCTGACCACCGACTGCATGGTCGGCGAGCTGGCCGAAGACAAGCCGATGGGCGGCATGCCCGACATGGGCGGCATGGGTGGTATGGGCGGCATGGGCATGGGCATGTAAGCGCCCGCCCGGGAGGGCCGGTTCGCCGGACCTCCCGACCGCTGCAATTGAAAAAGGCCTCGCCGGGGACACGTCTCGGCGAGGCCTTTTTTCGTCCGGCGGCGCCGGAACGGCGCGCGCAGCCCGCCTCGGGCAGCCAGCGGCCTGCCTGCCGCCGCGCGAAGCGTGGGATAATGACCAGATTCGGGGAGTAAAAGTCGGTGGGGAGTGCCACGGCCCAGGCGGGCGGGCACTCCCCGGCACGCCGCTGCGCGAAGCAGCCACGTCCCCGAAGACCGAGCAAAAGGAGAACAGCGGAGCCATTTTCTGAATCTCCGCTTACATGCAACTTACAGCCGGAATGCTATGCGTATCCTGTTGGCGGAAGACGATCCGGTGATCGCCGACGGCATCTGTCGCGCCCTGCGGCGCGGCGGCTGCGCGGTCGATCACGTGGCGGACGGCATGGAGGCGGACGCCGCGCTCGCGGGGCAGGGCTACGACCTGCTCATCCTCGACCTCGGCCTGCCGCGCATGAACGGCATCGAGGTGCTCAAGCGCCTGCGCGCGCGCAAGTCGGCCCAGCCGGTGCTGATCCTCACCGCGCAGGACGGCGTCGATGACCGCGTGCGCGGGCTCGACGCCGGTGCCGACGATTACCTCACCAAGCCCTTCGCCCTGCCCGAGCTCGAGGCTCGCGTGCGCGCGCTCACCCGCCGCGGCACCGGTCAGCCGCGCTGCATCGAGATCGGCCAGCTGAGCTACGACCAGGCCGATCGCGTGGTCAAGGTCGGCGGCCAGCTCGTCGAGCTGTCGGCGCGCGAGATCGGCCTGCTGGAGATCTTCCTGCTGCGCGTCGGTCGCCTGGTCAGCAAGGACCAGCTCGTCGACCACCTGTGCGGCTGGGGCGAGGAGGTGTCGAGCAACGCGATCGAGGTGTACGTCCATCGCCTGCGCAAGAAGCTCGAGGACAGCGGTGTGCGCATCGTGACCGTGCGCGGCCTGGGGTACTGCCTGGAAAACCCCGATGCTGCCCCTGCGGCGAAAGTCCAAGCCTGAGCGCTCTCCGCGCGGCGCCAACCCGCCGCGCAAGTCGGGGCCGCCGAACTCGCTGTTCGGCGAGATCCTCGACTGGATGCTGGCGCCCTTGCTGTTCCTGTGGCCGATCTCGATCATCGTCACCCACAACGTCGCCGACAGCATCGCCAACCAGCCCTACGACCTCGCGCTCGCCGACGGCGTGCGCGCGCTCTCGCGCCTGGTCGAAGTCGAGGACGGCGACGTGGTGGTGCGCTTCCCGGCGCCGCCGCGCGCCTTGTTCCGCGCCGACCAGGACGACGTCGTCTACTATCAGGTGGCCGACGTCAATGGCGTCACCGTGAGCGGCGACGCCGAGATCCCGCCGATGCCGACCTCGTCCGCGCTGGACGGCGAGGACGTGCAACTGCGCGACGCCATGATCCACGGTGAGGAGGTGCGCATCGCCTGGCGCTTCGTGCGCCCCGATCCTGCGCAGGCCGACCGCTTCGTGCTCGTGCAGGTCGCCGAGACGCGCAACAAGCGCACCGACCTCGCCTCGCGCGTGGTCACCGGGGTGCTGCTGCCGCAGTTCGCCATCATCCCGCTCGCGGTGGTGCTGGTGTGGGTGGGCCTGAGCCGCGGCATCGCGCCGCTCAACCGGCTGCAGAGCCTGATCCGCCGCCGCCGTCCCACCGACCTGTCGCCGGTCGAGCCCTCCAGCGTGCCCGAGGAGGTGCGCCCGCTGATCATCGCCTACAACGACATGATGGCGCGCCTGGAGGAGAACCTGCAGGCGCAGCAGCGCTTCATCGCCGACGCCGCGCACCAGATGCGCACGCCGCTGACCGGGCTCAAGATGCAGACCGACCTCGCCATGCACGAGAGCGACCCCGACCAGCTGCGCCAGTCGCTCACCCGCATCGCCGAGAGCACCGATCGCGCGGCGCACCTGATCAACCAGCTGCTCTCGCTCGCGCGCGCCGAGGCGAGCTTCGAGAAGCTCTACGCGGTGGAGACGGTGGACGTCGACGCGATCGTGCGCGAGGTGGCGCTCGAGCTCTACCCGCGCGCGCAGGCCAAGCAGATCGACCTCGGCGTCGAGGCGGGCGACCAGGCCCTGCGCGTGGAGGGCAACCCGGTGCTGCTGCGCGAGATGCTCAAGAACCTGGTCGACAACGCGATCAAGTACACCCCGCGCGGCGGCAGCGTCACCGCGCGCACGCGCTACGCCGGCTCGCCGGTGTTCGAGGTCGAGGACAACGGCCCGGGTATCCCCGAGGCCGACCGCGAGCGTGTCTTCGAGCGCTTCTACCGCGTGCTCGGCAGCGGCGTCGATGGCTCCGGCCTCGGGCTGCCGATCGTGCGCGAGATCGCCGAGCTGCACCGCGGCACCGTCACCCTGGACGCCGGCCCGGGCGGGCGCGGCACGCTGGCGCGCGTGGTCTTCCCGCGCAGCCACCTGCAGCCGCCGGCGCGCGTCCAGGGCGATCACGACGCACTCGGCTGAGCGCGTGCGGAGTCCTTCTGAAACTCGTCTGAAACTCGTTTTGCGAAACCCTTTGACAAGGGAAAAAGACTGGCTATAATGCGGACCTCGTTGGCCAGTTAGCTCAGTTGGTAGAGCAGCGGATTGAAAATCCGCGTGTCCGTGGTTCGATTCCGCGACTGGCCACCAGATTCCCGATGGGCCGACCGAGTGTCGGCCCATTTGCTTTGCGGCGTCAATTTGCGGCCAGAAGTCGCTGTTCCGGCTCAATTTTGGGGCGCAGCCGCGGTGCTATAATCCGCCTCGCTCCGTCCACCCCCCTCCCGCATGCAACTCTTCGCCCTCGGCTTGAACCACCACACCGCGCCGCTCGCCATCCGCGAACGCGTCGCGTTCCAGCCCGAGCGCATGGGGCAGGCGCTGCACGATCTGGCTCATACGGATTCGGTGCGCGAGGCGGCGATCCTGTCGACCTGCAATCGCACCGAGCTCTACTTTGCGGCCGAACAGCCGCAGCACGCCGCCGACTGGCTGGCGCGCTTCCATCGCCTCGCGCTCACCGAGGTCTCGCCCTACCTGTATTCCTACCCGCAGCGCGACGCGATCCGCCATGTCTTCCGGGTGGCGAGCGGGCTCGACTCGATGGTGATCGGCGAGCCGCAGATCCTCGGTCAGGTCAAGGACGCCGCGCGCTACGCCGAGGAGGCGGGCACCCTGGGCGTGCTGCTGCACAAGCTCTTCCAGAACACCTTCGCGGTGGCCAAGGAGGTGCGCTCGACCACCGCGATCGGCGCCAACACGGTGTCGATGGCCGCGGCCGCGGTGCACCTGACCGAGCGCATCTTCGAGCGCGTCTCCGACCAGCACGTGCTCTTCATCGGCGCGGGCGAGATGATCGAGCTCTGCGCCGCGCACTTCGGCGGCGCGCGCCCGAAGTCGATGACGGTGGCCAACCGCACCGAGGAGCGCGCCAAGGCCCTGGCGGACCGCTTCGGCGCCGGCACCATGCGCATCGACCAGATCGGCGACGCGCTGCCGCGCTTCGACGTGGTCGTCTCCTGTACGGCCGCGCCGCTGCCCATCGTGGGTCTGGGCATGGTCGAGCGCGCGGTCAAGGCGCGCCGCCACCGCCCGATGGTGATGGTCGATCTCGCCGTGCCGCGCGACATCGAGCCCGAGATCTCGGAGCTCGACGACATCTTCTTGTACACCGTCGACGACCTCGCCCAGGTGGTGGAGGCCGGCATGGAGTCGCGCCAGCAGGCCGTCGTCGAGGCCGAGCAGATCATCATCACCCGCGTCGATGGCTTCCTGCACTGGATGTCGGCGCGCGAGACGGTGCCGGTGATCCGCTCGCTGCGCGAGCATGCCGAATCCCTGCGCCAGGCCGAGCTCGAGCGCGCGGTGCGCCTGCTCGCCAAGGGCGAGGACCCGCAGCGCGTGCTCGAGGCGCTGTCGCACGGTCTCACCAACAAGCTGATGCACGGTCCCACCCGCTTCCTGAACCAGGCCGAGGGCGAGCACAAGGTCGAAGCCGGCCGCGTGGTGCGCGAGCTCTTCAACCTGTCCCGCGACCCCCACTAGCCGCACGGCTCCGCCGGCCGCCGCCCGCGGGCGGCGCGCGCGCGTCCGTCTATCGCCATGAAGCAGAGCATCCGCGACAAACTCGAACACCTCGCCAACCGGCTCGAAGAGCTCGACCGCACGCTCGCCTCCGAGGAGGGCGCGCGCGACATGAACGCCTTCCGCGAGCTGTCGCGCGAGCGTGCCGAGATCGAGCCGGTCGTGATCCTGTACCGCGAGCATCGCCAGGCCGAAGCCGACTGCGCCACCGCGCGCGAACTGCTCGCCGACCCCGAGATGCGCGAGCTCGGCGAGCTCGAGCTCGCCGCAGGCGCGGCGCGCATCGAGGCGCTGGAGGCCGAGCTGCAGCGCGCGCTGCTGCCGCGCGACCCCAACGACGAGCGCAACCTCTTCCTGGAGGTCCGCGCCGGCACCGGCGGCGACGAGGCCGCGCTGTTCGCCGGCGACCTGCTGCGCATGTACACCCGCTACGCCGAGCGCCAGCGCTGGAAGGTGGAGATCGTGTCGGCGAGCGAATCCGACCTCGGCGGCTACAAGGAGGTCATCGCCCGCGTGGTCGGCAACGGCGCCTACTCCCGGCTCAAGTTCGAATCCGGCGGCCACCGCGTGCAGCGCATCCCGGTCACCGAAACCCAGGGCCGCATCCACACCTCCGCGTGCACCGTCGCGGTGCTGCCCGAGGCCGACGAGGTCGAGGCAGTGGACATCAACCCGGCCGACCTGCGCATCGACACCTTCCGCGCCTCGGGGGCGGGCGGGCAGCACATCAACAAGACCGACTCGGCGGTGCGCATCACCCACATCCCGACCGGCATCGTCGTCGAGTGCCAGGACGATCGCTCGCAGCATCGCAACAAGGCGCAGGCGATGGCGGTGCTCGCCGCACGCCTGTACGACGCCCGGGTGCGTGCGCAGCAGAGTGCCGAGGCCGCGCAGCGCAAGAGCCTGGTCGGTAGCGGGGACCGCTCCGAGCGCATCCGCACCTACAACTTCCCGCAGGGGCGGGTGACCGACCACCGCATCAACCTCACCCTGTACAAGCTCGACGCCGTGATGCAGGGCGAGCTCGACGAGATCGTCGACGCACTCACCCTCGAGCACCAGGCCGAGCTGCTCGCGGCGCTCGGGGAGGACGCTTGATGAACCCCGCTGCGCCGCCCGCCGACGCGACCGACATCGCCGGCGCGCTCGCGTGGGCGCGCGCCCGCAT
>NZ_AMXF01000148.1 GCF_000310225.1 Thauera phenylacetica B4P
GGAGGCAGCGTCCGCGGGCGGCCCGGCGGCGAGCTCCGCGGCGCGCGCCTCGGCCACCAGCCAGTCGTGCACCGTGGCCACGCGCGGGTCCGCGAGCGCCCCGCCGGAATGGATGACGCAGTAGCGCTTGCCGGTGCGCACCGACTGCGCGAAGGGCGCCACCAGGCGGCCGCTGTCGAGCTCGTCGGTGATCAGCGTTCGCCGCGCGATCGCCACCCCCATGCCGGCGATCGCGCACTGCATGGTGATGTGGTTGCGGTTGAACATGTAGCCGCGCCGCACCTCCACCTGCGGCGCGCCGATCGCGCGCAGGTAGCGCTCCCACTCCGCGTAGGGCGGGCTGCCGCGCCAGGCGGTCATGTCGTGCAGCAGCGGGTAGTGGCGCAGGTCCCCGGCGCCGAGCAGCGGCGGGCGGCCTTCGAGCAGGCGCGGCGAGCACACCGGGAAGATCTCCTCCTCCAGCAATACGGTGCTCTGGAAGCCGGGATAGCTGCCGTCGTTGAGGTCGATTGCGAGGTCGAACTCGCCGTCGCGCAGCGAATACGTGCTGTCTTCGGCCTCGACCTGCAGCTCGATCTGCGGAAAGCGCGCCATCAGGCGCGGTAGGCGCGGCACGAGCCAGGTGGCGAGGAAGGAGGGCAGGGTGCGCACCCGCACCACGCCGCTGAGCGCGCCACCGCGCAGGCGGCCGATGGCGAGCTCGACCGCGGCGTAGGCCGGGTCGACCGCGGTGAGCAGGCGCTTGCCCGCGTCGGTGAGCTCGAGCCGGCGCGGCAGGCGGCGGAACAGGCGCTGGCCGAGCCAGTCCTCGAGCAGCTTGATCTGCTGGCTGACCGCGCCGGTGGTGATGCTGAGCTCCTCGCCCGCGCGGGTGAAGGACAGGTGATGCGCGACGGCCAGGAAGACGCGTAGCCGGGTATGGATCTGCGAAGGTGCGCTCGTGGCCATGGTTTAGTTTTTCTAAAGAAAAGATCAAAAACTATCGATTGAGTACCCGCAAGTCAGCCCGGAAAATGGCGCTCATGCACTGATAAGTATTTTCGTGCTTAGCAGAATTAAATCAACAAGCAGTTCTCCCTCGGAGTCCCCCATGTCCATCAGCGTACTCGACCTCTTCAAGATCGGCGTCGGTCCTTCCAGCTCGCACACGGTCGGGCCGATGCGGGCCGCATACGATTTCGTCGTGGAGCTGCAGCGCCGCGGCCTGCTCGACCAGGTGCGCCGCATCGAAGCGAAGCTCTACGGTTCGCTGTCGGCGACCGGCGTCGGCCACGGCACCGACCGTGCGGTGGTGGCCGGGCTGATGGGCGCGCGTCCGGACGAGGTCGACCCCGACTTCCTCGTGGGCGCGGTGGATGAGGTGCGCATCGACGCGCGCCTGCCGCTGGCGGGCACGACGGCGGTGCCCTTCGACTGGGCGCGCGATCTGCGTCTGCTGCCGGTGAGCCTGCCCTACCACCCCAACGCGATGCGCCTGGCCGCGCATGGCGAGGCCGGCGTGCTCTACGAGAACACCTACTACTCGGTGGGTGGCGGCTTCGTGATCGACGAGGCGCAGGCGCAGTCCGGCGCGCCCGCAGAGGCCGAGGTCGTCGTGCCCTATCCCTTCGACACCGGCGCCGAGCTGCTTGCGCAGTGTCGCCGCCACGGCCTGCGCATCAGCGAGCTGATGCTGGCCAACGAGTCGGCCTGGCGCAGCGAGGCCCAGACGCGCGCCGCGCTGATGCGCATCTGGGAAGTGATGCGCGCCTGCGTGACGCGCGGTGTCGGCCACGAGGGCGTGCTGCCCGGCGGGCTCAACGTGCGCCGACGCGCGCCCGCGCTGCACCGCAAGCTCACCGAGCAGGTCAGCGGACGCAACATGATCAGCGACTCGATGACCGCGCTCGACTGGGTCAACCTCTACGCGCTCGCGGTCAATGAAGAGAACGCCGGCGGCGGCCGCGTCGTCACCGCCCCCACCAACGGGGCCGCCGGGATCATCCCGGCGGTGATGCACTACTACATGAAGTTCATGCCCGGCAGCGACGAGCGCGACGTGGAGAACTTCCTCCTCGCCGCCGCCGCGGTCGGCGTGCTCTGCAAGAAGAACGCCTCGATCTCCGGCGCCGAGGTCGGCTGCCAGGGCGAGGTCGGCTCGGCGTGCGCGATGGCGGCGGCGGGCCTCGCCGAGGTACTCGGCGGCACGCCCGAGCAGGTCGAGAACGCCGCCGAGATCGGCCTCGAGCATAACCTCGGCCTTACCTGCGATCCGGTCGGCGGCCTCGTGCAGGTGCCCTGCATCGAGCGCAACGCGATGGCCTCGATCAAGGCGATCAACGCCGCCCAGCTCGCCCTGCGCGGTGACGGCGCGCACACGGTCTCGCTCGACCAGGTCATCCGCACCATGCGCGATACCGGCCGCGACATGCTCGACAAGTACAAGGAAACCTCCCGCGGCGGGCTGGCCGTCAGCTTCCCCGAGTGCTGACGCCTCGGTCCGCCGAGCCTGCGCAATCGACCGACTCACCCCGAGCCCGCATGCGGGAGCCTTTCCCGCAGCGGCTTTTCGCCCGATCCGGGCACCCCTAACCATAACGTCATCCACGAGGAGACACCCCGATGACCACCGCCAACCCCACGGCTTTCCAGCGCCTCATGCGCATGAGCCTCATCTCCCAGATCGCCATCGGTCTGGTCCTCGGCGTCGCCCTGGCGCTGATCGCGCCCGGCGCGACCAAGTCGGTCGCCCTGCTGGGCGACCTCTTCATCGCCGCACTGAAGGCCGTCGCGCCCATCCTGGTCTTCGTCCTGGTTGCGGCGGCGATCGCCAATCACAAGCACGGCCAGCCCACCCACATCCGCCCGGTGCTGATGCTCTACCTGCTCGGCACCTTCGCCGCGGCGCTGGTGGCGGTGCTCGCCAGCTTCGCCTTCCCGACCACGCTGGTGCTCGATGCGCCGGCTGCCAGCGGCACCCCGCCGGGCGGCATCCTCGTCGTGCTCAAGAACCTGCTGCTGAGCGCGGTCTCGAACCCGGTGCGCGCGCTCATGGAAGCCAACTTCATCGGCATCCTGGCGTGGGCGATCGGCCTCGGCATCGCGCTGCGCCACGCCGGTGAAGGCACGCGCAAGGTCCTCAACGATCTCGCCGACGCGATCTCGCAGATCGTCCATGTGGTGATCCGCTTCGCGCCGCTCGGCATCTTCGGCCTGGTCGCCGCCACCATGGGCGAGGCCGGCATGGACGCGCTGCTCGGGTACGGCCGCCTGCTGCTGATGATCGTCGGCTGCATGGTCTTCGTCGCGCTGGTGGTCAATCCGCTGTTCGTGTTCTGGAAGCTGCGCAGCAACCCCTATCCGCTGGTGTTCACCTGTCTGCGCGAGAGCGGCGTCACCGCCTTCTTCACCCGCAGCTCGGCCGCCAACATCCCGATCAACCTCGAGCTGTGCCGTCGCCTGGGCCTGCACGAGGACACCTACTCGATCTCCATCCCGCTCGGCGCCACGATCAACATGGCCGGCGCGGCGATCACGATCTCGGTGATGACGCTGGCCGCGACCCACACCCTGAACATCCCGGTCGACTTCGCCACCGCGCTGCTGCTGTGCATCGTGTCCTCGCTCGCTGCTGCCGGCGTGTCGGGCGTGGCCGGCGGTTCGCTGCTGCTGATCCCGATGGCGACCGCGCTGTTCGGCATCAGTGCGGACGTGGCGATGCAGGTCGTCGCGATCGGCTTCGTGATCAGCGTGGTGCAGGACTCGGCCGAGACCGCGCTCAACTCCTCGACCGACATCCTCTTCACGGCGGCGGCCTGCGCCGCCGAGAGCGGCGAGCCGCTGAACCTGGACCGCGCCTGATCCCCGCATGCAGCCGATTCAGCATTTCGCCAGCGACAACTACGCCGGCGTCTGCCCGGAGGCCCTCGCGGCCTTCGTGGCGGCCAACGCCGGCCACGCCCCGGCCTACGGCGAGGACGAATGGACGCGCAAGGTCTCCGACCGCCTACGCGAGCTCTTCGAGACCGACTGCGACGTCTATTTCGTCTTCAACGGCACCGCCGCCAACTCGCTCGCGCTCGCCTCGCTGTGCCAGAGCTACCACAGCGTGGTGTGCCACGAGCTGGCCCACGTCGAGACCGACGAGTGCGGCGGGCCGGAGTTCTTCTCCAACGGCTCCAAGCTCCTGCCCGCGCACGGCGCGCAGGGCAAGCTCACGCCCGCCTCGGTGCTGGAGGTGATCTCGCGCCGCAGCGACATCCACTACCCCAAGCCGCGCGTGGTCACGCTGACGCAGAGCACCGAGGTGGGCACGGTGTACCGGCCGGCCGAGGTGGCGGCGATCTCCGCCTGCGCGCGCGAGCACGGCCTGCGCGTGCACATGGACGGCGCGCGCTTCGCCAACGCGGTGGCCTCGCTCGGCGTGGCGCCAGCGGAGATCACCTGGAAGGTGGGCGTGGACGTGCTGTGCTTCGGCGGCACCAAGATGGGCCTGCCGGTGGGCGAGGCGGTGGTGTTCTTCGACCGCAGGCTGTCGGAGGATTTCGCCTATCGCTGCAAGCAGTCCGGGCAGCTGGCCTCGAAGATGCGCTTCCTGTCCGCGCCCTGGCTCGGCATCCTGGAAGACGAGGTGTGGCTGAAGCACGCCCGCCACGCCAACGCCATGGCACAGCGCCTGGCGAGTGGGCTGATGCAGGTCCCGGGTGCGAGGCTGATGTTCCCGGTCGAGTCCAACGGCGTGTTCTGCGAGCTCCCGCCCGCGGTGCTCGACGGATTGCGCGCGCGTGGCTGGCGCTTCTACACCTTCATCGGTGCCGGTGGGGCGCGCTTCATGTGCGGCTGGGACACGCTGCCCGCGAGCGTGGACGCGCTGCTCGCCGATGTCCGCGCCCTCGCGGGCTGAGCCGCTGTGTTCGCGCCTGCCGGCGCTCCTACATGAACCGACGTGCTCCTGCAGGAGCGGCGCAAGCCGCGAAGCACGCGGTCCGGCAAGCGACGCACGCGACCGTTTGCGCGGCCGTCTTCGCGCCTGCCGGCGCTCCTACATGAACCGACGTGCTCCTGCAGGAGCGACGCAAGCCGCGAAGCGCGTGGTCCGGCAAGCGACGCACGCGACCGTTTGCGCGGCCGTCTTCGCGCCTGCCGGCGCTCCTGCATGAACCGACGTGTTCCTGTAGGAGCGGCGGAAGCCGCGAACACGGCTGCCGGACAGGCGATGCGCGCGCTTCGCGCACCGCAGCCTTACAACTCGTCCAGCTTGCCAAGGTAGTCCGCCGCCTGTGCCAGCGTGGCGGCGCGCTCGCCTTCGTCCATCTTCGCCCAGGCCTTGTAGGGCATGGCCATGCGTGGGTTGCGCGCGAAACGGGCCTCGTGGCGCAGCAGGAAGTCCCAGTACAGGCTGTTGAACGGGCAGGCGGGCTTGGCGCTGGCGCCATGGCGGCGCTTGGGGTCGTAGGCGCAGGCCTTGCAGTAGTCCGACTGCTTGCCGATGTAGCTCGCCGCGCCGGCGTAGGGCTTGCTCGCGATCACGCCGCCGTCGGCGAACTGGCTCATTCCGCGGGTGTTGGGCATCTCCACCCACTCGAAGGCGTCGATGTAGATGCCGAGGTACCAGGCATCCACCGCATCCGGGTCGCAGCCGGCGAGCAGCGCGAAGTTGCCGGTGATCATCAGGCGCTGGATGTGGTGGGCGTAGGCGGTGTCGAGCGACTGACCGATGGCGTGGCGCAGGCAGGCCATCTTCGTGTCGCCGCTCCAGTACCAGGCCGGCAGCGGGCGGTGGGCGTCGAGCGCGTTGGTCTGTGCGTAGCCCGGCATGCGCGCCCAATACACCCCGCGCACGAACTCGCGCCAGCCCAGGATCTGGCGCACGAAGCCCTCGCAGCTCGCCAGCTCCACCTTGCCCGCCTGCCAGGCGGCGACCGCGGCGTCGATGACTTCGCGCGGGTGCAGCAGCTTGACGTTGAGCGCGAACGACAGCCCGGAGTGGAACAGCGTGGTCGAGCGCGTGCTCATCGCGTCCTGGTAGGGGCCGAAATGGGGCAGGGCGTGCTCGATGAAGTGCGCCAGCCCGGCGCGCGCCTCGCGCCGGGTCAGCGGCCAGCGCACGCGCTCGGCATGCGGCGCGCCGATGGTCTGGACGCCGGCGACGACGATCTCGTCCCACAGCGAACGCAGGTCATGCCCGCCCCAGGGCCAGTCGGGCGCGGGCGGATCGCCCGGCCATTTCTCGCGGTTGTGCGCGTCGAAGTTCCACACCCCGCCGACGGGCGCACCGCCGTCATCGACCAGCACGCGATGGCGGCGACGCATGTCGCGGTAGAAGAACTCCATGCGCGGCACCTTCTTGGCGAAGCGCTGCGCGAGCTCGGCGCGCTCGGCGAGGAAGTGCTCGCTGGCGACCACCGCGTGCGGCAGGGCCAGTGTCTGCGCGGCTTCGTCCAGCAGGCGCTCCACCCGCCACTCGTCCGCCGCCATGCGCTCGAAGCGGGTCGCGCCGCAATCGGCCGCCACCTGCGCCAGGTTGGCGGCGAAGGCCTGGCGGTTGTCGGCGTCGCCGATCCTCAGGTAGCAAACCCGGTGGCCGGCGGCCTGCAGCGCGGCGGCGAAGGCGCGCATCGCGGCGAAGATCGCCAGCACCTTCTGCGCATGGTGGTGCACGGTGTCGGTCTCGCTGCGCACCTCCATCATAAGGTAGAGCACGTCGGCGCGCGCGGCGCGGAACCAGGAATGGGCGGCGTTGAGCTGGTCGCCGAGGATCAAGCGCAGGGTGGTCATTTTGCAGGCAGGCGTGGAAAAGTATGCATCTCGGCATTGCGGGCGGCCCGCTCGGCACGGAGGCTGTCAAAATAGCCCGACCCGGGGGGTATGAGCGATCCCGAGGTCCATGGGCGAGGAGAGCGGTTGCATGAAGGACGATAACGCACGTCTTAGGGCGGCGATCGACAAGTTGCGCGTGCCGATCTACATCAAGGATCCGCAGGGGCGCTACCTCTACGCGAACGAGCTCGCCTGCGAGCTGCTCGAGCGCGCTCGGGCGGACATCCTGGGGCGCACCGACGCGGAACTCTTCCCGCCCGAGCTCGCGCGTGCGATGCAGGCGCACGACCAGCGCGCGCTCACTGGACGCGAGCCGGTGATCGTCGAGGAATGCGTCCGCCTCGCCGGCCGTCCGGAGATGAACTGGGGGCTCAGCATCAAGCAGCCCCTGTTCGACGAGGATGGCGCGCCGGACGGCGTGGCCGGCCTGACCATCGACATCACCGCGCGCAAGCGCGACGAGCACGAGCTGGTCGCGCTCAAGAACGACTACGCGGCGATCCTGCAGGCCCTGCCCGACCCGTTGTTCGTGCTCGACGCCGAAGGGCGCTGCCTGTCGTACCGGACGCCGAGCGAGGACCTGCTGGCCGCGCCGCCCTCCCTCTTCATGGGGCGCAGGGTGCATGAGGTCCTGCCGCCCGCGGAGGCGGAGACCTGCCTCGAGGCCTTGCGCGAGGCGGCGCGCGTGGGGCATTCCACCGGCAAGGTGTTCAGGGTCGACGCGCCGGGCGGCACGCGCTGGTTCGAGCTGTCGGTGGCGCCGATGGCGCGCAGCGCGGGCGAGCCGCAGCGCTTCAACGTGCTCTCGCGCGAGATCACCGCCCGCAAGCAGATGGAGCAGGCGCTGCAGGAGCGCGAGTCGCTGCTGCGCGCGGTGGTCGACAACACCCCCGTCGAATACTGGGCGCGCGACCTGCAGGGCCGCTGCATCATGCAGAACGCGATGACCGCCGCGCACTGGGGCGATCTGCTCGACAAGCGCGTCGGGGACTCCGGCGAGAGCGCGCCGGTGAGCGCCGACTGGGCGGAGAGCAACCGCCGTGCGTATGCGGGCGAGACCCTGCACAAGGAGGTCGAGTACGAGGTCGACGGCGAGCGCCGGGTGTTCCAGTGCCTCGTGGCGCCGATCCGCGTGCAGGGCGAGGTGATGGGGATCTTCGGCTTCAACCAGGACGTCACCGAGCGCAAGCGCCAGGAGCGCCAGATCCACGAGCTCGCCTTCTTCGATCCGCTCACCGGGCTGCCCAACCGCCGCCTGATGTACGACCGCCTCGAGCACGCGCTGAGCACGAGCGCGCGCCGCGGCACCGAGGGCGTGCTGCTGCTGATCGACCTCGATCACTTCAAGGACCTCAACGACTCCCACGGCCACGATGCCGGCGACCAGCTGCTGGTCGAGGCGGGTGTGCGCCTGAACGCCTGCATCCGCCAGGGCGACACCGCCGCCCGGCTCGGCGGCGACGAGTTCGTGGTGATCCTCGAGGATATCGAAGGCGTCGCGCAGGCGAACACGATCGCCACCCGTATCGGCGAGGCCTTGGCGCGTCCCTTCCACCTGCGCTGCGGCAAGGATGGCGAGCGCGTCGTCCAACATGTCTCGGCGAGCATCGGCGTCGGCGCGTTCGGCCGCGGCGAGCTCAGCGCCGCCGAGCTGCTGCGGCGCGCAGACACCGCGATGTACCAGGCCAAGGCGGCGGGGCGCAACGCCATCTGCTTCTTCGACCCCGCGATGCAGGCGGCGGTCACCGAGCGCGCGACCCTGCACGCCGACCTGCGCGAGGCCATCCGCAGCCGCCAGTTCGAGCTGCACTACCAGGTCCAGGTCGATACGCGGCGCCGGCCGGTGGGCGCCGAGGCGCTGCTGCGCTGGCGGCATCCGCACAAGGGCCTGCTCGCCCCGGGCGGCTTCATCGAGCTCGCCGAGGAGACCGGCTTGATCGTGCCGATCGGCCACTGGGTGCTGGAGACCGCGTGCCGGCAGCTGGCGCGCTGGGCGCAGCGGGCGCAGACCGCGCACCTGCGGCTCGCGGTGAACGTCAGCGCGCGCCAGTTCCGCCAGCCCAGCTTCGCCGACGAGGTGCGCGCGCTGCTCGAATCGACGGGGGCGCCCGCCGAGCGCCTCAAGCTCGAGCTCACCGAGAGCAGCCTGATCGAGGACGCCGAGGCGGTGATCGAGCGCATGCAGGCGCTGCGTGCGCTCGGCATCCGCTTCGCGCTCGACGACTTCGGCACCGGCTACTCCTCGCTCGCCTATCTCAAGCGTCTGCCGCTCACGCAGCTCAAGATCGACCAGTCTTTCGTGCGCGACGTGATGTCGGATCCCAACGACGCCACCATCGCGCGCACCATCCTCGCGCTCGGCAGCAACCTCGGCCTCGCGGTGATCGCCGAGGGGGTCGAGACCGAGGAGCAGTACGACTTCCTCGCCGCCCAGGGCTGCCGCGACTACCAGGGCTACCTGTTCGGTCGCCCGGTGCCGATGGAGGTGTTCGAGGCCGCGCTGGCGCAGGCGCAGGGCTGATCAGCCGCCACGCAGCACGTCGAGGTCGGCGCGGTTGCGCTCGTCGGTGTAGGGGCGGGCGGGCTCCGGCCGCGCCGCGGACGGGGCGGTGCAGATCACCAGCACGTTGCCCTGCGGACGGTCGCGGAACAGCACCTCGACCGCGCACGCGCCGTACTCGGCCTGGATGCTCGCCAGCACGCTGCGTGCATAGGGGCTGGCGAGCTCGCGGTCGAGGATGAGGTTGGCGGCGAGGAGGCCGCCGGGCTTCAGCACTTCCCGCGTGGCGCGCCAGAACTCGCGCGTGACCAGGTGGGCCGGGATGCTGGTGAGCGCGCTGTAGACGTCGACCACCACCGCGTCGTGGCGTGCGGCGGTGGCGCGCAGGTGGGCGCGCGCGTCGGCGGCGACGAACTCGCCGCGCACCGGCTCGCGCAGGAAGTCGCGCTCGGCGATCTCCTTCACGGCGGGGTCGATGTCGACATACACGTAGTGATTGAGCTGCTCGCGGTGCGAGAGCGTGAAGCCGCCCGCGCCCAGCACCAGCACGCTGCGCCCGCGAAAGCCCAGCTCGTCGAGCAACAGGCCGCGCAGGCGGCGGATGTAGCGCGCGTAGCGCGGCGGCTCGCCGGCGTCGAGGATGGAGGCCGGCGAGTTGTTGATGCGGAAGACCTCCGGGGCCACGTAGCCGGGGATCTCCACCGCCTCGACGCGGTAGGTGGCGTAGGCGGTCTCGAGCTGCTGCGGCAGCACGAGGTTGACCGCCAGCGCCGCGAGCGCGATCGCGAGCGCCGCCGCGGCCGCCGGCCTCTGCCCCCCGGCGACGCCGCCGAGCGCCGG
>NZ_AMXF01000149.1 GCF_000310225.1 Thauera phenylacetica B4P
GGACGGCGGGTGCGGGCTTGACCGGAGCCGGCGCGGCGCCGGCGGATCCGGTGCGCGCAGCCTCACCCAACGTGGCACCCGCGGCGAGCGCCTCGACCAGGCGCTCGACGTCGCGGTCGAGCGCGCGCTCCGACGGCAGCCCGGGTCGGGCAGCGCCACGCGTGAGTGGCAAGTCGGCGAGCGCGCCCTGCGAATCGACGACCGCCTCGAAGTCGATATCGAGCCCGCGCGCGAACAGCGAGGGCCCGTCCGCCATGCCACGCGTACGCGTCCGCTGTGGCGGCCGGAAGGGATGGCCGTTCTGCTCCGCGAACGCGAGCCGCAGGACCTTGCCGTCCTCGAGGCGCACCCGCCCCGAGCCCTGGATGTGCATCGAGTAAAGGGCCGCTACGTTATCCACCCAGGCCAGCACCGGCGCCTGCCGCAGTCCACCGCGGACAATCTCGGCGCGGGTCGGGTAGGCCACCAGGCGATCCCCCTCGAGGCGCAGCCGGATGCGACGGTCGAGCACGCCCGCCGGCACCGCGGACAGGTCCAGCCGATAGGGCGCCGCCCCCTCCGGAGCCGGCACCACCTTGCGGCCTGCGATGCGCACGGGCACCGGCGCACCGCGCACGGACCTCGGGATCTGGCGCAGATCCAGCGTCAGCAGGTCGGCCGGCAAGCCATGCACCGGATGCACGAAAGCGCCCTGCCGGCTGCGCCGCCCCTCGATGAAGGGCTCGTAGTACCCGGTGATCAGCCCGTCGCGGGAGCAATCGGGGTTGCCCACCTCGTACGGCTCGAACTCGCGCTCGATGAACGCGCGCAGCGCCTCGGCATCACTCACCGCGCCAAGCCGGCCACACAGCCCGCTCCAGGCTTCGCCGCGCCCGAGCGCCTTACAGCTGCGCCCGAGCGCTTCGCCGACACCGGCAAGCGCATCCTGGCGCCAGCCCGGGACCTGCGCCCACTCCACCGGAACGAAGTGCGCGTAGCGGGTGGAGAATCCGCTGCGCGGCGCCGCCGCGGGCTTGCCTGCATCCGCTCGGGACTCGATCGGCGCAGCTCCCACGGCCCGCGCGGGCAAATCCGGCGCCGTCGCCGACGCCACCGCGCTCGGGACCACCGCGCCTTCCTCCCCACCCGGCGAGCCCAAGGGCGTCGAGCCGGGCGAGAGCGTACTCCCCGCGCCGCAGCCGGCGAGCATAATGACCAGCAGGCCTGCGCACGCAGGCCGTCCGATGCAATCCGGTTTCATGCTCAACCTCCTTCGGCCGCCCCCGGGCACAACCGCGAGGGCCGGCGCGCGACGACCGTGCAATCCAAACATAGTCCGCCGGCGCCATGCGCGCCATGCCGAGACAAGGCTTCATCGACGCGCAGCGCATATCGCGAGGTAGACGGCGCCGGGGATAGCGGCCATATTGAATTCATATGGAACCGCCAAGGAGAGAACCGTGCCCCTGTCCGCGCTCTGGCAGAGGTGGCGCACGCGCCTGCCGACCCTCGTCCTTGTGCCGGCCCTGCTGGCCGGCTGCGCCGCACCGCCACCCAAGCCCACCGTGGTGCAGGCCAGCCTGCAGGCCGCGGGCGGCCTCAACCCGGACCGTCGCGAGCGCGCCTCGCCGATCACCCTGCGGATCTACGAGCTCAAGACCGGCGCAGCCTTCGGACGCGCCGACTTCTTCTCGCTCTGGGATGGCGAGGGCGCGACCCTGGGCGCCGACCTGGTCGCCCGCGATGAACTCCAGCTGCGGCCGGGCGAATCCCGCACCCTGCAGCGCACGCTGCAGCCCGACACCCGCGAGCTCGGCGTGGTGGCGGCCTTCCGCGACCTCGAGCGTGCACAGTGGCGTGCCACCCACACCGTTGTGCCCAACCAGACCCAGGCGGTGACGATCCAGCTCGAGGCGAGATCGGTCCGGATCCTGCCCGCGGCGGCAAGGTGACAAGAGGCGCGACGCGCGCGTGGCCAAGCAGCGAGGACGGTGATGACGACGCACAGCAAGGTGATCTGGTCCGAGGGGATGTTCCTGCAGCCGCAGCACCTGCAGCAGCACGACCGCTATGTCGAGTCGCTCGTCGAGCGTCGCGCGGGTGCGCTGCGTGACCACGCCTGGGGCTGGATCGAGCTCGCGCTGGACGAGCCCTCGCTGCGCATGGGGCGGATCGCGCTCGCGCGCGCGCGCGGTCTGCTGCCCGACGGCACGCCCTTCGATTTCCCGGCGCAAGAGGAGGCCCCGAGCGCACTCGAGATCCCGGTCGACGCGCGCAACGAACGCGTGGTGCTCGCGCTGCCGCTGAGGCGCCCCGCGGCCTGCGAGACCGACCTCTTCGGCGAAGACCCGCAGGGCGCCATCCGCTACCGACCTGCCGAACGCGAACTCCCCGACATCACGCTCGCCGCCGGCCCGAGCGCGCTGGTCCAGCTTGGTCTCCCGTGTTTTCGCCTGATGCTCGCGCGCGACGCCACCGACGCCTATGCCTGCGTCGGCGTCGCACGCGTCGTCGAGCGCCGCGCCGACGACCAGCTCGTGCTCGACCGCGACTACATCCCTCCCATGCTGGCGTGTGCGGGCAGCGCCGTGCTCGCGGCGCAGATCGGCGAGATCCACGGCCTGCTGCACCAGCGCGCCAAGGCCCTGGCGGCGCGCGTAGCCCAGCCCGGGCGCGGCGGCGTGGCCGAGATCGCCGACTTCCTGCTGCTGCAGACGGTGAATCGGCACGAGCCGGTCTTCCGCCACTACGGCCTGCGCACCCTGCTGCATCCCGAGAGCCTCTACGCGCACTGCCTGGCGCTCGCTGGCGAGCTCGCCACCTTCTCGCGCGACGAGCGGCGTCCGCCGGACTACCCGCCGTATCGCCACGACGACCTGCAGTCCTGCTTCCTGCCGCTGGCGGCCGACCTGCGGCGCTCGCTGTCGATGGTGCTCGAGCAGACCGCGGTGCCGATCGAGCTGCAGGACCGCAAGTACGGCGTGCGAGTCGCGGTCGTGCCCGACCTCGAGCTGCTGCGCAGCGCCGCCTTCGTGCTCGCGGTCAACGCCCAGATGCCCGGCGAGGCCCTGCGCGTGCGTTTTCCCGGCCAGGTCAAGATCGGCCCGGTCGAGCGCATCCGCGATCTGGTCAACCTCGCCCTGCCCGGCATCGCGCTTCGCGCCTTGCCGGTGGCACCGCGGCAGATCCCCTTCCACGCCGGCTTCAACTATTTCGAGCTCGACCGTGGCAGCGAGCTCTGGAAGCAGCTGCAGCAATCGGGCGGCCTGGCGCTGCACATCGCGGGCGATTTCCCCGGGCTGGAGATCGAATGCTGGGCGATCCGTGACTGAGAGACGCCGCCATGAGCAACGATGATCCCTTTGCGGCCTTCGAACTCGACCACACCTTCGTCATGCCCTCGCCCGGCCAGCGTCCCGTCCAGGCGCAGGGCCCGGCACGCGGCCCGGAACCGGCGGCTGCTCCGGCGCCGGCGGTCGACAGCCTCATGCCCGCGCACGGGGTCAACCCGATCGTCGCTGCGGCCAGTCCCCTGCTCAACACCGTCGCGCAGATTCGCGCCACGCTCGAGAACCCCGACCCCGAAATCCTGCGCGCACGGCTCATCGAGGCCGTCCGCGCCTTCGAGCGCAAGGCCGCGCAGGCCGGGGTCGAGCCGCGCAAGCTCGTGGCCGCGCGCTACGTGCTGTGCACCTTCCTCGACGAGGCGGCGACCAGCACACCCTGGGGCGGCTCCGGGGCGTGGGCGCGGCAAAGCCTGCTGGTCAGCTTCCACAACGAGACCTGGGGCGGCGAGAAGGTCTTCCAGTTGCTGGCACGACTGGCCGAGGACCCTGCGGGCAATCGAGACCTGCTCGAACTGATGCACGTGGTGCTCGCGCTCGGCTTCGAGGGGCGCTTTCGCGTGCAGGCGGACGGGCCGGCGCAGCTCGCGCGCCTGCGCGAGCGCCTTCACACCCTGCTGCGCGAGCAGCGCGGCGACTTCGAACGCGACCTCTCGCCGCACTGGGTGGGCCAGCCCGCGCGACGCCAGGTGCTCTCCCGCCTGCCGGTGTGGATCGCCTTCGCGCTCGCGGGCGTGCTCGCGGCGGGGCTCTTCCTGTTCCTGTCCGGGCGGCTCAACGCACGCTCCGACCCGCTCTTCTCCGGCATCCTCGCCCTGCGCGCGGCGGCCCCGGCGCCGCCGCCCACGGTGCTCGCCCCACCGCCCGCCACGGTGCCGCGGCTCGCGATCTTCCTCGAGCCGGAGATCCGTGCCGGGTCGGTGGCGGTGCGCGACCTGGAGGATCGCAGCGTGGTGACGATCCGCGGCGACGGCACCTTCCGCCCCGGCAGCGCGACCCTGGAGGAGTCCGTCCTCCCGCTGCTGCGCCGCATCGGCGAGGCGCTCGGCGAAGTACCCGGCCCGGTCCTGATCACCGGCCACACCGACAACGTGCCGATCCGCTCCGCCCGCTTCCCCTCGAACTGGCACCTTTCGGTCGAACGCGCCGAATCGGTGCGCGCCCTGCTCGCCGGGCTCGTCGCGGCGGACCGGCTCGGTGCCGAGGGCCGTGCCGATGCCGAACCGGTGGCGGGCAACGCCACCCCGGCCGAGCGCGCACGCAACCGCCGCGTGGAGATCACCCTCTATCGCGGCAAGCCTTGATCTGCCGAGGGTCCGAACCATGAAGAAACTGCTCGGCCTGCTGACCCACCCGCTGCTGCTCGCGCTGATCGGACTGGGCGCGGCCGCGGCGACCATCTGGCACTTCGGGCCGCTGCTGGCCTTCGCCGAGGTCAGGCCGCTCGAGACCGAACGTGCGCGCTGGATCTGCATCGGCGTGCTGGTCGCGCTATGGCTGCTGCGCCAGCTATGGAAGGTGTTCAAGGCCGGGCGCCTGAACGCGCGCCTGGTCGACGGCCTGCTCGCCGCCAAGCCGGCGGCACCCACGGCCGCGGCCCCCTCGGCCTCCGAACAGGAGGTCGCCGCGCTCGACCGCCGCTTCGAGGAGGCGATCGGCATCCTGCGTGGCGTGCGTCTGTCGGCTGCGGGCCGCCGCCCCGGCCTGCGCGACCTGCTCTCGCTCTCCGGGCGCCAGTATCTTTATCAGTTGCCGTGGTACGTCTTCATCGGCGCCCCGGGTTCCGGAAAGACCACCGCGCTGATCCATTCCGGGCTGCAGTTCCCGCTTGCCGAGAAATTCGGCACCGCCTCGCTCAAGGGCGTAGGAGGCACGCGCAACTGCGACTGGTGGTTCACCGACGAGGCGGTGCTGCTCGACACCGCCGGGCGCTACACCACCCAGGAATCCGACCGCGAAGTCGATAGCGCGGCCTGGCAAGGCTTTCTGCGCCTGCTCGCGCAGGCGCGGCCGCGCCGGCCGATCAACGGCGTCTTGCTCACGCTCAGCGTCGCCGACCTGCTGCAGCAGGACGAAGGCGAGCGCGAGGCGCACGCGGCGGCGATCCGCGCTCGCCTTCAGGAGCTGCACGACAGCTTCCAGATCCGCCTGCCGATCTACGTGCTGGTGACCAAGGCCGACCTGCTCGCCGGCTTCACCGAGTTCTTCGACGATCTGGGCAAGGACGAGCGCACCCAGGTCTGGGGGGTGAGCCTGCCGCTCCCCGACGACCCGAAGATCGGCGCCCTGGACGGCCTCGGCGGCGAGCTCGACCTGCTCGAGGAGCGCCTGCTCGCCCGTGTGCCCGAGCGCATGCACGCGGCCGGGGACCCCGCGCGTGCCGGACGGGTATTCGCCTTCCCGCAGCAGTTCGCGGTGTTGCGCGCACCGCTGGTGGATCTGCTCGAACGCGTCTTCAAGTCCTCGCGCTACGACGAGGCCCCGCTGGTGCGCGGCGTCTACTTCACCAGCGGCACCCAGGAGGGCAGCCCGATCGACCGCGTGCTCGGCACGCTCGCGCGCGCGATCGGGCTCGAACGCAAGCTCCTGCCCCCGCAGGCAGCCAGCGGACGCAGCTACTTCATCAACCGCCTGCTGCGCGAGGTCGTCTTCCCGGAGCAGGGCCTGGCCGGTCGCAACCAGCGCCTCGAGCGCCGCCTGAACCTGCTGCGCTGGTCCGCCCAGGGCGCCGCAGCCCTGCTCCTGATCGTCGCCGGCATCACCTGGATCGGCAGCTACCAGCGCAACGACGCCTACCTGGGCGAGATCGCCGCCCGCATCCCCGAGGTGCGCGAGCGCCTCGCGGCGCTGCCGCCGCCGGGCAGCACCACCGACCTGCTCGACCTGCTGCCCGTGCTCGACGCGGTACGCGGAATCTCCGCCGGCGCACAGGCCGACGCCCCGACCGCAGGCGGCTACGGCATGCACCAGGGCGGCAAGCTGGGTGCGGCCGCCGACCAGGCCTATCGCAAGCTGCTCGAAGATGCCCTGCTGCCACGCCTCGGTCTGCGTATCGAGCAACAGCTGCGCGGTGCCGGCGCGAACAACCTCGAGTTCGCCTACGAGGCCCTCAAGGCCTACCTGATGCTGAACGACGCGAGCCATTTCGACGCGGACGCGCTTGAATCCTGGATCCGCTTCGACTGGGAACGCAGCCTGCCGCGCACGGCGACACAGGAACAGCGCACCGAGCTCGCCACCCACCTCGACCGCCTCTTCGAGCGCGGACGCGTGCTCAACCCACTCCCGCACGACGAGAACCTGGTCGCCTCGGTGCGCAACCTGCTCGCGCGCTATCCGCTCGCGAACCGCGTCTATAGCCGGCTGCGGCGCGAGGGTGTGGGCGAGGACTTCCCGGAATTCACCGTACTGCGCGCGGCGGGGCCATCCGCAGCGCTGGTGTTCGCCCGCGTCTCGGGCCAGCCGCTGACCGCCGGCGTACCCGGGCTGTTCAGCCACGCGGGCTACCACCAAGCCTTCAAGCGCGAATCCGAGCGGGTGGCCAACCAGCTCGCGGACGAGGAGGTCTGGGTGCTCGGCCATCGCGACGAGGGTGCGATCGCGCGCCTGCGCGATCCGGGCGAGCGTGCCCGCCTCATCGAGGATGTTCGCCGGCTCTACCTCAACGACTACGCCCAGACCTGGGAAGACTTCCTCGCCGACGTCAAGCTCGTGCGCCCCGCCAACCTCTCGCAGACGATGGACGTCGCGCGCCTGCTCTCGGCGGTCGACAGTCCGCTGCCGCCCTTTCTGCGTGCCGCGGCACGCGAGACCACGCTGGTCCCGGGCGAGGCGGACAAGAGCATCACCGATCGCGCGGCCGATCGCCTCGCCCAGGAGACCCGGCGACTGAGCAACCTGCTCGGCGGCGACGCGCGCGGCCGACCTGCGCAGCCGGCGGGCGACGCGATCGAAAACCTCGTCGACCGCCGCTTCGAGAGCCTGCGCCGCTTCGTGACCCCGCCCGCCCCCGGCCAGCCGGCGCCGATCGACGGCACGCTCGCCCTGCTCGGCGAGCTGCACGTGCTGCTCACCGCGACCGACACCGCGCTGCGCGCCAAGACCGCGCTGCCGCCATCGGATGTGCCGCTGCGGGTCAAGGCGCAGTCGCCGGGCATGCCCGAGCCGCTGCGCTCGATCGTGCAGAACCTGGCCGAGCTCAGCGCCCAGCTGGCCGGCGGCGCCATCGTCGCCAACCTCGAGGAGGCCATCGAAGCCGACATCGGCAGCTTTTGCCGCCGCGCGATCGCCGGGCGCTATCCCTTCGTCCGCAGCTCGGCGCGCGACGTGACCCAGGACGACTTCGCCACCCTGTTCGCCCCCGGCGGCAAGATGGACCAGTTCTTCCAGACCCATCTCGCCAACCTGGTCGACACCTCCACCAACCCGTGGAGCTTCCGCCGCGTGAGCGACGTGAACGTCGGAGGACCGGGCTCGCTGGTGCAGTTCCAGCGCGCGCAACGCATCCGCGAGGTGTTCTTCGCCGCGGGCGGGCGCACGCCGGGCCTCAAGCTCGAGTTCAAGCCGCTGGAGATGGACGCCTCCATCACCCAGTTCATCCTAGACGTGGACGGGCAGCTGGTGCGTTACGGCCATGGACCGCAGGTGCCGCAGCCGGTGATGTGGCCGGGACCGCGCGGCAGCACCCAGGTGCGCGTGCAGGTCCAGCCACCGGGCCCCTCCGGGCTCTCCGGCATCACCACCGAGGGTCCGTGGGCGCTGTTCCGCCTCTTCGACCGCTTGCGCATGGCACCTACGCCGCAGGCCGAGCGCTTCCTCGTCGACTTCGTGATCGACGACCGCCGCGCCCAGTTCGAGGTCACCGCCAGCAGCGTGCAGAACCCCTTCCGCCTGCGCGAAATCGAGCAGTTCCAGTGCCCATGAGCGACGACGACCTCCCCGGCTGGTACGGCAAGATCGCGAGCCTGGGCGACTTCGCGTCGCGCCGCCTGCCCGCCGAGTTCATCTCGTGCTGGGACGCGTGGCTGCAGCGCATGCTGCCGGATTCGCGCGCACGCCTGGGCGATCGCTGGCTGGAGCGTTACCTCGGCAGCCCGATCTGGCGCTTCCTGCTCTTCCCCGGCGTGTGCGGAGAGAGCATCTGGGCGGGGCTGATCATGCCCAGCGTAGACCGGGTGGGGCGCTATTTCCCGGTCACCATCGCGTCCCGGCTACAGGCACTCGCATCGACCGAACGCGAGTTCGACGCACTCGCCGACTGGCTCGATCGCCTGGCCGCCGCCGCCCTCGCCACCCTCGACCTGCGGCGCAGCGCGCAGCAGTTCGACGCCGCCCTGACAACGCTGCGCGCCCCCCTTCCCGCCCCCCCGCGAGTGGTGCTGGCCGGGCGGATCGCGGCGCGGCTGCACGATCGTTCGGCGGGGCGCTTCATGCTGCCCTCCGACGACGAGCTGGCCCAGACGCTGATGGGCGTGGGCGCCGGCCTGCTGACCGAGCAGGCGCGAGGCAGCTCGCTGTGGTGGACCCCGTGCGCCACAGGGGCGACCACCCCCCTCGTGCTGGCCCGCGGACTGCCCGATGGCGAGCAGTTCGCCGCCATGCTCGACGCGGGCGGCACCCGCCACGCCTGACGCCGATCCCACCCGGAGCCCGCCATGGCCGACCGCAACGACGACAAGACCCTAATCGCCGACAAGACCGTGATCGCCGACCTCCCGGCGAGCAGCCCCAAGCCCGCACAAGCCGCTGCCGGCCAGCCCGCGAACACGCTGCCGATCGGCACCCGCCTGGGTGAATTCGAGCTCATCGGCCTGGTCGGTGCGGGCGGGTTCGGCATCGTCTATCTCGCTGAGGACCACTCCCTCGGCCGCCGCGTCGCCCTTAAGGAATACATGCCGGCCACCCTCGCACAGCGCGGCGACGGCCTGCGCGTCACCCTGCGCTCGGAGCGCAACGCAGAGACCTTCGAGGCCGGCCGGCGCAGCTTCGTGAACGAGGCGCGGCTGCTCGCCCAGTTCGACCATCCCGCCCTGGTGAAGGTCTATCGCTTCTGGGAGGACAACGGCACCGCCTACATGGTGATGCCCTACTACGAAGGCGTCACGCTCAAGCGAGCCCTGCTCGAGCGCAGCGCTCCGCCCGACGAGGCGTGGCTGAAGCGCCTGCTCGCCCCGCTGCTGGACGCGCTCGAGGTGATGCATGCGGCGCAGGTCTATCACCGCGACATCGCACCCGACAACATCCTGCTGCTCTCCGGCGAGCGCCCGCTGCTGCTCGACTTCGGCGCCGCACGGCATGTGATCTCGGACATGACGCAGGCGCTCACGGTGATCCTCAAGCCGGGCTACGCCCCGGTCGAGCAGTACGCCGAGATGCCCGAGCTCAAGCAGGGGGCGTGGACCGATCTCTACGCGCTCGGCGCCGTGGTGCATCTGGCGATCACCGGCCGCGTCCCGCCGCCGGCCGTCGGCCGCCTGGTGAATGACTCCCTCGTCCCGCTCACGCAGCAGGCCGCGGGCCGCTACTCCGCCGGGTTCCTCCGGGCGATCGACCGCGCGCTCGCGGTGCGCCCCGAGCAGCGCCCCCAGAGCGTGGCCGAGTTCCGCACCCTGCTGCACATCGCCGAGGATGGCGCCACGGTCCCGGTGTCCGCAGTGCATGGAGCGCCCCTGGGGGCCCGGGGCACAGGCGCTGCGATCCCGCCGAAGCCCTCGCAACCCGCGGCGCACGCCGGCCCGAGCCGGCGCGGCGCGACGTGGGCCGCC
>NZ_AMXF01000150.1 GCF_000310225.1 Thauera phenylacetica B4P
CGCGCAGGCGGGCGAGGGCGCCACGGCGCCAGCCGCCGGCGCGGACGGGAAGACGTCGGCGGATGCGGGCGCCGCGGCCCCGGCCGCGCCGGACTTCCTGCTCGCGCTCACGCGCATCCGCGACGGCGTGCTGCGCTTCGAGGACCGCAGCCTGGCCGAGCCCTTCCGCGCGCGCATCGAGGCGATCAACCTCGACATGCGCGACCTCGCCACCGAGGGCGAACTGCCGGCCGAGATCCGCCTCGACTACGTCAGCGACGCCGGCGAGAAGTTCACCCACGAGGACGTGCTGCGCCTGTCGCCTTTCCAGTATTCCGGCAGCCTGCAGTTCGACTCGATCCGCCTGCCGCGCTATGCGCCCTACCTGGCGGCGGCGATGCCCGGCGCCTCGATCGGCGAGGGCAGCCTGAGCGGTGGCGCGCAGTACCGCGTGACCCTCGGCGAGGACGGCGCACCGGCGGTCGAGGTGAGTGCCGAGGCGCTCGCGCTGCGCGACTTCGCGCTGCTGCTCAAGGGCGCGAAGACCCCGGCGCTGAGCCTGCCGGCGCTCGACGTGCGCAGCGCCACGGTCGACCTCGCCGGGCGCAGCGTGCGCATCGGCGGCGTCGAGCTCAAGGGCGCGGCGGTGTCGGCGGTGCGCGCCAAGGACGGCGAGTTGGACCTCGTGAAGGCGCTCGTGCCGCCGCCGGCGAAGGGCGCCGCGCCCGCGCCCGCGGCGAAGGGGAAGGCCGAGCCGGGCTGGGTGGTCGCGGTGGACAAGCTCGCGCTGCGCGGCGCCTCGGTGCGCCTGGACGACCGCAGCGTGGCGCGGCCGGTGGTGACCACGCTGGAAGGCATTGACTTCGAGCTCGACGGCTTCTCCACCGAGAAGGGCGACGCCGTCCAGTTCAAGCTCGACTCCATGCTCAACAAGCGCGGCAAGGTGGCGGCCTCGGGGCCGCTCACCATGGCGCCGCTCAAGGCCGATCTCGCGCTCGACCTGCGCAACGTCGACCTGCTGCCGCTGCAGCCCTACGTGCTCGAGCAGACCAAGATCGCCATCTCGCGCGGCAACCTCACCACCAAGGGCCGCCTCAAGCTCGACACCGACCGCCGCGGCAAGCTGCTCGCGAGCTTCACGGGCGACGTCGGGGTGGCGAACTTCGCCTCGGTCGACCGCTTGAACGCGACCGACTTCCTGCGCTGGCGCACGCTCGCGATCGGCGGCATCGACGCGCGCCTGGAGCCTTTCTCGCTCGGCGTCAGGCGCGTCGCGCTCGACGACTTCTACACCCGCCTCATCCTCGACAACCAGGGCCGCCTGAACCTGCGCGAGATCGGCGGGGTCAAGGGCGAGCCCGAGCCGGCCGCGAAGCCGGCCGTCGCGGTGGCCCTGACGACGGAGTTCGAGCAGGGCGAGGTGCAGGGCGAGGTGCCCGCAGAAGGCCAGCGCACCGCCCCGGTCGCGCCTCCGGGCCCGCCGCCTCCGCCGGTGCGCATCGACCGCATCGAGCTCAAGCGCGGCAACGTCGCCTTCAGCGACCGCTTCATCCGCCCCAACTACGACGCCAACCTGACCGGCCTCGCCGGCACCATCACCGGCTTTTCCACCACCTCGGACAAGCTCGCCAAGGTGGACATCACCGGCAAGGTCGACAAGAGCGCGCCGCTGTCGATCACCGGCGAGCTCAACCCCTTCCGCCAGGACGCCCACCTCGACATCCTCGCCTCGGTGAAGGACTTCGAGCTCACCGGGCTGTCGAGCTACTCGGGCAAGTACGTCGGCTACGGCATCGCCAAGGGCAAGCTTTCGGCCGAGCTCAACTACAAGATCATCGAGCGCCAGCTCACCGCGACCAACCGCATTTTCCTCGACCAGCTCACCTTCGGCGACGCGGTGGAGAGCCCGGACGCGGTGAACCTGCCGGTGCAGCTGGCGGTGTCGCTGCTCAAGAACAGCCGCGGCGAGATCGACCTGAACCTGCCGGTGAGCGGCACGCTCGACGATCCGCAGTTCAGCGTCTTCGGGCTGGTGATGAAGATGCTGTTCAACCTGATCGGCAAGGCGATCACCTCACCCTTCGCGCTGCTCGGCTCGGCGCTCGGCGGCGGCGAGGAGCTCTCGCAGCTCGACCTCGCTGCGGGCACGGCCTCCCTGGGCGAGGCGGAGCAGGGCCGGCTGAAGACGCTCGCGCAGGCGCTGGTCGATCGGCCCGCGCTGCGTCTGGACGTCGTCGGTCGCGCCGACCCCGCCACCGACCTCGACGGCCTGCGCCAGGCCGCGCTGGCCAACGCGGTGCGCGCGCAGAAGCTCAAGGCGATGATCGCCAAGGGCCAGGCCGCGCCCTCGCTCGAGGAGGTCGAGGTGGGCGAGGCGGAGTACGCCGAGCTGCTGAAGAAGGCCTACCGTGCCGCGGACTTCAAGAAGGAGCGCAACCTGGTCGGCATGGTCAAGGACATCCCGGTGCCCGAGATGGAAGCGCTGCTGCGCGCCAACGCGCAGGTCGGCGACGACGACTTGCTGGGGCTCGCCCGCGCACGCGCGCAGGCCGTGCGCGATTGGCTGGCAGGAGAGGGCGGCGTGCCCGGGGAGCGCGTCTTCGTGCTCGAGCCCAAGGTCGAGGCGCTGGGCGAAGGCGGCGAGGTGCAGTTCTCGCTGCGCTGAACGTCGGCGGCATTCGCGCCTGCCGGCGCTCCTACATAAACCGTCGCGCTTCGGCGTTGGTGCATGGATCGACGCACTTGCCGCCCCTGTAGGAGCGGCGGCCGCCGCGAATGGGGCGTGTCGGGGGCGACGGGCGTTGGCGGGGCGGATGCGCCGCTTTCGCGCCTGCCGGCGCTCCTACATAAACCGTCGCGCTTCGGCGTTCGTAAATGAACCGTCGCGCCTCGGAGGTGGTACATAAACCGTCGCGCTTCGGCGTTGGTACATGGACCGCCGCGCTTCGGCGTTGGTACATGAACCGTCGTGCTTCGGCGTTGGTACATGAACCGTCGCGCTTCGGCGTTCGTACATGGACCGTCGCGCTTGCGGCGTTGGCACATGCACCGTCGCACTTGCGGCCCCTGTAGGAGCGCCGGCAGGCGCGAATGGGGCGTTGCGGTGGCGATTGGGGTCGGCGGGGCGGCGACGGGTGACCCTCAGAACATCCCCATCTCCAGCCGCGCCGCCTCGCTCATCATCTCGCGGCTCCACGGCGGGTCCCACACCAGCGTGACCTCGGCCTCGGCGACGCCGGGGATCTGCAGCAGCTTGTCGCGCGCCTCGTCGGCGATCAGGGTGCCCATGCCGCAGCCGGGCGCGGTGAGGGTCATCGCGGCGGCGATGCGGAACCTGCCGTCGGGCAGCGCCTCCGCGGTGCACGCATACACCAGGCCGAGATTGACGATGTCGATCGGGATCTCGGGGTCGTAGCAGGTGGCGAGCTGCGCCCAGGCCGCCTGCTCGATGCTTTCGGCGGTCTGCTCGCCGTCCGCAGCGACAGGTGGGGCGGCGGCAAGCTGCGGCTCCAGGCCGAGCGCGTCGGCGTTGCGCTCGTCGATGCGATACAGGTTGCCCCCGCACATCACCGTGATCGAGCCGCCCAGGCGCTGGGTCACCAGCGCGTAGGATCCCTCGGGGAGCGTCTCCGCCTTGCCCCAGGGCACGCTCACCGCCGCGCAGTCGCGCTGCAGCACGCGGGAATCGGTTTCGCCGTAGTGGTCGCCCATGATGTCCTGCTCCTCGAGGTCTTATTCGGTGTGTGCGGTCTCGTGCTCGCCGACGAGCGCGTTGTGCAGGGTGTGCCAGGCCAGCGTGGCGCACTTGACCCGCGCCGGGAACTCCTTGACGCCGGACAGCACCTCCAGCTTGCCGAAGTCGCGCGCCGGGTCGGCGGCCTCGCGGCCTTCGGTGAGCAGCGCATGCACGTCGCGGAACAGCGCCTCGACCTCGGCGACCGGCTTGCCCTTCACCGCCTCGGTCATCAGCGAGGCTGAGGCGGTGGAGATGGCGCAGCCGTGGCCGACGAAGCTCGCCTCGCGCACGACGCCGTCCTCGACCTGCAGGTACACCGTGAGCTGGTCGCCGCACAGCGGGTTGTGGCCGTCGGCGTGGTGGCTGGCAGCGGGCAGCGGGCGGTAGTTCCGCGGGTTGCGGTTGTGATCGAAGATCACCTCCTGGTACAGCTCGCGCAGCGAATCCTGCAGGTCGCTCATGCCGCTCTCCCTGTGCAGGGCGCTGTGCCGCCGCGCGTGCCGAACAGCGCCTGCGCCTTGTGGATCGCCGCGACCAGCGCGTCGAGGTCGGCCAGGCCGTTGTACAGGCCGAGCGAAGCGCGCGCGGTGCCGGGGATGCCGAAGCGCGTCATCAGCGGCATCGCGCAGTGGTGGCCGGCGCGGATCGCCACGCCTTCGGCGTCGAGGATGGTGCCGAGATCGTGCGGGTGGATGCCGTCGACCAGGAAGGACAGGATGCCCGCCCTGTCCTGCGCGGTGCCGACCAGGCGCACGCCGGGGATGTCCTGCAGCGCGCGTGTGCCGTAGTCGAGCAGCGCCTGCTCGTGGGCGTGGATGCGCGCGAGGCCAACGGCCTGGACGTAGTCGATCGCCGCGGCCAGCGCGATCGCGCCGGCGATGTTGGGCGTGCCGGCCTCGAAGCGCTGCGGCGGCGGGGCGAAGGTGGTGTTGTCGAAGGCGACGGTGCGGATCATGTCGCCGCCACCCTGCCACGGCGGCATGTGGCGCAGCAGCTCGGCGCGGCCGTAGAGCGCGCCGATGCCGGTGGGGCCGTAGAGCTTGTGGCCGGAGAAGGCGTAGAAGTCGCAGCCGATCGCCTGCACATCCACCGCCTGGTGGGCCACGGCCTGCGCGCCGTCGACCAGCACGACTGCGCCGACCGCGTGCGCACGCCGGGTCATCTCGGCCACCGGATTCACCGTGCCGAGCGCGTTCGACACGTGCGTGATCGCCAGCAGCCGGGTGCGCTCGCCGAGCAGGCCCTCGAAGGCCGCCATGTCGAGCTCGCCGTTGTCCTGCACCGGAATCACCTTGAGCACCGCGCCGGTCTGCTCGCACACGAGCTGCCAGGGCACGATGTTGGAGTGGTGCTCCATGGTGCTGAGCAGGATCTCGTCGCCCGCGGCGAGCCGCGGCCGGCCCCAGCTCTGCGCCACCAGGTTGATCGCCTCGGTGGTGCCGCGGGTGAACACGATCTCGTCGGCGCGCGCGGCGTTGAGGAAGCGCTGCACCGTGGCGCGCGCGCCGTCGTAGAGCTCGGTGGCGTGCTGCGACAGCCAGTGCACGCCGCGGTGGATGTTGGCGTTGGACTCGCGGTAGAAGCGCGCCTCGGCCTCGATCACCGCCGCCGGCTTCTGCGTGGTGGCGCCGTTGTCGAGGTAGGCGAGCCGCCGGCCATGCACCGGCCGCGACAGGATGGGGAAGTCGGCGGCGAGGTCCAGGATGGGCGTCTGCACGCCGGGTTCGCGCGGGGCGTTCACAGCAGTTCCTCCAGTCGGGCGCCCTCGGGCAGGCGTTCGAGCAGCGCGGCGCGGCCGAGCGCGCGCAGCGGCGCGTGGGCGATGCGCTCGAGCACTTCGGCGGCGAAGGCGTAGGTCAGCAGCTGGCGTGCGTGCACCGCATCGACGCCGCGGCTGCGCAGGTAGAAGAGGGCGTCCTCGTCGAGCTGGCCGATCGTGGCGCCGTGCGCGCACTTGACGTCGTCGGCGTAGATCTCCAGCTCGGGGCGGGCGTCGGCCTCGGCCAGGCGGGACAGCAGCAGGTTGTCGCAGCGCTGCATGGCGTCGGTGCGCTGGGCGTCCTGGGCGACCAGGATGCGGCCGGTGAACACGCCGCGCGCGCTGCCGTCGAGCAGGCCGCGGTAGAACTCGCGGCTGGTGCCCTGCGGGCGGGCGTGGTCGATGCGGGTGTGGTGATCGACATGGCGGCGGCCGTCGGCGTGGTAGAGGCCGTTCAACAGCGCCTCGGCGCCTTCGCCGGCGAGCCGGGTGCGGATGTCGTTGCGTGCCAGGCGCGCGCCGAAGGACAGCGAGTGCGAGGCGAACACCGCGCCGCGCGCCTGCTCGGCCTCGATCGTCGCCAGGTGGATGGCCTCGGGCGCCTCCTGCTGCAGCTTGAGGTGCGTGACGTGGCTGTCCTGCGCGGCGAGCACGCGGGTGACGGCGGTGGTCAGCGTGCTGCCCGCGGCGCCGGCCGGGTAGTGCTCGACGATGGTCGCCTGCGCGCCAGCCTCGGCGACGACGAGGTTGCGCAGGTGCTGGTCGGCGACCGTGGCACCGATGAAGACGAGGTGGATCGGGTGCTCGATAGCGATGCCGCGGCCGAGGCGGATCCAGGCGCCGTCGGTGACCAAGGCGGCGTTGAGCGCCTGGGGGGCTTCGCCATCGAGGGCGCTGCCGAAGGCGGCTTCCACCGTTTCGGGGCTCTGCTTCAGCGCATCGGCGAGGCTGCCGATGCGCGCGCCGCCGGGCAGCCCGCCGATCGCCGACAGCGCGGGGGCAAACTTGCCATCGACGAAGACCAGCCAGTGGTCAAGGTCCTGCGGGGCAGAGGCCGCAGCATTCGCGGTCGAGCCCGCTCCCACGACGCTGGCGACGCCTTCGTGCGTGCCGGCTTGCCCGCGAGACGCCGTGCGATAACGTTCGCGCAGCCGTGCCAGCACCGCCTCGGGTTTGTCGCTCGCCTCGGCCGCCAGCGCCTGCTGCCCCATGAAGGCGAGCGAGGTGTGGCGCCAGTTCTCGCGCCGCGTCGTCGGCCAGCCTTCGTCGGCGAAGCGGTCGATCGCGTCCTCGCGCAGGCGGACGAGCCAGGGCAGGTCGGCGCCGGGCAGCCTGGCGGCGGTGTCGCGATGGCGTCCGAGCCAGAAGTCGATCGCGCTCATGGCCGCGCTCCCGCCGACGCCCCGCCGGCCTTGCCGCTCTGCGCCGCGTCGATCCAGCCGTAGCCGTGCTCTTCCAACTCCAGCGCGAGCTCGCGCCCGCCCGAGCGCACGATGCGGCCCTGCGACAGCACGTGCACCTTGTCCGGCACGATGTAGTCGAGCAGGCGCTGGTAGTGGGTGATCACGATCATCGAGCGCTCGGGCGAGCGCAGGCGATTGACGCCCTCGGCGACGATCTTCAGCGCGTCGATGTCCAGCCCCGAGTCGGTCTCGTCCAGCACCGCGAGCCTGGGCTCGAGCAGCGCCATCTGCAGCACCTCGTTGCGCTTCTTCTCACCGCCCGAGAAGCCCTCATTGACCGAGCGGTAGAGGAACTCCTCCTTCATGCCGACCGCCTTCATCTCGGCCTTCACCCGCGCGAGGAAGTCCATCGCGTCGTATTCCGGCAGCCCGCGGTGGCGGCGCACGGCGTTGACCGCGGCCTTGAGGAAGTAGGCATTGGACACGCCCGGGATCTCGACCGGGTACTGGAAGGCGAGGAAGAGTCCGGCGCGCGCGCGCTCTTCGGCGGGCAGGGCGAGCAGGTCGGTGCCGTCCCAGTCGACGCTGCCGTCGGTGACGGTGAAGGTCTCGCGCCCGGCCAGCACCTGGGCGAGCGTGCTCTTGCCCGAGCCGTTGGGGCCCATGATGGCGTGCACCTCGCCGTCGGCGACCTCGAGGTCGAGGCCCTTGAGGATGTCCTTGCCGTCGATCGCGGCGTGCAGATTGTTGATTTTCAGCATCTCGATTCTCCTGTGGGTCCTTAGCCGACGCTGCCTTCGAGGCTCACGCCCAGCAATTTCTGTGCTTCCACCGCGAACTCCATCGGCAGTTCCTTGAACACCTCGCGGCAGAAGCCATTGACGATCATCGACACCGCGTCCTCGGCGCTGATGCCGCGCTGCATCGCGTAGAAGAGCTGGTCCTCGCCGATGCGCGAGGTGGTGGCCTCGTGCTCGACGTGGGCGGTCGGGTGGCGCACCTCGATGGTGGGGAAGGTGTGCGCGGCGCAGCGGTCGCCGATCAAGAGCGAATCGCACTGCGTGTAGTTGCGTGCGCCCTCGGCCTTGGGCGTGACCTTGACCAGGCCGCGGAAGGTGTTGCTGCCGCGCCCGGCCGAGATGCCCTTGCTGAGGATGGTGCTGCGGGTGTTGCGCCCCATGTGGATCATCTTGGTGCCGGTGTCGGCCTGCTGCAGGTTGTTGGTCAGCGCCACCGAGTGGAAGTCGCCCACCGACGAGTCGCCGCGCAGGATCACGCTCGGGTACTTCCAGGTGATCGCCGAGCCGGTCTCGACCTGGGTCCACGAGATGTGCGAGCGCGCGCCGCGGCAGTCACCGCGCTTGGTGACGAAGTTGTAGATGCCGCCCTTGCCGTCCTTGTCGCCCGGGTACCAGTTCTGCACGGTGGAATACTTGATCTTGGCGTCGGCGAGCGCGATCAGCTCGACCACCGCGGCGTGGAGCTGGTTCTCGTCGCGCATCGGCGCGGTACAGCCCTCGAGGTAGCTCACCGAGGCACCTTCCTCGGCGATGATCAGCGTGCGCTCGAACTGGCCGGTGTCGCGGGCGTTGATGCGGAAGTAGGTGGAGAGCTCCATCGGGCACTTGACGCCCTTGGGGATGAAGACGAAGGAGCCGTCGGAGAACACCGCCGAATTGAGCGCGGCGTAGAAGTTGTCGCCCGGCGGCACCACGGTCCCGAGGTACTGGCGCACCAGCTCCGGGTGCTCCTTCACCGCCTCGGAGAAGGAACAGAAGATCACGCCGTGCGCGCCCAGCTCCTTCTTGAAGGTCGTCGCCACGCTCACCGAGTCGAACACCGCATCGACCGCCACGCCGGCCAGGCGCGCGCGCTCGTGCAGCGGCACGCCGAGCTTCTCGAAGGTGCGCAGCAGCTCGGGGTCGACCTCGTCCAGGCTCTTGGGGCCGTCCTTCTTCGACTTGGGCGCGGAGTAATAGACGATGTCCTGGAAGTCGATCGCGGGAAACTCCACCGCGGCCCACTTCGGCGGCCTCATCGTCAGCCAGTGGCGGTAGGCCTCGAGGCGCCAGTCGAGCAGCCATTCGGGCTCGCCCTTGCGCGCCGAGATCATGCGGATGACGTCCTCCGACAGGCCCTTGGGCACGGTGTCGGTCTCGAGCGTGGTGACGAAGCCGGCGGCGTAGTCCTGTTCCAGGAAGGCGCCGATGGCATCGCCGCGGGAGGTGGGAGCGGGGGAGGTGGCGGCGGCCGAGGTGGGGGCGTTCATCATCAGATCTCCTGTTCGTCTGTGCGCGCGCCGGGGAGGCAGGCGGCGGCGCTGCGCGCGGGGCCGTGCATGCGGTGTTCGGTGGGGTGCGGGGCGGGGAAGGCGGCGCCGTGGCCGGGGTGGACCATGTCCGCGATGTTGACCGCCTGCAGCGCCTGGCGCACCACGGTGTTGATCCGCATCCAGTTCTCGCGGATGCGGCAGTCGGATTCGATCGCGCACACGCCGCTGCTCGAGCTGCACTCGGTGAGCCCGAAGGCCTGCTCCTCGAGCGCGTCGATCACGTCCGCCACGGTGATGCGGTTCGGCGGACGGGCGAGCGCATAGCCGCCATGCGCGCCACGCTGGCTGCTCACGAGCTCGTGGCGGCCGAGGGTCTTGAGTACCTTGCTGACCGTGGGCAGGCCCAGGCCGAGCGCCTCGGCAAGGCCGGCCGCGCTGTGCACGCGACCGGGGTGCCCGGCCATGTGGGTCAGGATCAGGGTGCCGTAGTCGGTGAGTTTGCTGATGCGCAGCATGGGAGCGTGCTCGCGGGGTTGGGTCGGAATTAAAAGTACCAAAACGGTACTGTATAGTCAAGCAGCGGAGCAGCCGCGAGCTGCCGGCAGCGCCAGCATGAGACCGACGCGGTTCGGGGGGTTGTAGGAGCGGCGGCCGCCGCGAATTCGGCGGCGGGGCTCGGTGGGCGTGCGGGTCGGTCACGCTGCATTCGCGCCTGCCGGCGCTCCTACAGGAGGCCGACGCGGCTCGGGGAGCTGTAGGAGCGGCGGCCGCCGCGAATGCGGCGGCGGGGCTGGGTGGGCGTGCGGGTCGGGACCGCTGCATTCGCG
>NZ_AMXF01000151.1 GCF_000310225.1 Thauera phenylacetica B4P
GCCCGCCCGCAGAGGCGCCCGCGCAGCCGGCCCCACCCCCGGAGCCAGTCGCCACGCAGGCGCCCCCCGCCGCACCCGCCGCCAGCGCTGCGACCGCCACCCCGACCATGTTCGTCGACCGCCCGCTACGCTCGGGCCAGCAGATCTACGCGCGCGGCACCGACCTCGTGCTGCTCGGCGGCGTCAGCCCCGGCGCGGAGGTCATCGCCGACGGCAGCATCCACTGCTACGGTCCCTTGCGCGGGCGCGCGCTCGCCGGCGCCCAGGGCGACCAGGCGGCACGCATCGTGGCCAGCAACTTCGGCCCCGAGCTGGTCTCGATCGCCGGCGTGTACCGCACCTTCGAGCGCGGCATTCCCGAAGCCTTCGCGGGCAAGCCCACCCTGGTGCGGCTGAGCGGCGCCGACCATACACTCAACCTCGAAGTGCTGAAGCTCGACTGAGCCAGCCATACCGCATCCACAAGGGGAAACCGTGAGAGTCATCGTAGTAACTTCGGGCAAGGGCGGCGTCGGCAAGACCACCACCAGTGCGGCATTCGCTTCCGGACTCGCCCTGCGCGGCTTCAAGACCGCGGTCATCGACTTCGACGTCGGCCTGCGCAACCTCGACCTCATCATGGGCTGCGAGCGCCGCGTGGTGTACGACCTGGTCAACGTCGTCAATGGCGAGGCCCGCCTCAACCAGGCCCTGATCAAGGACAAGCACTGCGACAACCTCTTCATCCTTCCCGCCTCGCAGACGCGCGACAAGGATGCGCTGACCGAGGAAGGCGTCGGCAAGGTGCTCGAGGAGCTCGAGCACATGGGCTTCGAGTTCGTGGTGTGCGACTCCCCCGCCGGCATCGAGCGCGGCGCGGTGATGGCGCTGACCTTCGCCGACGAGGCGATCGTCACCACCAACCCCGAGGTCTCGTCGGTGCGTGACTCCGACCGCATCCTCGGCATCCTGCAGAGCAAGTCCAAGCGCGCCCGCGACGGCGGCGAGCCGGTCAAGGAGCACCTGCTCATCACCCGCTACTCCCCGAAGCGCGTGGAAGACGGCGAGATGCTGTCCTACAAGGACGTGCAGGAGCTGCTGCGCGTGCCGCTGATCGGCGTGATCCCCGAGTCCGAATCGGTGCTGCACGCATCCAACCAGGGCACGCCGGCGATCCACCTCAAGGGCACCGACGTCGCCGAAGCCTACGCCGACGTCGTCGCCCGTTTCCTCGGCGAAGACCTGCCGCTGCGCTACGTCAATTACGAAAAGCCCGGCCTGATCAAGCGCCTGTTCGGAGGCAAGTGACATGTCCTTCCTCGCCCGCCTCTTCGGCGAAAAGAAGAAGACCGCGGAGATCGCCAAGAACCGGCTGTCCCTGCTGATCGCCCACGAGCGTGCGGGAGGGAGTCCGACGGCCGATTTCCTGCCCGCGCTGCAGCGCGAGCTGATCGAGGTGATCTCGAAGTACGTCGCGGTCAATCCGGACGACATCAAGGTGCACCTCGACAAGCAGGACAACATGGAGGTGCTCGAGGTCAACATCGTGCTGCCGGAGCAAAACCGCTGAAGCGCGCCCGCCCGGGTGATGAAATCGGTAACCATAGCGGATTTAAAATCCGCCGGCGCAAGCCTTACGGGTTCGAGTCCCGTCCCGGGCACCACGACGCTCAGCCGCTGTCCCACCCTTGCCGCGGCGCCCCGCCGGGCGAGCCGACCGGACAGGGAAAGCAATGATCGTACTCGACCTCCACTGCAGCAACGAGCACCGTTTCGAAGGCTGGTTCGGCTCTGCCGCGGCCTTCGAGGCGCAGCTCGCGCGCACGCTGGTGAGCTGCCCGGTGTGCGGGAGCACCGAGGTCCGCCGCCTGCCGAGCGCCCCCTACGTGCAGACCGGCCAGGCCGCGCCTGAAGAGCAGCCTGCCGCGCGTGCCGTCCACGCGGTCAGGGCCGCCCCGCCCTCCGCCCCGCCTCCCGAAGCCCTCGCGCGCCTGATGACGCAGCTGCGCGGCATGGCGCGCAGCGCCGAGGACGTCGGCGAGCGCCTGCCCGAAGAGGCGCGCCGCATCCACTACGGCGAGACCGAGGCGCGCGACATCCGCGGCTCGGCCTCCGCCGACGAGGTGGAGTCGCTGCTCGAAGAAGGCATCCTGGTGCTGCCGGTCCCGCCGGCCGAGGAAGACCTGCACTGAGGACGCGCCAGGCGTCGCAGGCAGGGATGCGGGCCGATCGCGGCCTGCCCCTTCACCCGCCTTTTTCCGGCGAGGACCTCCCGATTGCCCGCGCTCAGGTGCGCGCCACGATCAGCGGCACGCGCATCTCGTCTGCGCTCAGGCCGCCATGCACGCCGATCATGGTGTGCTCGTGCTCGCCGGGCACGTGATCCACGATCGTCCACCCGGCCTCCATCAGCAGCGCATGGCTGCCCAGGCGCTCCGCCAGGCGCGGATGCGGCTGGCCGGGGCCCAGCAGGCCGGCGGCGAGAAAGTCCTCGCTGCGCACGGCGACCCCCTTGCCACGCAGCTCGCCTGCCGCCCAGGCCTCGAACTCCGCCTGCGCACCCGCACGCACGCGACAGAAGGCCAGCCGGCGCTCGCCGAACAGCGGCGCGGCGAACATGGCGGCGACCTCGCCGTCGGGCGCGAGGTCGATGCGACGCTCGGGGGGCGCATCGATGAAGCCGTGGTCGGCCGTGACCAGCAGGCGCACGCCTCGCCCCGCCAGCGCCCGCTGTAGCAGCGCGAAGGCGGCATCGACCCGCGTGAAGCAGGCGATCGCCTCGGGCGAGCGACAGCCGTGCTCGTGGCTCAGCAGATCGAACACCGGATAGTAGGCGTGGATCAAGCCGCCGCTGTGCGCGAGCGCGTCCGCCATGTCGATGATGGCGGCGACGCAGTCGTCCAGCCCCTCGTAGGCCTCGATGTGCGCCCCGCGCCCGTGGTGCAGCGAAAAGCGCGAGAAGGCGATGTGCGCCGGCGAGACCAGGGTGACCGGTCGGCAGGCATGGCGATACATCGGCGCCACCGGGAACAGGCGCGGCAACAGGCGAAAGGCCTCCAGCGGCTCGCCGCTGCGCCGGATCAGCGGCAAGGGCGCGATCACGCCACCGAAGCGGCGATCATGGATGAACCAGCCGTTGAGACCGTGCTCGACGGGCGCGACGCCGGTCGCGAGCGTGGTGATCGCGCTCGCGGTGGTGCTCGGGCACACCGAGCTCAGGCTCGCGGAGCGGGCCGCGTGCAGCGCCGAGCCGCGCCCGACCGTATCGAGAAAGCGCTCCCCCAACCCGTCGATGACCAGCAGCACAACCAGCGCGCGCGCGCCCGGCGCGACCTCGGCCGCCGGCCACCCGGCCTTGCGATCGTGGAGCCAGTTGCGCAGCCCACGCGCGAAGCCGTAGAGCCCGCCGTCGCCATAGTCGGGAAGCACGGCACCGGCCGGGAGGGGGAGGCTGGAATCGAGGGTCGAGGGCATGCGTTGCGCGAGGCTCGTGGATCGACAGGTGAAGTCCGAGCCTACCCCGCGAGGCGTCGTCCGGCAAACCGCAGGAAGCTGCGCGGAGGAGCGGGTGAACGGAAACGAGCGGGTAAACGGAAAAACCGGACGGGCGCCTGGCGCACATCCGGTTTTCTGAATCTGGAGCGGGAAACGAGTCTCGAACTCGCGACCTCAACCTTGGCAAGGTTGCGCTCTACCAACTGAGCTATTCCCGCTTTGACGGAAGCGGCGCAAATTATAGATTTGCTTGCACCGTTTCGCAATACTTATTTACAACTTTTTTACTACTGGAGGCGCGACTCGGAATCGAACCGGGGTACACGGCTTTGCAGGCCGCTGCATAACCACTCTGCCATCGCGCCGCGACCGTTTCGGCCGGCCACCCCATCACTTTGGGGCCACCTGCTTGGGCACTGCCCAAGCTGCGAATTCTTTGGAGCGGGAAACGAGTCTCGAACTCGCGACCTCAACCTTGGCAAGGTTGCGCTCTACCAACTGAGCTATTCCCGCTCGGGAAAGACCGCCATTATAGGCAGTATTTTTTGTTCGTCAACCTCTATCTGAATTTTCTCGCGATGCGCTTCACTATTCCGTATCGCGCAGCAGCGGCATCGCGCGCCGCAGATAGTACCCCATCGACCACAGGGTGAGCGCCGCGGCGACGTAGATCAGCACCTCGCCCGCCAGGCGCAGGTCGACGCCGTACAACGACGCGTTGAAGAGCAGCATCGGGATCGCGACCATCTGCGCGGTGGTCTTGAGCTTGCCCACATAGGCCACCGCGACGCTCCCCGACTGGCCGACCCGCGCCATCCACTCGCGCAGGGCCGAGATCGTGATCTCGCGCCCGATGATGACGACCGCGATCAGCGCATCCACCCGGCCGAGCTGCACCAGCAGGATCAAGGCGGCGGCCACCATCAGCTTGTCGGCCACCGGATCCAGGAAGGCTCCGAAGGCCGAGGTCTGGCCGAGCGCGCGGGCCAGGTAGCCGTCGAACCAGTCGGTCACCGCGGCGGCAACGAAGATCACCGTGGCGACCAGGTTCTGGGTCGCGATCGGCATCCACGAGTCGGGGAGATAGAAGAGGCCGACGAAGACCGGGATCATGGCGATCCGCGCCCAGGTCAGCGCATTCGGGATGTTGAGCGGCATGCCGGAGGGCGACTCGCAAAGGTTCGGGGAGCGGCGAGTATATCAAGCGCCCGCAGCCGCGGAGAGGCCGCCGCATTCCGTTCGAGAGCGCAGCGTGCCGCAGGCCCCGCCCTGCGGTGCTTTCCGTGCACACAGGCGCGCGTGCGCTCGGTAAGATCCTCGGCAAGCGCCCATCTTCCTCGCATCGGCCGTTCCGGTCCCTTCCAATGCCTGCCCCTTCCTCCCTCGCTGCCTGGCAATCGCTCGAGCAGCGCCGCCTCCATCCCCTGCCCTCCCTGCGCGAACGCTTCGTCGCCGACCCCTCGCGCACCGCGCGCATGCAGGCCGGCGCCTGCGGCATCACCCTGGATTACTCCAAGAACCTGCTCGACGACGACGAACTCGCGCTGCTGCTGCGCCTGGCCGACGAGGCCGGGCTCGCCGGCCGCATCCAGGCAATGTTCGGCGGCGAACGCATCAACACCACCGAGGCCCGCGCCGTGCTCCATGTGGCGCTGCGCTGCCCGCCGGGCACGCGCTGGCAGGCCGGAGGCTCCGACGTCGCCGCCGAGGTCCATGCGGTGCGGGCGCGCATGCGCGCCTTCAGCCAGCAGGTGCGCGGCGGCGAGTGGCGCGGCCACGGCGGAGAACGCATCACCGACGTGGTCAACATCGGCATCGGCGGCTCCGACCTCGGCCCGGCGATGGTCTGCGAGGCGCTCGCCGACCACGCCGACGACGGCCCGCGCATGCACTTCGTCTCCAACGTGGACGGCGTGCACATCGGCGACGTGACGCGGCGCTGCGATCCGCGCAGCACCTTGTTCGTGGTCGCCTCAAAGACCTTCACCACCCAGGAGACGCTCGCCAACGCGCACGCGGCGCGTGCCTGGCTCGTCGGCGCGCTCGGCGACGAGGCCGCGGTCGCGCGCCACTTCGTGGCCGTGTCGACCAACGCCGCAGCGGTGCGCGACTTCGGCATCGACACCGCCAACATGTTCGGCTTCTGGGACTGGGTGGGCGGGCGCTTCTCGCTGTGGAGCGCGATCGGCCTGCCCATCGCGCTCGCCCTCGGCCCCGATCGCTTCGACGAACTGCTCGCCGGCGCGCACTCGATGGACGAGCATTTCCGCACCGCCCCGCCCGCGGCCAACCTGCCGGTGCTGATGGCGCTGCTCGGCATCTGGAACGTGAATTTCCTCGGCGCCGCGAGCCAGCTCATCGCCCCCTATCACCAGCGCCTGCACCGCCTGCCCGCCTACCTGCAGCAGCTCGACATGGAATCGAATGGCAAGTCGGTGCGCCACGACGGCACACCGGTGGATTGCCGCACCAGCCCCATCCTGTGGGGCGAGCAAGGCATCAACGGCCAGCACGCGTATTTCCAGCTGGTGCATCAAGGCACGCAGCTCGTCCCGGTGGATTTCATCGGCGTGCTCGACCCCGGCCGCGCGCACGAGGGCCTGCACCGCATCGCCTTCGCCAACCTGGTGGCGCAGGCCGAGGCCCTGATGCGCGGCAAGACCGCCGCCGAGGCCGAGGCCGAGATGCGCGCCGCCGGCCTCCCCGACGCGCGCATCGCCGCCCTGCTCCCGCACCGCGTGTTCCCCGGCAACCGGCCGAGCAACGTGCTGCTGCTCGATCGCCTCGATCCCTTCACGCTGGGCGCCCTGATCGCAGCCTACGAGCACCGCACCTTCGTCCAGGGGGTGATCTGGGACGTGAACAGCTTCGACCAGTGGGGCGTGGAGCTCGGCAAGCAACTCGCCGCGCGCGTGCTGGCCGAGCTCGACCCGCACGCACCCGCGCCCGCCGCGGACGCCCACGACGCCAGCACCCGCGGCCTGATCGAACGCTATCGCGTCCACCCGCGCTGACGGCGCCCCGGTGGGCACGCCGGAAGGCGCGAATCGATCTGGCGGCGTTTGCATGCTCGCTGTCGGCGAGCGCAATGGGCGCGGGATGAAGGCGGGCATAAGATGCACGCCTTCCTTCACTCCCCGGAGTCACCAGCATGCTCGCCTTCCAGGACTACTACCCCGAGAACGTCGCCCACTGCTACGGCTGCGGCCGCCTCAACGAGCACGGCCACCAGATCAAGACCTTCTGGGAGGGCGACGAGACCGTCACCCGCTACCACCCCAGGCCCGAGCACACCGCGATTCCCGGCTTCGTCTATGGCGGCCTGATCGCCTCGCTGATCGACTGCCACGGCACCGGCACCGCGGCCGCGGCGGCCTACCGCGCCGAGAACCGCCCGATGGACAGCGAACCGCCCTTGCGCTTCGTGACCGGTTCGCTGCACGTGGACTTCCTCAAGCCCACGCCGATGGGCCCGGAGCTCGTGCTGCGCGGCCGCGTCAAGGAGATCAAGGGGCGCAAGGTGGTCGTGGAGGCCGAAGTCTGGGCAGGCGACGTGATGACCGCGCGCGGCGAGGTCGTCGCGGTGCAGATGCCCGACAGCTTCAAGGCCTGAGGTCGGCCGGGGCAGATGGCACGGATCTTGAATGAGGAAGAAGGCATTCCCCCCACTTCTTCCGCAGGCAGATCATGAAAATCGCCGTCTCCAGCCAGAACTTCCGCACCGTCACCGCCCACGCCGGCAAGGCCCGGCGCTTCATCGTCTTCGACCTCGCCACCCCGTGCACACCGCGCGAGGTCGAACGCCTCGAACTGCCGCGCGAGCTCGCGCTGCACGAATATCGCGGCCTCGACCACCCGCTCTTCGCGATGGACGCGGTGATCACCGCTGGCGCCGGCGACGGCTTCGTGCGCCGGCTCGGCGCGCGCGGCATCGAGGTCGTGCTCACCGGCGAGACCGACCCCCTCCAGGCGGTGCACGACTACGTCGCCGGAATCGTGAAGCCGCCGCTGCCGCACGAGCATGGGCATGGGCATGGGCATGGGCATGAGCATAGGCACGGTCATGAACACGGCCACGCCCATGCGCAGGGCCACGCCCACGACGAGTCCCGTTGAACGCGCCGGGTCTGCCAATACCGCCAGCCTGTCTGACAGTCTGACGCAAGTGACAGGAAGACACGCCAGCGTCAGGTCCCGGTCGGCCCGCAGCGCCGCCCTTTCCAGTCGATTTCCGACGTCGCCGGCGCTGGCACGATTCCTGTTAGTGACCGGGAGACGAGGCTCGCGCCTCATCCACGAAGCATCCGGACGCGGCACCGCCGCCAGCCCGATAATGCAGGCCGGGCTGCGCCGCCGCCCCTTCCTCCATCTCCCATCCGATCCAGGAGTCTTCCATGCAGAACAAGCTGCTCGCCGACAAGTATCCGATCCATGTCCTCGAACTCGGCAAGAACGAGACCGATCACGTGCACCTCGACGACCTGCTGAAGGCGATCGAGGCCAGGGCCGAGGCCGACCCCACCGTGCGCCTGATCGCGACCTTCGACCATCTCGCCCACACGCAGCTGATCGGCGGCGAGATCCGCCCCGACATCCTGGCGGCGAAGAACCTGATCTTCTGCTTTGGCGTGAAGCTGCTCGACCCCACCATGATGGCCGTGCGTCCGCGCTCGATCGGCTTCGCGGAGCTGCCCGACCGCTTCGTGATCAGCTTCCTCGAGGCGCCGATGCCCGAGGCCAACCGCAAGATGATCGAGTGGGTCACCGCCCTGCGCAAAGCAGCCTGACAACCGAGACCCGCCTGCGCGAGCGGGCGCGCGCCGCCATGTACTTCCATCCCCTGCACAGCCCCGACTCCAGCCAGATCGGCTACCTGCTCGCCGACCTCGACGAGCAGGAGGCGGTGGTCATCGACCCGCCGCCGCGCCAGACCGAGCTCATCCTGGCCCTCCTCACCGAGCGCAGCCTGCGCCTGTGCCACGTGCTGCGCACTCACGTGCACCAGGTGGACGCGGCCGACTGCAGCGCGCTGTGCGACTGCACCAGCGCGCAGCTGGTCGTGGGCGAGGCGGCGGCGCTGCCGAGGGGCTGCAGCCGCGAGGCGATGCGTGTCGCGCACGGCGCCCCGCTGGTGTTCGGCAACGAGGTCGTGCGCGTGCTGAGCACGCCGGGCCACACCCCCGGCTGCCTGAGCTACCTGTGGCGCGACCGGCTCTTCTGCGGCGACGCCTTCGACGTGGGCAGCTGCTGCGCGGGCGACGGCGAGGCCGATCCGGGCGCGCTCTTCGACACCCTCACCCGCCGCCTGTTCACGCTGCCGGAGCAGACCCTCGTCTTCCCCGCCCATCCGATCAAGGGCCGCCACGTCGCCACCCTGGGCGAGCTGCGCGCGCGTTACGCGCCCCGCCTGCAGCAGAGCCGCGACGGCTTCATCACCGACATGATGCAGCGCCGGCCCCGCCCGACGGCGTCGCGCATCGCCGCCCCGGCTGCCGAGGGCTGAATCAGCCTTCGCCGAGCGCCTCCGCCTCGATCGGACGGCCCCCCTCGACGCGCGCGGCGAACTCGTCGGCGAGCCGCTCGCTCTCCGCGATCGCGCGCCGCCACACCGCCGCGCGCCCCGCGTGGTCGGCCCCGTAGGCCTTGAAATCGCGCCGGTCGGGCAGCTTGGCGTTGGGCAGGCGGGCGATCCAGTCCGCGTCCGGGACCAGCAGCACCACGTTGTCGAGGCGCGCGCTGGCCCCATGGCGCGCGTGCAGCGACTTGTCCAGCCAGCCGGGGACGACGCTGGGCTGGAAATGCGGGTAGAGCACCAGCCGGGGTCCTTCCGCACGGACGTCCGCCGACGTCCCGAGCGACGCACCCTCCGAGCGCCGGCGCTCCTCCTCCGGGCTCGGGCTCTCCGCCTCCGAGCTCGGGAACCCCTCCTCCGAGCTCCGGCTCGACGCCTCCTCCCGCCTGCGCTCGCCCCCGGGCGAGCCCGCCCACGCCCTGCCCGGCACGCGCTCCCCCCGCCCGCGCAGCGCCGAGGCGTAATCCAGGTGCAGATGGTAGTCGGTGATGCCGCCGTCCCAGTAGGCACCGGGGGGCGCGCCGGGGATGTCGTGCACGGCCTGCAGCCAGAACGGGATCGAGCAGCTCGCCACCAGGGCCTCGAAGCTGTTGTGCGGGCCGAGCGCGCACGTGCGCCCGGGATAGTCGTCGAGGGCGAAGGGCAGCGCATCGCGCGCATCCGAGAACACCACGCGCTCGAGCCAGCCGCCCATGCGCGCGCGGCTGCGCAGGTTGGCGGCGTAGGCGCCCACATAGCCGGCGAGCGTGCGCAGCCGCCCCTCCCGGCGCAGCAGCGGATGCACGCCACGGCTGGTGAAGAGGTGCAGCCTGAAGCGCGGGTGGCGCAGCAGCGCGTCGGTGCGTGCGCCCAGATGGCTGGCGAGGCGCGCCCGGAAGGCGCGGCTGACCG
>NZ_AMXF01000152.1 GCF_000310225.1 Thauera phenylacetica B4P
CACCGCCGGGATCGCCAGGCCAGCCTGGATGGCGTGCCAGTGCTGGTCGCCGGCCGCCCGGGCGGATGGACCGCGGTGGTGGGCATCCCGCTCGAGGCCGCGCCCGGCAGCCTGGAGCTGGAGCTGCGCGCAGAAGGCGAGCCGCCGCGCCGGCTGCCCGTCGCGGTGGGGCCGGTGCGCTACGCCGAGCAGCGCCTGAAGGTGGCGCCGGGCAAGGTGGACCTGTCACCCACCGACCTCGCCCGCCACGAGCGCGAGCGCCTGCGCTCGGCCGAGATCGTCGCCACCTGGAGCGCCCTCGACCCGGGCAGCCTGCGCATGCTGCAGCCGGTGCCGGGGCGGCGCTCGGGCTCCTTCGGCCTGCGCCGGGTGTTCAACGATCAGCCGCGCAAGCCGCACGGCGGCATGGACATCGCCGCGCCCACCGGCACGCCGGTGGTGGCCGCCGCGGCGGGCAAGGTGATCGACACCGGCGACTACTTCTTCAACGGCAACACGGTGTGGATCGACCACGGCCGCGGCCTGCTCACGATGTACTGCCACCTCTCCTCGATCGCGGTGAAGGCGGGCGACACCGTGGAGGCGGGCGCGCGCATCGGCGCGGTGGGCGCCACCGGGCGCGTCACCGGCCCGCACCTGCACTGGTCGGTGATGCTCAATCGCACCATGGTCGATCCGGCGCTTTTCCTCGCCGGTGGCGGCTGAACAGCCCGAAGCGGGTTGCAGCGCGCCTGCCGCGGCGCAACAATGCCGACATCCTCTCGCCTGCGCGCACCGCCCCGGCTGCGATCGCGCGCCCTCACGCCATGAAACTCGCCTCCGCCGCCGATGCCGCCGACCGTGGCCGCCGCCACGCCGGCTGGCGCCTCGCCTTCCCGCTCATCGCCCTCACCGTGCTGGTCGCCGGCGTCGGCGCCTTCGGCTACCGCTCGCTGAGCGAGGAGATCCGCCGCGAGACCCAGCGCACGCTGGCGGTCATCGCCGAGCAGAAGCGCCAGCACATCGAGGGCTGGCTCGCCGAGGCGCGGGTGGATGCGCAGATGGTGTTCTCCGGGCATTCGCAGCTCGAGGCCTTGTTCGAGGGCTGGGTGGACGGCGGCCGCCGCGACGAGGTGGCCCTCGCGCGCATGCAGGCGCTCGTCGAGGAGCTCGTCCGCCTGCGTGGCTGGCAGGGCGTGGCCCTGCTCGACGCCGACGGCGCGCCCGCGCTCGCGGTCGGCAGCCCGGACCTCTCCGCCCATGCCGGGCTGATCGCCGACGTGCTGCGGCGGCCGCGCGTCGAGTTCGTCGATCTGCACGAGGACGCCCGGGGGCGCACGCACTACGGCGTGCTCGCGCCGGTGGGCGTGCCGGCGCGCGGCGTGGCCTACCTGACCTGGGAGGCCGAGGCCGCGCTGTATCCGATGGTCGAGGCCTGGCCGGTGCCGACGCGCAGCGCCGAGACCTATCTGGTGCGGCGCGATGGCGAGGGCGTGCGCTTCCTGACCCCGCTGCGCCATCAGGCCGACGCGGGGCTCGCGCTCGAGCGCCCGCTCTCCACCCCCGACCTGCCGGCCGCGCGCGCGGCGCTCGGCGAGCGCGGCATCCTCTCCGGCGGACGCGACTACCGCGGCGTGCCGGTGCTGGCCTATGCCGCCGCGGTCGAGGGCACGCCCTGGCTGATGCTCGCCGAGATCGACGAGCGCGAGGCCTACTCCGGCATCCGCACGCTGACCTGGGGCATGGGCGTGGTGATGGCGCTCGGCCTCATGCTGGTGTACTCCGCCGGCTACCTGGTGTGGCGGCGCGACCGCGAGCAGCGCGAGCGCGCCGCGCTGCAGGCGCGCCAGGCCGCCGAGGCGCGCTTCCGGGTGATCTTCGAGCAGGCACCGCTGGGGGTGGTGCTGCTCGACCCGCGCACGCGGCGGATCACCGAGGCCAACCCGCGCTTCGCCGAGATCGTCGGCCGCAGCGTCGGCGAGCTGGTCGGCGCCGACCCGATGGTGCTCACCCACCCGGACGACGTCACCGAGAGCCTGCGCCAGCTCGGCCGCCTGGACGCCAGGCGCATCGACGGCTACCGCCTGAACAAGCGCTACCTGCGTCCGGACGGCACGCCGGTGTGGGTGAGCCTGGCCTTCGCGCCGGTGCAGGTGGCCTCGGAGGACGCGCCGCGCTACCTGGGCATCGTCGAGGACATCTCCGCGCGCATCGAGATGGAGGAGCGCCTGCGCCATGCCTCCGCCGCGGCTGCCGCGGCCAACGCCGCCAAGAGCGAGTTCCTCGCCCACATGAGCCATGAGATCCGCACGCCGATGAACGCCGTGCTCGGCCTCGCCCAGGTGCTCGAGCGCGAGCCGCTCGCGCCCGCGCAGCGCGACATGGTGGGGCGCATCCGCGGCGCCGGGCAGTCGCTGCTGGCGATCCTGGACGACGTGCTCGACCTCTCCAAGATCGAGGCTGGCCAGCTGCGCATCGAACCGCGGCCCTTCGACCTGCGCGCGCTGCTGGCCAATCTCGACAGCCTGATGGGGCAGGCCGCGCGCGCGAAGGGGCTCGCGCTGCGCATCGAGCCGCCGACGCTGCCGCCCGGGCTGCTGCGCGGCGACGGACTGCGCATCGAGCAGATCCTGATCAACCTGGTCAGCAACGCGATCAAGTTCACCGAGCGCGGCGAGGTCGCGCTGCGCGTGCGCGTCGAAGAGCTCGAGGCGGCGCGCCTGCGCGTGCATGCGGAGGTGCGCGACACCGGCATCGGCATCGCGCCCGAGGTGCAGGCGCGCCTGTTCGCGCCCTTCACCCAGGCCGACGCCGGCATCGCGCGGCGCTTCGGCGGCACCGGGCTCGGCCTGTCGATCTGCAAGCGCCTGGTCGAGCTGATGGGCGGCGCGATCGGCGTGCACAGCGAGGCGGGGCTGGGCAGCACCTTCTGGTTCGACCTGCCGCTCGAGCGCGTCGCCGACGGCGCGTCGGCGGGGGCCGAAGGGGGGCGCGAGTGGTGCCCCGAAGGGGGGGGCGAAAGGGGCTCCGTCGCGTTCGCCGCAGGGCACGCGGCGCGCGTGCCCGAGCACGCGGCCGGCTCGCGGCTGGCCGGAATGCAGGTGCTGGTGGTGGACGACAGCGCGATGAACCGCGACCTGGTACAGCGCGCGCTGGCGCTGGAGGGCGCCGAGGCCACCCTCGCCGCCGACGGCCAGCAGGCCATCGAGCTGCTGCGCAGCCGGCCGCAGGCCTTCGACGCGGTGCTGATGGACGTGCAGATGCCGGTGCTCGACGGCCTCTCCGCCACCCGCCGCATCCGCGACGAGCTCGGCCTCGCCGCGCTGCCGGTGATCGCCTTCACCGCCGGCGTGGGCGCGGATCAGCAGGCCGCCGCGCGTGCCGCCGGCGCCGACGACGTGCTGGCCAAGCCGATGGACCTCGAGCAGATGACGCAGCTGCTGATGCGCTGGGTGGAGCCGCATCCGGCTGTCGGCCTGGCCGCAGCGGATCCCGCAGCCGGCGCCGGTGCCCTTCCCGCGGCCGTGGTCGCCGCTGCACCCAGGCCCGCTTTTGCACCCGAGCCCGCCCTGCCGGTGCAGGCCGCCGCGGCGGCGTCCGCCACGGTCGGCGACGCTTTCCCGGCGCTGCCCGGCATCGACCGCGAGCGCGCGATGCAGCGCCTCGGCAAGGATCGCGACATGTTCCTCGGCCTGCTCGGGCTCTTCATCGAGGACAACGCCGGCGTCGTCGCGGCGACTCGCGCCGACCTGACGTGCGGCGAGCGCGACGCGGCGGGCCGCCGCATGCACACCCTGCGCAGCAACGCCGGCTTCATCTGCGCGCTCGCCATCATGGAGGCGGCCGGGGGGCTGGAGAAGGCGATCGCACAGGACGAGCCCGGCGTGGCGGCTCGCCTGGATGCGCTCGAGGCGGACATCGCCGGGCTGGTGGAGGCCGGCCGCGCGCTGTTGTGAACGCCGTCCGTGCTCAGCGTGCTGGCGAGCGGCTCCACGCGGCGAGCGCGAACAGCATGCCGGCGGCGACGGTGAGGCCGAGCGCCGCGGTGCCGTGCTGGACGCCGTGCCCGACCAGCATGCCCGCCCCGGCGCCCAGGCCCATCTGCACGAAGCCCATCAGCGAGGCCGCGGCGCCGGCCATCCTGGGATAGCCGGCGAGCCCGAGCGCGGTGGCGTTGGGCAGGATCAGCCCGATCGCCGCGGTGACGCCCCACATCGGCAGCATCACCGCAGCCAGGTGCTGCGGGCCGGCGTAGGCGAGCGCCGCGAGCAGCACGCCACAGGCCGCGCCGATCCACACGCCGTAGCGGATCAGGCGCGCTGGCCCGAGGCGGCGCGAGTGCCGCGCCGACAGCGTGGTGCCGATCATGAAGCCGGTGACGTTGAGCCCGAAGGCGAGGCCCATCTGCTGCGGCGACAGGCCGAAGTGCTCGATGAACACGAAGGGCGAGCCGGAGATGAAGGCGAACAGCGCGGCGAAGGCGCCGCAGCCGATCAGCAGCGCGCCGCGATAGGCGGGGTCGGCGAGCAGGGTCCGGTAGTTCGCCAGCATCCGCCCCGGGCGCATCGCGTCGGCGTCGGGGTGGCGGTTGGTCTCCCGCAGCAGCATCGCCACCGCGAGCATCAGCAGCACGGCGTACACCGCGAGCGCGACGAAGGTTGCGCGCCAGCCCCACGCCGCGGTGAGCCAGCCGCCGAGCAGCGGCGCCAGCAGCGGCGCGAGCGCGGTGGCGGTGGACACGTGGGAGAGCATGCGCGCCGACTCGGCCGGGCCGTAGAGGTCGCGCACCACCGCGCGGCCGAGTACCGGGCCGGCGCAGGCGCCGAACGCCTGCAGCAGGCGTGCGCCGACCAGCACGGCGAGCGACTCGGCGAACACGCACGCGAGCGTGGACAGCAGGAAGACCAGCATGCCCCACAGCATCACCGGCCGCCGCCCGAAGCGGTCCGACAGCGGTCCCACGAGCAGCTGCCCGGCGCCGAAGCCGAGCAGATAGACCGACAGGGTGAGTTGCACGCCGGCGCTGTCGGTGTGCAGGGCGCGCGCGATTGCCGGCAGGGCGGGGAGGTAGAAGTCGGTGGAGAGCGGCCCGAGCGAGGTCAGCGCCACCACCAGCACGGCCAGCGCCGCCGAGGGGATCCCCACCATGCGTTTACCGTGCCGCCTTCAGTAGATCGTGCCGGTGAGCGGCGGCGGCTCGTCGCGCTGGATCGGGGCGTCACCGCGGGCCTCCATGCGTGCGGCGATGGCGATGCGCTCGCGGATGCGCTCGTCCTTGGAGCGCGCGGCGATGTCGACCAGGGTGGTGCCGTTCTTCATCGTCGCCTGCGTGGAGGCGCCGGCGTCGAGCAGGGTGTTGACGATCTCCCAGTGGCCGTTGGCGACCGCCTTAAGCAGCGCCGTCGAGCCGTCCGTGGCGGCGAGGTTGAGCTTGGCCTTGCGCTCGATCAGCAGCCGCACCACGCCGAGGTGGCCGCGTGCCGCGGCCTGCAGCAGGGGCGTGATCCCCGCCTTGCTGACTGCGTTGACCTCGGCCTGGCGGCGCACCAGCACTTCGCCGACCTTCTGGTAGCCGTTCACGGAGGCCCAGTGCAGCGGCGTGTAGCCGTCCGCGTCCTGCGCGTCAACGCTGGCGCCGAGCCGGATCAGCTCGAGCGCGAGCGCCTCGCGGCCGTGGAAGCAGGCGATCATCAGCGGGGTCCACTGGCGCGCGTCGCGGCTGTCGACGTCGAAGCCGGCATGCAGGAAGAGCGAGCACAGCGGCTGGTCGCCGGCCTCGAGCGCTCGCACGAACTGCGCCATCGTGACCGGGATGTCGAGGCGCTCGAGCTCGGTGACCGCGCGCTCGTGGTCCCAGGCGTCCTCGCGTGGACTGGTGGTGGCCTCGGGGGCCGCCTGTGCGGTAGGGCGTACCGGACCGTGGAGGTCGTAGGCCATGCTCAGGTACACGATCTCCGCGCCGACCTCGGGCGGGAAGCCGCGGCGGTTCGGTCGATTCGACACCATGAGCTCGGTGAAGTATTCGCCGAGCTTGTCCTTGTCGTCCCAGAGCGCGGCGATGCGGTGGGCGACATGGGGGAAGCCCTCGATGAGCTTGCGCGGGTAGCGGCTCGCATAGGGCGTGGACAGCAGGAACGCCAGCGGGGATTCGAATTCGGTCATATGTCTTCCGGATGCGCCCGCACCCGTCCTCCTCGACTTTCCGGTTCTGTTCGGGCGCGGTGCCCTGTCTCCCGTCCGCCGTGCGTGGCGAACACCCCGATTCTAGCAGTTCGGTCATGACAGGAATTTCGAGCACAGCACAAACGCATGGTTCCCGCGAGACCGCGTCGATCGTGCCCAAGCGCCGCCGCAGCGGCGCAGGGGGGCGGTCAGCCCGTGAAGAAGCGCTCGGACAGCTCTTCCAGGCCGAGCATGCCGAGCAGTGCGGCGAGGCGCTCGGCGGCGCGCTGGCGCGGGCGGTCGGGCTGGCGCCGGGCGATGATCAGCTCGTTCTTCATCGAATGCTCCCAGCCCACGAGCTCGGTCACCGTGACTTCGTAGCCGTGGGCCTCGAGCTGCAGGCAGCGCAGCACGTTGGTGACGTGGCTGCCGAACTCGCGGGTGTGGATGGGGTGGCGCCACAGCTCGGCGATCGGGCCGCGCAGCGCCTGCTGCTTGTTGCGCCGCAGCGCCGCGGCGACCTCGGCCTGGCAGCAGGGCACCAGCACGATGGCGCGCGCGCCCTTCTTCAGCGCGAAGCGGATGGCGTCGTCGGTGGCGGTGTTGCAGGCGTGCAGCGCGGTGACGATGTCGATGCGCGCGGGCAGGCGGTCCGAGCCGATCGAATCCGCCACGCTGAGGTTCTGGAAGCGCATGCCGGCCGAGAAGCCGAGCTTGTCGGCGAGCTGGCGCGAGCTCATCACCAGCTCGTCGCGTGTCTCGATGCCGTGGATGCGGCCGCCGGGCGCGTTGTCCTTGAAGAACAGGTCGTAGAGGATGAAACCGAGGTAGGACTTGCCGGCGCCGTGGTCGACCAGCTCGATGTCGGGGTGCTCGGCGAGGGCCTCGGCGAGCAAGGGTTCGATGAACTGGTAGAGGTGGTAGACCTGCTTGAGCTTGCGCCGGCTGTCCTGGTTGAGCTTGCCGTCGCGGGTCAGGATGTGCAGCTGCTTGAGCAGCTCGACCGACTGGCCGGGGCGGATTTCGGGATGTGGGGTGGTCATGGCGTGGGGCGGGCCGGAAAGGCGGAATGGGCGCCAATGTACTCCCCGCGCCAGGCGGCACCAAGCCCGCATGCGGCGGCACGGCGGGTCGTGGCTCGCAATCGGCCTGATCCTGTCCTAGATTGACAGGGCGGGCCTGGCTCGTGCGGGGACGCGAGTCCCCCCGGTGCGCGCCGGCCCCTGCGTATCCAGGGTCGGGAGGGGAGGCGGACATGAGAGGCTGGATCGAGGGATGGCCGGGACGGTTTCTGCTCTGCATCCTGCTGTCCGCAGTGGTGGTGGGCTGTCAGAAGGCGGAGATGCCGGTGGAGAGCGCGCCGCCCGAGGAGGCACCGACTGCGGCCGAGCCACCACCTCCACCACCTGCACCCGTTCCGCCGGCATCGGCCATTGGGGGCGGACATCCGCCCGTAGCCGTGCTTCCCGATTTCCCCTGGCCGCCGCCCCGCTATTCGGCCTTCGAGGTGTTCGAGCGAGACTCGCTCGCGCCTGCGGAGGGCGCACGCCTCGGCATGGTCGCACAGCGTTTCGAGGCCGCCTTCGATGCTGCCGGCTATGTCGAGCGCAGCTACTACCGCGTGCCCGGGGGATTCGCGCTCGCCTCGCGCGCCGAGCAGATCCGCGCCGACGCCAGCCCTTATCCCGCCCCCGAGCGCTGGAGCGTCGACGCCGGGGGCGCCGGCAAGAGCTTCGCCGACCGGTTGCGTGCGCTCTTCAATGCACCGCCGGGGCATTACCGGGTGATCGTATTCGTCGTCACCGACCAGGATTTCGCCGCGGCGCCGCGCGCGGCGCAGGAAGGCGAGGCGCTCGCCTGGGTGAGTGGTGGAGGGCTGCGCCTGCCATCCTCGATTGCGGCACTGCCTTTCACGCCGACCCATTACGCGAGTGCGCTCATCTACGAGTTCGAGCGCCGCAGCGAGCACGAGCCGGCCGACGTGCGCGTGCCGAGCGCCGCGCCCGGGCGCGTGCATCTGGAGAAGGGCGGCCTGTGGCAGGCGCTGGCGGCGAACTGAGATGGTGAGCACGGACGACCTCGCTGGCCTCGCTGCGGTTCGCAGGCTGGGCCTGCTGTCGATGCTGCTGGCGGTGGCCTGTCTGCTGGGGACGGCGGGAGCGCTGGTGCTGCTGCCATATGCCGGCCCGGCAGGGCAGGGAATCGTGGGCGGCGCCGGCCTCGCGGTCGCCGGCGCCGCGTTCGCGTTCGGGCGCATGATCAGCCTGCGCCGACCGGGTGTGCGCCGCGTCGGTTTCGTGGCGGTCGGGCTCGCGGCGGCAGCGGCGGTGCTGTTCGCGTTGCTCGCGGTGGCGCGGTCGGAGGCAGCGGCGTACTTCCTGGCCTGGCTGGTGATCCTCCTCGCCTATGCCGGCTTCGCCCTGCACCGGCTGGTCCGCTGGCCGACCGGCGAGATCGCCGACGAGCCGCCCGTCGAGCTCGGCATCTTCATCTCCTACCGGCGCGACGACAGCCGCGAGACGGTGGGACGGCTGCATGATGCGTTGCGCCGGGGCTTCGATGCCTCGCGCATCTTCCTCGACGTGGCAGGACAGGTGCCTGGCGAGGACTATCGAGCGCTGATCGGCCGCGCGCTCGATGCCGCGGACGTGGTCCTGGTGATCATCGGTCCGCGCTGGGTCGGCATCGCCGACGCACAGGGGCGGCGGCGCCTGGACGATGCCGAGGACATGGTGCGGATCGAGGTCGAGAGTGCCCTCGAGCGCGGCAAGCCGGTGATCCCGGTGCTGGTGCAGGGGGCGACGATGCCGGCCGACGAGGTGCTCCCCGTCTCGCTCGCGCCGCTGGCTTTCCGCATCGCCTCTCCGCTGCGGCCCGACCCCGACTTCCACTCCGACCTGCTGCGCCTGGTCGCCGCGCTGCGTGCGCGCGCCAGCGACCGCCCCGACTGAGTCGCCCGGGCCCGCGCCGGGCAGCGCGCCCTGCGGAAGCTCCCGCGCTGCCGTGTCCATGCTGGGCGGACCGGGGGTTCCCCGTTATCCTCTCCCCGACCCGCAGCGGGCTGGATGCATCCGGTGTCGGTTGCGGCCGTCCGCCTCCGGCGAAGAGAGGAACAAGATGGTTCAAACAGCACATCCCAAGGCGGACGAGCGCGCTGGCGCGCAGGCGGGGACAGGGGTCCCGCCGGCCTTCATCGTGATCATCGCGGGCATGGTGGCCGCACTGCACATCGGCAAGATCCCGCCTGCGATCCCGGTGCTGCGCGATGCGCTCGGCGTCAGCCTGGTCGAGGCCGGCTTCCTGCTCTCCATGGTGCAGATGGCCGGCATGCTCGGCGGCGTGTTCATCGGCCTCGCCGCGGACGGCTTCGGCCTGCGTCGCAGCATCCTGCTCGGCCAGCTCGTGCTCGTGTCTGCCAGCCTTGCCGGCGCGTGGGCGACGCAGCCGGCCGAGCTGCTCGTGTTGCGCGCGCTCGAGGGGCTCGGCTTCCTGCTCGTGGTGCTGCCCGTGCCCAGCCTGATCCGCCAGCTCGTGCCGCCGAGCCGGCTGGCGCTGCATCTGGGCCTGTGGGGAACGTACATGGCCACCGGTACCTCCCTGGTGCTGGCCGGCGGTCCGGCGCTGATGAGCGTGATCGGCTGGCAGGGACTGTGGGGGGCGCTGGCGGCGGTGTCGGCCGCCGTGGCGGCGTGGCTGTTCCTGCGCGTGCCCTCGGATCGGGCGCGCCGCGCCGCGGCGAGCGTTGCCGCTCCTTCCGGCGTCCCTGCCGGCGTCCCGCTCGCCGCGAG
>NZ_AMXF01000153.1 GCF_000310225.1 Thauera phenylacetica B4P
CGCCCCAGGCGCACGGCCAGCGCCCAGCGCTCGCCCGGGCGGGGCATGGGCAGCATCGGCGGCGCCCCGGGGTCGCCGTCGGCGTCGGCATCACCTCGCTCGGGTCGCCAGCCGAGTTGCACGAGGCCGGGCACGCCCGGCGTGTCGGGCTCGACCTCAAGCTCGAAGCGCCAGCCCGGCCCGCTCGCCCGTGGCAGCCCGGCCACCCTGCCCCGCAGCGACAGCTCCACGCCCTCGAGCGTGCCGGCAAGCTCGTCGCCCAGGCGGACCTCGGCCCGCCACGCCGCCCAGCCCACGCCTGCGGCAAGCGCGGCAAGGGTGGTGAGCGCGATGCCGAGCCAGCGCGGGACCGCTTCGTCCGCACCGGAGACCCGGGCCAACGCCGCCCGCAAGCCTACCGCCAGGGCCACCCCCAGCCAGCCCGCGACCGCGAGGCCGTCGAGCGAGTCCACGCTCTGGACAAGGAGCGTTCCAGCAAGAAAGCCGAGGGCAATGGTGCGCATGGCATTCATTATGCCTTAGGCATTAAAGGGAGCGCACTCTTTCACCGACCGGGTTCCGCCCGGGCCTCCTGCCTTAGCGCCACGAGCGCTCAGGCGGCGATCAAGATCCGCACCCACCTCGACCACCGCACCGCCCCATCCGCGGCTGCCGCCGCTCCTACACGGGCCTCCGCAAGCGCGATGGTTCCTGTCGGAGCGCCGGCAGGCGCGAAGGCAGCGGTGGAGTTCTGCAAGCGCGTCGATTGTCGGACCGCCGGGTTCGCAGCTGCCGCAGCTCCTACAAGCAGGCCTCCGCAAGCGCGATGGTTCCTGTCGGAGCGCCGGCAGGCGCGAAGGCAGCGGTGGAGTTCTGCAAGCGCGTCGATTGCCAGATCGCCGGGTTCGCAGCTGCCGCAGCTCCTACAAGCAGGCCTCCGCAAGCGCGATGATTCCTGTAGGAGCGCCGGCAGGCGCGAAGGCAGCGGTGGAGTTCTGCAAGCGCGTCGATTGTCGGACCGCCGGGTTCGCAGCTGCCGCAGCTCCTACAAGCAGGCCTCCGCAAGCGCGATGATTCCTGTAGGAGCACCGGCAGGCGCGAAGGCAGCGGTGGAGTTCTGCAAGCGCGTCGATTGTCGGACCGCCGGGTTCGCAGCTGCCGCAGCTCCTACAAGCAGGCCTCCGCAAGCGCGATGATTCCTGTAGGAGCACCGGCAGGCGCGAAGGCAGCGGTGGGGTTCTGCGCGCGCGTCGATTGTCGGACCGCCGGGTTCGCGGCTGCCGCAGCTCCTACAAGCAGGCCTCCGCAAGCGCGATGGTTCCTGTAGGAGCGCCGGCAGGCGCGAAGGCAGCGGTGGAGTTCTGCACGCGCGTCGATCGCCGCACCGCCGGGTTCGCAGCTGCCGCAGTTCCTACAAGCAGGCCTCCGCAAGCGCGATGGTTCCTGTAGGAGCGCCGGCAGGCGCGAATTCGGCGCCCGGCATCGGTGCTGACGTCGCTCCCCCGCTCCCCACGTTTGCTAGACTCGCGCACCCGGACCGACGCCATGCGCAAGCTCTTCAAACGCCTTCTCCCCGACCACCGCAGCGTCAGCGAGAATCGCTGGCTGCGGCCGTTCGCGTCCACCCTGCTGCATCCGCGGCTGTGGCACCTCAATCGTCACTCGGCGGCCGGGGCGGTGGCGGTGGGGATGTTCTGCGGGCTGATTCCCGGCCCGTTCCAGATGCCGGGCGCGGCGCTCTTGTGCGTGCTGTTCCGGGTCAACCTGCCGCTGGCACTCATCACCACGCTGTACAGCAACCCGCTCACCATCGTGCCGCTCTACCTCGCGGCCTTCGCCATCGGCAGCCTGATCTCGGGGGACGGCGAGGTCGACTTCATCCCGCCGCCCGAATTTGCCGGCTTCGATCCGGTGCGCTGGGCGTCCGACCTGGCCGCCTGGGCGGGCGAGCTCGGCCGCCCGCTGGTGGTCGGGCTGATCGTGCTGGCGGCGACGCTGTCGATGGTCTCGTATCTGGCGGTGCGCTGGGGCTGGCGGCTGTGGCTGATCCGCCAGTGGCGGCAGCGGCGCCGGCGCGGCGACGCCTTGCGCGCCCGCGAATGAGCACGCCCCGGAAGCGGCGCAAGCTGCGCGCCGATCCCGGGGCGTTCCAGGAGCACATCGATGCGGCGGCGCCGGGCGCCGTCGCGGCGTTCACACGCGGAAGCGGCTGGCCTGTTCGCGCAAGGTGCCGGCGAGCTGCTCGAGGGTCTCGGCGGTCGCCGTGGTCTCGCGCACAGTTACGCTGTTGTGCTCGGTCATGTCGGCGATACGCTCGATGTTGCGGGCGATGTCATTGCTCGCCAGGCTTTGCTCGTGCAGCGCGGTGGAGATCTCGCGCACCGCGGTCAGGACCTGGTCGGCGCCCGCGCTGATCTGCGCCATCGACGAGCCGGCGCGGTTGCTCATCTCGACGCCGTCGCGCACGCGCTGCACGCCCTGCTGCATGGTGTCGACCGCGCGCTCGGTGCCCTGCTGGATCGCCGCCACCATGCCGCCGATCTCGCGCGTGGCGAGCGAGGTGCGCTCGGCGAGCTTGCGCACCTCGTCGGCTACCACCGCGAAGCCCCGCCCGGTCTCGCCCGCGCGCGCCGCCTCGATCGCGGCGTTGAGCGCGAGCAGGTTGGTCTGGTCGGCGATGTCGCGGATGGAGTCGACGATCGCGTTGATCTGGCGCGACTTCTCGCCGAGCTCGCGGATCGCCTCGCTGGACAGGTCCACCGCCTCGGCGATGCGCTCCATCTCGGCCACCGACTGCTCCATGACCGAGCGCCCCTCCTGCGACAGGCGGCCCGAATCCTCGGCGAGCTGCTGCGCCGTCGAGGCGTGGTGGGCGATGCCGTCGACCCCGCGCGTCATCTCCTCGACCGCGGCGGCGACGCCGGAGGCGGCATCGCTCTGGGTCTCGGAGCCCTGCAGCACGCGCCGCGCCGAGGACGACATCTCGGTAGCAGCGCTTCCGACGTGGGCTGCGCCGGTCTGGATGTCACGGATCAGGCCGGCGACGTGATCGGCCATCGAGTTGAACTGGCGCGCCACCTCGGCGAGCTCGTCGCGTGCCGAGAAATCCACTCGGCTGCGATAGTCGCCCGCGGCGAAGCCCTGCGCGCCGGCCGAGAGTTCGCGCACCGAGCGCACGATGGCGAGGTAGATGCCGATGAAGAGATAGCCGGCGAGCAGCATCCCGAGCACCGAGATCGCCACCTGGGCCTGCAGGCGCTGGTTCAGCTTGTCGAGGCGCGCCCCGAGCAGGCGGCCGACCTCGGGGCGCAGCACCTGGTCGAAGTTGCGCACCGCGGTGTCGATGGCGCCGGTGACCAGCTCGAAGAAGGCCGTCGAGCTCAGGCCGAAGCGCTGGTCGAGGAGCTCCTGGCGGGTGGCCTCGCGCACCCGCGCGACCCCCTCGGAGATCTCGCGCCCCATGCCGTCGACGCTGCCGGCCAGGCTGGCGTTCGCGGCCGCGGTGCGCCGCAGGCGCTCCAGGACGGCGGATTCGGCACGGCCGATCTCGGCGAGCAGCGCGACCAGGGCGTGCTCGTCGCTGCGCGCGAGCTCGCGACGGGCGCTCAGCGCCGTGCCGCGGGCGCGCAGCTGACCGAGCCGCTCGCTGAGCTCAGGCAGCGCGCCGAGCAACGGCGCGAGCAGGTTGGCGCTTGCCGGCTCGGGGTCGAGCGACAGCCCGGAGGCGTCGCCGAGCTCGCCGAGCCAGCGCATCAGCCCCGCGATCGTCGCGGTGTGCAGGCGGAAGTTCTCCGCCCCCGGCATGGAGAGTCCGCTGTCGGCGAGGCGCACCAGCTCCGCCCGCTGTGCCTGCCAGCCCGCGCGCAGGCCCGACCAGCCGGCATCGGCGTCGATCGCCGCGTCGAGCGCGCCGATCGCGGCACGCAGCTCCGCCGCCTTCGCCTCGCGCTTGGGCGCCAGCTCGCTGCTGCCGCCCAGCACCCCGGCGGACAGGCCACGGTGCTGCTGGGTCTTGAGGATCACGCCGAAGCCGGCATCGAACAGATGCAGGCCGGCGATCTCGCGTTCGGTGACGCGGATCTCGTCGCGCAGGCTGCTGAAGATCTGCGCCAGCAGGATCACCGAGGCGACGGCGCAGACGAGGATGATGAGCCCGAACTTGAGCGGATAGCTCAGGCGATCGAGCAGGCGGACGGCAGGCTGGAAGAGGATTTTCATGGCTCGATTCCCGGCGCGGCGCCGGACAGGATGGTCTTCGAGCCTGTATACGGTCGTTTCCGGCAAAACTTGACCCATCCCAGGGCGTCGCCGCGGAATTTTTTCCTCAAGCGCCGAGCCGGCCATCCACCAGGCGCAGCGTGCGCTGCGCACGTGCGGCCAGGGTCTCGTCGTGGGTGACGATCACGAAGCTGGTCGCCAGGCGCTCGTTGAGCGAGAGCATGAGATCGAACACGGCCCCGGCAGTGCGGCGGTCGAGGTTGCCGGTGGGCTCGTCGGCGAGCACGCAGGCGGGCTGGGTGACCAGCGCGCGCGCGATCGCAGCACGCTGGCGCTCGCCGCCCGAGAGTTCGCCCGGGGCATGGTCGAGGCGGTGGCCTAGGCCGACCTCGCGCAGCATCTGCGCGGCGCGCTCGTCCGCCTCGGCGCGCGCGACGCGGCGGATGTAGAGCGGCATCGCGACGTTCTCGAGCGCCGAGAACTCCGGCAACAGGTGGTGGAACTGGTAGACGAAGCCGAGCGCGGCGTTGCGCAGCCGGCCGCGCGCGCCCTCCGACATGGTCGAGAAGTCCTTCCCCATGAGCCGCACGCTGCCCGCGCTCGGCACGTCGAGCCCGCCGAGCAGGTGCATCAGCGTGCTCTTGCCCGAGCCGGACGAGCCGACGATCGCGACGCGCTCGCCTCGCCGCACCTCGAGCTCCACGCCGTCGAGCACGCGCACGGCCTCCGCGCCCTCGCGGAAGTGCTTGGACAGCCCGGTGCACGCGACCACCGCGGGCTGCGCGCCGGGGTTGAGGGTTTCACTCATAGCGCAGCGCCTCCGCGGGATTGACCTTCGAGGCGCGCCAACTCGGGTAGAGCGCGGCGATCAGGGTCAGCACGAAGGACACCGTGACGATGGTGCTCACGTCCGACCACAGGACCTGCGAAGGCAGCTCGTTGATGTAGTAGATCTCCTTGTTCCACAGCGTGGCGCCGGTGATCGTCTCCAGCGCCGGGATCACCACGTCGAGGTTGTGCGCGATCGCCAGCCCGCCCGCGACGCCCGCGGCGAGGCCGACGAGGCCGATCACCGAGCCCTGCAGCACGAAGATCGCCATGATCGAGGCCGGGCTCGCGCCCAGCGTGCGCAGGATGGCGATGTCGGCGTACTTCTCCTGCACCGCCATCACCAGCGTGGACACGATGTTGAAGGCCGCGACCGCGACGATCAGGAAGAGGATCAGCGTCATCATGGTCTTCTCGAGCGCCACCGCGCGGAAGAAGTTGGCGTGGCTGCGCGTCCAGTCGGCGACGACGAGGCCCGGCTCGCTGATCGTCATCGCCAGCTCGCGCGCCACCCGCGGCGCCGCGAAGAGGTCGTCGAGCTTGAGGCGCACGCCACTCACCGCGTCGCCCAGCCGGTACAGCGCCTGCGCGTCGGCGATGTGCACCAGCGCGAGGCTGGAGTCGTACTCGTACATGCCGGCCTCGAAGATCCCCACCACCTCGAACTGCTTGACCCGCGGCAGCACCGCCGCCGGCGTCACCAGGCCCTGCGGCGCGATCAGGGTGACCTTCTCGCCCAGGCGCACGCGCAGCGCGGCGGCGAGGTCGCGCCCGAGCACGATGCCGAAGCGCCCGGCCTGCAGCGCATCGAAGCTGCCCGCCTGCATGTAGCGGCCGAAGTCGGCGACCTTGTCCTCCGCGGACGGGATCACCCCGCGCACGAGCGTGCCGCGCACACCCTCGTCGAAGGAGAGCATGCCCTGCTCCTGCACATAGGGCGCCGCGGCGCGCACCGCGGGATGGCGCAGCGACTCGTCGGCGACCTGCTGCCAGGCCATGAGCCCGCCCTCCGGGCTCTGCACCTGCACGTGCGAGGCGACACCGAGGATGCGGGTGCGCAGCTCCTCCTGGAAGCCGTTCATTACCGAGAGCACCACGATCAGCGCCGCGACGCCGAGCGCGATGCCGAACATCGACACCAGGGAGATGAAGGAGATGAAGCGGTTGCGCCCCTGGGCGCGCTTGCGCGAGCGGGTGTAGCGCAGGCCGACGAGGAGTTCGTATGGCATTGCTTGCGGTTGCCGGTGGCCGGGAAGGACAAGGCCGGCATTGTGCCCGCTGGCGGCCGCGCGCGCGACCTCGAAACGCATGCGGATGTAAGCCCTGCCGCGGGTTCGGCCGTGCGCGCGGGCTGGTAGCCCCGCGCGATTCGTGGAACACTCGTAGATAAGCCTTCCAGTCGCAAATCATCCGCCCATGACGCAGGACGCCGGCTCTCCGCAGGTTCGTACTGGCGGCATGCTCGATCGCAGCACGGCCGCCTGGATCGCGCTCGTGTCCGGCGTGGTGTTGACGCTGGTGCTGTGGCACTACGTCGGCGAGCACCTCGAGGACAGGACCCGCGACCGCTTCGACAACCACGCCGCGCTCGCCCGCGACAACCTGCTCTCGCGCGCGCAGGCCTACGAGCAGGTGCTGCACGGCGGCGCTGCGCTGTTCGCGGCGAGCGAGGTGGTGAGCCGCGCCGAATGGGCCGCGTATGTCGCATCCCTCCACCTCGAACGCTCGCTGCCCGGCATCCAGGGCACCGGTTTCACCATCGTCCTGCCCCCGGCGCGGCTCGAGGCCCACGTCGCCGCGGTGCGCGCCGAAGGCTTCCCCGACTACACGGTACATCCGCCCGGTTACCGCGACCCCTACAGCAGCATCGTGTATCTGGAGCCCTTCGACGGGCGCAACCGGCGCGCCTTCGGCTACGACATGTACTCCGAGCCGGTGCGCCGCGAGGCCATGGAGCGCGCGCGCGATACGGGAATGGCCGCGCTCAGCGGCAGGGTCACCCTGGTGCAGGAGTTCGGCCCCGAGGTGCAGCCCGGCTTCCTGATCTATGTCCCGGTGTACGCGAAGGCCACGCCCGTGGACAACGTGGAGCAGCGCCGCGCCGCCTTGCTGGGCTACGTCTATGCGCCGTTCCGCGCCCACGACATGATGCAGGCGATCTTCCGCGACGACCTGCGCGACGCCGACATCGAGCTGCACGACCTGCACGAGTCGCCGCAGACCCTGCTCTACGCCTCGGCCGAGCGCAATCCCGCCGCGCACTACGTCGTCACCCACGCGGTCGAGGTCGCGGGGCGCAACTGGGTGGTGCGCTTCGCCAGCACCCCCGCCTTCGAGGCCGGGCATGCGAGCGCGGAGCCGGCGCTCATCCTCTACGGCGGCAGCGCGCTCAGCGTCATGCTGTTCGCGGTCATGCACAGCAACGCTCGCCACCGCCGCCGCATGCGCGCCGCGGCCCTGCACCTCGCACGCAGCCGGGACGAGTTCCGCACCCTGGTCGAGAACGTGCCCGGCGTCGTCTTCCGCTGCGCGATCGAGGCGCCGTGGAAGGTGATGCACATCAGCCGCGGGATCACCCTGCTCACCGGCGCGACGCCCGAGGAGTTCATGTCGGGCCGGGTCACGTTCGGCGACTTCATCCTGCAGGAAGACGTGCCGTCCATCGTCGCCGCGATCGAGAACGCCCGTGCCTGCCATGCCAACTACGAGGTGGAATACCGCATGCGCGGACGCGACCGGCGGATCCATTGGGTCAGCGAGCGCGGTCGGGTGGCGGTCGACGTGGAAGACAAGCCTCTCCGGCTCGATGGCGTGATCATCGACGTCACCGAGCGCAAGACCGCCGAAGAGGCGATCCGCAACCTCGCCTTCATCGATACGCTGACCCAGCTGCCGAATCGCCGCTTCCTGCTCGACCGCCTGCGCCAGGGCCTGGCCAACGCCCGACGCCATGGGCGCCACGGCGCCCTGCTCTTCATCGACATCGACCACTTCAAGCGGGTGAACGACACCTACGGCCACGAGGCGGGCGACCAGCTGCTATCCGAGATCGCGGCGCGCCTGCGCCAGGCGGTGCGCGAAGGCGACACCGTGGCGCGCCTCGGCGGCGACGAGTTCGTGGTGATGCTGGAGGATCTCGGCGAGACCGCCCCCGAGGCGGCGGACAAGGCGACGCTGATCGCCGACAAGATCCTCACCGATTTGAACGCACCCTACGAACTCGGGACGGTACGACACCGCAGCACGCCCAGCATCGGCATCGCCTGCTTCGACGGTGCCGAGGAGCGCGCCGAAGACCTGCTGCGGCGGGCCGACGAGGCGATGTACCGGGCCAAGGCCGGCGGGCGCAACCGGCTGGAGACGCAGCAGATTTCCTAAGCGCCGCGCCTGCTGCGCGGCTTGGCGCAGCCACCCGGCTTGCGCTCGCCCGCCCCGCCTCCAGAGCCGCGGACTGTGGTCCCGCGCCCACCCGCGCCGCCCTTGCGATCCGCCGCTCCGGGCGCGCGACCGGCCTCGCGGCCTTTTGGCGCCGGACGCCCGGCTCCCTCGCGCGCCCCCCCCGCCTTCGCCGCCACGAGCTGTGCCGGTTGCTGGCGCGGCACCAGGCAGTGCGGGCCGTTGCCGATCAGCTCGGCGTGCCCCATCTCGATCAGCGCCTCGCGCAGCAGCGGCCAGTTCTCGGGGTCGTGCCAGCGCAGGAAGGCCTTGTGCAGCTTGCGGATCTTGCCCGCGCGCGCGGTCTCGACCACCTCGGAATCCGCCGACACCTTCTTCAGCGGGTTCTTGCGCGAGTGGTACATCGTGGTCGCCAGCGCCATCGGCGTGGGCAGGAAGGTCTGCACCTGGTCGAGACGAAAGTTGTTCTTCTTCAGCCACAGCGCCAGGTTGAGCATGTCCTCGTCGGTCGTGCCCGGGTGCGCAGCGATGAAGTACGGCACCAGGTGCTGCTTCTTGCCCGCCTGCGCCGAGAACTTCTCGAACATCTGGCGGAATTCCTCGTAGGCGCCGATGCCCGGCTTCATCATCTTGGAGAGCGTGTTCTCCTCGGTGTGCTCGGGCGCGATCTTGAGCAGGCCGCTGACGTGGTGCGTCACCAGCTCCTTCACGTACTCCGGCGAGCGCACCGCCAGGTCGTAGCGCAGGCCCGAGCCGATGGTGATGCGCTTGATCCCCGGCACCGCGCGCGCCTTGCGGTACAACTCGACCAGCGAGGAGTGGTCGGTGTTCAGGTTCTCGCAGATCCCCGGATACACGCAGGACAGGCGCCGGCAGTTCTCCTCGATCGCCTTGCTCTTGCACGCCATGCGGTACATGTTGGCCGTGGGCCCGCCGAGGTCGGTGATGTGGCCCTTGAAGTCGGGCGACTTGTCGCGGATCTCCTCGATCTCGTGAATGATCGACGCGTGCGAGCGGCTCTGGATGATGCGGCCCTCGTGCTCGGTGATCGAGCAGAAGGTGCAGCCGCCGAAGCAGCCGCGCATGATGTTGATCGAGAACTTGATCATGTCCCAGGCCGGGGTCCGCGCGCCGCCGTAGCTCGGGTGCGGCGCACGCGCGAAGGGCCGGTCGTACACGAAGTCCATCTCGGGGGTGGTCAGCGGCACCGGCGGCGGGTTGATCCACACGTCGCGCGCGCCGGGGCCTTCGCCGTGGCACTGCACCAGCGCGCGCGCGTTGCCCGGGTTGGATTCGAGGTGGAACACGCGCGAGGCGTGGGCATACAGCACCGCGTCGTCCTTGACCTCTTCGTAGGACGGCAGGCGGATCACCGTGCGTGCGCGGTCCGCGCGGCGCGCGGCCAGGCGCTCGGCCGCCGGTACGATGCGCACCGGCTGGCCGCCGTCGGCGGCGGGCTTGGGCGCGGCG
>NZ_AMXF01000154.1 GCF_000310225.1 Thauera phenylacetica B4P
GGCAGGCGCAGCCGCCGCCGCAGCCGCCGGCTGCAGGGGCGGGCGTGGATTCGGCGGCCGGGGCCGCGGGCTTGGCGCCGCCCTTGAAGTCGGTGGCGTACCAGCCCGAGCCCTTGAGCTGGAAGCCGGCCGCCGACAGCAGCTTGGCGTAGCCGGTGGTGCCGCAGGACGGGCAGACGGACAGGGGCTCGTCGCTCATCTTCTGCAGGTGCTCTTTCTGGAAACCACAGCTGGGGCAACGATATTCGTAGATGGGCATGGCGTGCTCCCGAAAACAAGTGCGCAAGTCTAACGCAACGCAGCATAAGGAAAAAGCGCGTCCCGAGCGGGCGCGCACTGGCGGCAGATGTGGGCGGGAGAGGGCGGCTTCAAGCCCCGCGCCGCAGACCGTCCGCGGCTGGGGCGACGCGTCGTGCGCTCACAGCATGCCGAGGTAGCGTTCGGTGATGGCCTCGCCCCAGAACAGCGCGATCAGGCCGGCGGCGGCGAGGTAGGGTCCGAAGGGAATCGGCACGTTGCGGCCGTGGCGCGCGACGGCGATCAGCACGATGCCGACGACCGCACCGACCAGCGAGGACAGCAGGATGGTGAGCGGCAGCATCTGCCAGCCCAGCCAGGCGCCGATCGCAGCCAGCAGCTTGAAGTCGCCGTAGCCCATGCCTTCCTTGCCGGTGGCGAGCTTGAACAGCCAGAACACGGACCACAGCGCGAGGTAGCCCGCCATCGAGCCAATGACCGCGGCGGGCAAGTCGGTGTAGGTGCCGCCGAGGTTGAAGGCGAGGCCCAGCCACAGCAGCGGCAGGGTGATGTCGTCGGGGAGCAGCTGGGTGTCGAGGTCGATGCAGGTGAGCGCGACCATTGCCCACACGAACAGCAGCGCCCCGAGCGCTGCGGCGCCGAAGCCGAAATGCCACGCCGCGTAGGCCGACAGCAGCGCGCTGACGGCCTCGACGATCGGGTAGCGCTTGCTGATGCCGGCGCCGCAATGCCCGCAGCGCCCGCGCAGCACCAGGTAGCTCACCAGCGGGATGTTCTCGAGCAGGGTGATCTGGTGGCCGCAGTGCGGGCAGCGCGAGCGCGGCGTGGCGAGGTTGAAGCGCTCGCCGGCGGGGGGCTCCTCGCCGCGCAGTTCGGCGGCCTGGGCGTGCCAGTCGTGCTCCATCATTCGCGGCAGGCGATGGATGACGACGTTGAGGAAGCTGCCGACGAAGAGGCCCAGCAGGCCAGCCAGGGTGGTGAAGGCGATGGGGTTGGAGAGGAGCTCGAGCATGACTCAGACGATCGCGCCGAGCTTGAAGATCGGCAGGTACATCGCGACCACCAGGCCGCCGATGACGGTGCCGAGGAAGACCATGATCAGCGGCTCGAGCAGCTGCGACAGGCCGGCGACCGCGTCGTCCACCTCCTGCTCGAAGAAATCGGCGACCTTGCTCAGCATCGAGTCGAGCTGGCCGGACTCCTCGCCGATCGACACCATCTGCACCACCATGGTCGGGAACACGTCGGCGTTCTGCATCGCGACCGTCAGGCTGGTGCCCGTGCTGACCTCGCCCTGGATCTGCCGCGTCGCCACCATATATACGTGATTGCCGGACGCGCCGCCCACCGAGTCGAGCGCTTCGACCAGCGGGACGCCGGCGGCGAACATGGTCGACAAGGTTCGCGTCCAGCGCGCCACGGTCGCCTTGCGGATGATCGCGCCGATCACGGGCATTCGAAGCACCAGCCGGTCGACCGCGATCTGCATCGCCGTCGAGCGCTTGTAGCTCCAGGCGATCGCCATGATGGCCGCGATGATGGCGCCGAAGATCAGGTACCAGTAGGCCACGAAGGCGTCCGAGATGGCGATCACCAGCAGGGTCGGCGCGGGCAGCTCGGCGCCGAAGCCGGTGAATACGCTCTTGAACTCGGGGATCACGAACAGCATCATCACCGAGATCACCAGGCCGGCCACCACCACCACCGCGGTGGGGTAGAACAGCGCCGACTTGATCTTGCTCTTGATCGCGAGGATTTTTTCCTTGTACGTGGCGATGCGGTCGAGCAGGCCGTCGAGGATGCCTGCCTGCTCGCCGGCGGCGACCAGGTTGCAGAACAGGCGGTCGAAGTGCGCCGGGTGCTTGGCGAAGGCCTGCGACAGGTTCGAGCCGGTCTCGACGTCGGTGCGGATGTCGTTGAGCATGCGCGAGAGCGCGGCGTTGCCGGAGCCCTTCATCGCGATGTCGAAGGCCTGCAGCAGCGGCACGCCGGATTTCATCATCGTGGCGAGCTGGCGGGTGAACAGCGCGATGTCCTTCTCCGAGACGCGCCCGCCGCGCGCCATCTTCTGCTTGCGGACCTTGACCACCTGGATGCCCTGGCGGCGCAGCATGGCCTGGACCACGGCTTCGCCGGTCGCGCGGATCTCGCCACGGACGACCTTACCGGTCTTGTCCTTGCCTTCCCAGATGTACAGGTCCTCCTTGGGACCGGTGGCACGTGCCGCGCGGCTTGCAGTGGCCATGAAATCGAACGTCCTTTATTCGTTGGTCGTCGCCAGCACTTCTTCCAGCGAGGTGATGCCCTGGCGCACCTTGCGCAGGCCCGCCTGGCGCAGGTCGAGCACGCCCTCGCGGCGAGCCTGGGCGGCGATGTCCATGGAGTTGCCGCCGGTCATGATGATGCGGGCGATCTCCTCGCTGATCGGCATGACCTGGTAGATGCCAACCCGCCCCTTGTAGCCGCTACCCTTGCAGCGCTCGCAGCCTACCGGCCCCATCGGTTGCCAGCCGCCGTCGAGCGCTTCGGGTTCGAAGCCGGCCTCGACGAGGGCCTGGACGGGAATGTCCATCGCCCTCTTGCACGAGCATAGCCGGCGTGCGAGGCGCTGGGCCGTGATCAGGATCACCGAGGATGCGATATTGAACGGCGCCACGCCCATGTTCTTGAGGCGTTCGAGGGTCGAGGGCGCGTCGTTGGTGTGCAGGGTGGACATCACCAGGTGGCCGGTTTGCGCCGCCTTGATGGCGATTTCGGCGGTCTCGAGGTCGCGGATCTCGCCCACCATGATCACGTCCGGGTCCTGGCGCAGGAAGGCGCGCAGCGCGGCCGAGAAGGTGAGGCCGGCCTTTTCGTTGACGTTCACCTGGTTGATGCCGGCGAGGTTGATCTCGGCCGGGTCCTCGGCGGTGGAGATGTTCACCCCCGGCTTGTTGAGCAGGTTCAGGCAGGTGTACAGCGACACCGTCTTGCCCGAGCCGGTGGGGCCGGTGACCAGGACCATGCCGTAGGGGCGCGCGACCGCGGCGAGCAAGGCCTCGCGCTGGTCGGGGTCGTAGCCGAGCGCGTCGATGCCGAGCATGGCCGAACTCGGGTCGAGGATGCGCATCACGATCTTTTCGCCGTGCAGGGTCGGCAGCGTGGATACGCGGAAGTCGATCGCCTTGTTCTTGGACAGCACGAGCTTCATGCGGCCGTCCTGCGGCACGCGCTTCTCCGAGATGTCGAGGCGTGAGATCACCTTGATGCGCGCGGCGATCTTCTCCTTGAGCACCAGCGGCGGCTGGGCGATGTCGCGCAGGATGCCGTCGGTGCGCACGCGGATGCGGTAGAACTTCTCGTAGGGCTCGAAGTGGACGTCGGAGGCGCCCTCGTTGATCGCGTCGATCAGCACTTTCTGGATGAACTTGACGACCGGCGCGTCATCGACCTCGTTGGCCTCCTCCTCGTCGCGCTGCTGCGAGGGGCCGTCCTGCTGCAGCAGGTCCATGTCGAAGGCTTCGCCAGTCAGCTCCTTGAGCGTGTCGGCGGCCGATTCGGACAAGGCCTCGACCACACGCTTGAGCTTGTCGGCCTCGACGATCACGAGCTCGAGCTGCAGGCCGGTCTGGAAGCGGATCTCGTCGAGTGCGCGCAGGTTGGAGGGGTCGGCGGTGGCGAGCGTGATGCGGTTCTGGCGCTTGGCGAGCGGTGCGACCTGGTGCTTGGCGAGCAGCTTGCGGTCGACCGCCTCGCGCGCGAACACCGCCGCATCGAAGGCGGCGAGATCGAGCAGCGGATAGCCGAAGGTCTCGGCGGCGAAGCGGGCCATGGCCGCGCAGCTCATCAGGCCGCGGTTGGCGACCTCGAGGATGAAGGCGGTCGCGGCTTCGCCCGCATGGGTGGTGCATGCGACCGCGTCGGCCTCTTTCAGGTGGCCATGCTGGATCAGCGCCCTGGCGAAGCCGCTCAGGGCCGGTTTGGAGGTTGCCGCCATGCCTTGCTCGTGTCCGGATTGCGGCCGATGTTGCCCGCCGCCCCCCGCCTTGTAAAGATGCGGACACCCGGTGGCGGGGCGTCCCGGCTCATTGCTCCGCGTCGTCGATCAGCGGCCGGAAGATGCGCGCGGTGCGCACCATGCGGTCCTGTGTCTGCACGACCTCGATCGGCGTGTCGGCGATCTTCATCGACACCCCGGTCTCGGGGATGTCCTGCAGGTGCTCGAGGATCAGCCCGTTGAGCGTCTTGGGGCCGTCGATGGGGAGGGCGAGCTCGAGCCGGCGGTTGAGCTCGCGCAGGTTGGACGTGCCGTCGACCAGCACGCTGCCGTCCTCGCCCCAGTGCATGCGATCGCCCACGTCCGGTGTGCTGGTGGTGAACTTGCCGATGAGCTCCTCGATGATGTCCTCGAGCGTGATCAGGCCGAGGATCTCGCCGTATTCGTCCACCACGAAGCCGAGGCGCTGCTGGTTCTCCTGGAAGAACTGGATCTGCGAGTACAGCGGCGTGTCGGCCGGCACGAAGTAGGGACGGGCCAGGAGGTCGCGGATGCGGTCCACGCTGAAATCTTCCTCCAGCGTGTTGCCGAGCAGCCTGCGCTGGTGCAGCACGCCGATCACGTGCTCGCTGTCGCCGTCATAGACCGCCAGGCGGGTGTGGAAGCTGGTGGCGATCTGGCGGCGGACGACGTCCTCGGGGTCGGACAGGTCGATGCTCTCGATCGCGCCGCGCGGCGTCATCACGTCCTCGACCGTGATGCTCTCGAGGTCGAAGAGGTTGAGCAGCATGCTGCGGTGCTTGTGCGGGATGTACTGGCCCGAGTCGATCACCATCGCGCGCAGCTCCTCGACCGACAGCGCCGACTGGGTCTCTTCCTTCGGCTGCAGGCGCATCAGGTTCAGCAGCCCGCGCGAGAACAGGTTGATGAACCACACCGCGGAATACGACACGCGCAGCAGGCCGGTGAGCGGATAGGCGACGATGGGTGCGAGGCGGTCGGCGTGGTTGGCGCCGATCACCTTCGGGGTGATCTCGGAGAACACCAGGATCGCGAAGGTGACGAGCAGGGTCGCCACGCCGAGCGCCCAGCTCTCGTTGCCGAAGAGCTCGAGCGTGATCACGCTGACCAGGGTCGCGGCGCCGGTATTGACCAGGTTGTTGAACAGCAGGATCACGCCGAGCAGGCGGTCGGTGCGGGCGAGCAGCTCGAGCGCGAGCGCCGCGCCGCGGTTGCCCTGGCTGGCGAGCGAGCGCAGGCGGTAGCGGTTGGCCGCCATCATGACCGTCTCCGACATCGAGAAGCATGCCGACAGGGCCAGCAGCACGACGAGGGCGACGAGTTGAAGCGCGATGGTGAGATCCGTCACGAGGGGCGGGCGCCGGGAAAGGGGCCCCGAGTATTGGAGCCCCTCAGGACGCTGTCAATACGCGCGAGCGCAGGCGGCTGGAGTTCAGGTGCGATGCAGCACCACCTCGATGACGAAACGGCTGCCTACATAGGCGAGCATCAGCGCGACGAAGCCGGCCAGGGTCCAGCGCAGCGCCAGGCGGCCACGCCAGCCCCGGAGGTGGCGGCCGAGCAGCAGGCCGCCGAAAAGGAACCAGGACACGAAAGCGAAGATCGTCTTGTGGTCAACGCGGAAGGCCTGGCCGAACAGGCTCTCCGAGAACAGCACGCCGCTCGCCAGGGTCAGGGTGAGCAGCACGAAGGCGATCGAGATCAGGCGGAACAGCAGCGCCTCCATGGTGAGCAGGGGCGGCAGGCCGGAGAGCAGGCGGCTGAAGCGCGCGTTGTGGAGCTGGCGGCCCGCCACCGCCATCAGCATCGCGTGCAGCGCGGCCAGGGTGAACAGGCTGTAGGCCAGCATCGCCACCACGAAGTGGGCGCGGAAGGCTGGCGAGGTGGCGTTGGCGAGTACGTGGTCGCCGGGGAACAGCAGCGGCACCAGGCTGCCGATCGCGCCCGCGGGCATGACCGCCGCGTGCAGGCCGTCGAGCCGGGTGTAGAGGGTCTCGACCCAGTAGAAGCACACCGCCAGCCAGACCATCAGCGAGACCGCGACGCCGAAGCCGAAGCGCATCTCGCTGCCGGGGAAGATCGCCAGGTGCAGCGCCGCGCCGTGCGCGACGATGGCGCCCAGCAGCAGCAGGCGCTCGCGCGCGCTCATGCACTCGCGGCGCGGCTGCAGCGCGGAACCGCGCGTCATGCAGGTGCGCCAGAAGAACAAGCCCAGACCGGCGTAAAGCGAGGCGGGGAGGAGATGAAGTAGAATTGTGCGCATACGTAGCCGCAGTTTACTCCAAGTCACGCGCCCAAGGCCTGCCCGAACATGCTCGACAATCTGACTCAACGCCTGTCCAAGGTCGTCAAGACCCTCCGCGGCCAGGCCCGCCTGACGGAAGAAAACATCCAGGAGGCGATGCGCGAGGTGCGCATGGCGCTGCTCGAGGCCGACGTCGCGCTGCCGGTGGTGAAGGACTTCGTCGCCAAGGTCAGGGAGAAGGCGGTGGGCCAGGAGGTGATCGGCTCGCTGACCCCCGGCCAGGCCCTGGTGGGCGTGGTGCACGACGAGCTCAAGGCGCTGATGGGCGGCGCCCACGAGGGCCTCGACCTGTCCACCCAGCCGCCCGCGGTGGTGCTGATGGCCGGCCTGCAGGGCGCGGGCAAGACCACCACCACCGGCAAGCTCGCCAAGCTGCTGCACGAGCAGCAGAAGAAGAAGGTGCTGGTGGTGTCCACCGACGTCTATCGCCCGGCGGCGATCGAGCAGCTGAAGACCGTGGCGGCGCAGGCGGGGGTAGGCTTCTTCCCCTCCGAGACCGCGCAAAAGCCGGTCGACATCGCGCTCGCCGCGCTCGACTACGCGCGCAAGCACCACATCGACGTGCTGCTGGTCGACACCGCCGGCCGGCTCGCGGTGGACGAGGCCATGATGGCCGAGATCCAGGCCCTGCACGCCGCGGTCAAGCCGATCGAGACCCTGTTCGTGGTCGACGCGATGCTCGGCCAGGACGCGGTGAACACCGCGCGCGCCTTCAACGAGGCGCTGCCGCTCACCGGTATCGTGCTGACCAAGCTCGACGGCGACTCGCGCGGCGGCGCGGCGCTGTCGGTGCGCCACGTCACCGGCAAGCCGCTCAAGTTCGCCGGTATCGGCGAGAAGCTCTCGGGGCTCGAGCCCTTCCACCCCGACCGCATGGCCAGCCGCATCCTCGGCATGGGCGACATCCTCGGCCTGGTCGAGGATGCCCGCCGCGGCGTCGACGAGGAGAAGGCCAAGGCCTTTGCGCAGAAGCTCAAGACCGGCAAGGGCTTCGATCTCGACGACTTCAAGGAGCAGATCGCCCAGATGCGCAAGATGGGCGGGCTGTCGTCGATGATGGACAAGCTGCCGGCGCAGTTCGCCCAGGCCGCGGGCAAGCTGCAGGGCGGGGCCGAGGAGAAGACGATCTCGCGCATCGAGGGCATCATCAACTCGATGACGCCGCTCGAGCGCGCGAAGCCCGAGCTCCTCAAGGCCAGCCGCAAGCGCCGCATCGCCGCCGGCGCCGGCGTGACGGTGCAGGAGGTCAACCGCCTGCTCAACCAGTTCGAGCAGACGCAGAAGGTCATGAAGCAGTTCTCCAAGGGGGGCATGAACAAGATGATGCGGGCGATGAAGGGCATGATGCCGGGCGGTCTGCCGGGCATGCCGCGCTGAGGGGGGCGGACGCATGAAGGACATCCTCGTCGCCTTCGGGCGCGCCGGTCGCAGCCTCGGGCGGCGCGACATCTTCTGGCACCTGCTGTGGCCCGGCCTGCTCTCCATGGTGATCTGGGCCGGCGTGGCCTTCTACGCGTGGACGCCGGTCACCGAGTGGCTGTATGCCACGGTGAGTGGCTGGTCCTTCATCGGCGGCTGGCTGTCGGCATCCGAGACCACCGCGGCGATCGTGCTGGTGCTGATCCAGATCGCCACCGCGCTGCTGGTGGTGCCCCTGGTCTATGTCACCGCCGCCATGCTGGTGGCGACGGTGGCCTTGCCGCTGATGCTCGAGCGCGTCGCGCGCGTCGACTACGCCGACCTCGAGCAGCGCCGCGGCGGCTCCAACGTGGGCAGCGCGCTGAACTCCATCTTCGCCGGCGTGCTCTTCCTGCTCGCGCTGGTGCTGTCGCTGCCGCTGTGGCTGATCCCCGGCGCCGGCCTGCTGATCTCGGTCACGCTCACCGGCTGGCTCAACCAGCGCGCCTTCGGCTACGACGCGCTCATGTATCACGCCGACAAGGGCGAGCTGCAGCGCCTGCGCGACGACTGGCGGCCGCAGATGCTGCTGCTCGGCGGCGGCACGGCGCTCCTGGCCTACGTGCCGGTGATCAACCTGGTGGCGCCGGCCTTCGCCGGCCTCGCCTTCGTCCATTACATGCTAGAGACCCTGCGCCGGCATCGCATCCAGCACGGCATCACCGTGCTCGACGCCGAGCCGGGTGCCGGGCTGCGGAAACTGAAATGAACTTCGGTGCCCTGATCATCGGCGACGAGATCCTCTCCGGCCGCCGCAGCGACAAACACCTCGCCAAGCTGATCGAGCTGCTCGGCGCGCGCGGGCTCAAGCTGTCGTGGGCGCGCTACGCCGGCGACGACTTCGACCGCCTCGCCGACACCCTGCGCCAGACCTTCGCCACCGGCGACGTGGTGTTCAGCTTCGGCGGCATCGGTGCCACGCCCGACGACCGCACCCGCGAGGCCGCGGGCGCCGCGCTCGGCCTGGAGCTCGCGCTGCACCCCGAGGCCGAGGCCGAGATCCGCGCCCGCTTCGGCGCCGAGATCACCCCCGAGCGCCTGCAGATGGGCGTGTATCCGGTGGGCAGCGAGATCATCCCCAACAGCTTCAACCGCATCCCGGGCTTCTCGATCCGCCAGCACTACTTCACCCCAGGGTTCCCGGTGATGGCCTGGCCGATGGTGGAGTGGGTGCTCGACACCAAATACGCCCACCTGCACCACGCCGAGGACTACGTCGAGCAGGCGGTGACGGTGTGGGATGCCTACGAGGGCCAGCTGATCGGCCTGATGCGCCGGGTCACCGCCGACTTCCCCGACACCACGCTGTTCAGCCTGCCCACGATCGCCGCCGAGGGCCAGCGCCGATCGCTCGAGCTCGGCATGAAGGGTACGGCGGCGCGCGTCGCGGCGGCGATGGCGGTGATCAAGGCCGACCTCTCCGCGCGCGGCCTGGAGTGGGAAGACAAGGCTTGAGCGCTCGGGCGGCGGCCTCGGAAGAGCCGCACAGCCTGCTCGTCGAGGGCATTCGGGTCGATCTGGTGCTGCGCCGCTCGGCGCGGCGCTCGTTCGCGCTCCAGGTGGACCACCGCGGCGCGCGCGTGTCGGTGCCGCTGCGCACCCCGCTCGGCGAGGTCGAGCGCTTCGTGCACAGCCACGGGCCCTGGCTGCTCGACCGCCTGCGTGCGCGGGCGCAGGCGCCGCGAGCGCCGCTGCTGGAGGTGGGCGAGGGCGTGAGTGTGCCGCTCTTCGGCCGTGCGCTGGTGCTGCGCGTGGTGCCGGCGCGTGCGGCGCGCTGGCGCGGGGCGGCGGACGGCGGCGAGGAACTCCTGCTGCCGGCGGG
>NZ_AMXF01000155.1 GCF_000310225.1 Thauera phenylacetica B4P
CCGCCGCAGCGAGGCGGGCGGGCGCCCACCCGAGGGCCTCCAGGGGGTGCGGCGTGACGGCGACGGGGAGAGCCGACGCAGCTTCCGGCGCGAGGCCCGGGAGGCCCGCGATGGCGGCAGCGCCCCCGAGGCGCGCCGGCGCGAGCCCGCGGTCAACTGAACGGCCGACCGAGCGCCCCCCTGCGCGCGCGCCGCGGACGGCGGCAAGCTTGCTCGCATGACGCAGTGCAGCGAGAATCATGGTTTTGGCGCCGGCCCCCGGCGCCGTCTCCGTGGCGGGCCCCCCCGCCCCCGACCCCCCTCACGGGCAAGACCAAGATGAAACTCTCCTCGCTGCTGATGCTCTCCCTCACCGCCGGCGCGCTGCTCGCCGGCTGCGGCAAGAATGAAACCGCGCCTGCCGCCCAATCCGCCGCCGCGCCCGCGGCCCCGGCCGTCCCGGCGAAGATCGTCATCGGCCTCGACGACAACTTCCCGCCGATGGGCTTCCGCAACGAGAAGAACGAGCTCGTCGGCTTCGACATCGACCTCGCGAAGGAAGCGGCCAGACGCCTCGGCATCGAGGTCGAGTTCAAGCCGATCGACTGGAGTGCCAAGGAAGCCGAGCTCAACGGCAAGCGCGTCGATGCGCTGTGGAACGGCCTCACCATCACCGAGGAGCGCCGCAAGAACATCGGCTTCACCAGCGCCTACATGGAGAACCACCAGATCATCGTGGTGCCCGCCGCCTCGACGATCAAGACCAAGGCCGAGCTCGCCGGCAAGGTGATCGGCATCCAGGACGGCAGCAGCGCGGTCGACGCGGTGCAGAAGGACCCGGTGGCCGCCTCCTTCAAGGAGCTGAAGAAGTTCGGCGACAACGTCACCGCGCTGATGGACCTGACCACCGGCCGGCTGGACGCGGTGGTGCTCGACGAGGTCGTGGGCCGCTACTACACCGCCAAGAAGCCGAACGACTACGCGGTGCTCGACGACCACTTCGGCACCGAGGAGTACGGCGTCGGCACCCGCAAGGACGACACCGCGCTGCTGGCGAAGCTGCAGCAGGCGATGGACGAGATGAAGGCCGACGGCAGCGCCGCCCGCATCTCCACCGATTGGTTCGGCAAGAACATCATCAAGTAAGCAGGCCCGGGGGTTCGCGGCTGCCGCCGCGAACCCTTTCGCTCCCCCACCTGCCCGCCGCTCGCCCGGCGCCCCGCCATGGACTACATCCTCAGCATCCTCGGCCCGCTCGCCGAGGGCTCGCTGGTCACGCTGCAGCTCTTCCTGATCACCCTGCTGCTGGCGGTGCCGCTCGGCCTGGCGCTGGCGCTGGTGCGCATCTCGCGCTTCCGCGTCGCCAGCCAGGCGGTCAACGGCTACATCTGGCTGATGCGCGGCACGCCGCTGATGCTGCAGATGCTGTTCATCTACTACGCGCTGCCCTTCGTGCCGGGGATCGGCATCCGCCTGCCCGATTTCCCGGCGGCGATCGTGGCCTTCGCGCTCAACTACGCGGCCTACTTCGCCGAGATCTTCCGCGCCGGCATCCAGTCGATCGACCGCGGCCAGTACGAGGGCGCCAAGGTGCTCGGCTTCTCCTACGGCCAGACCATGCGCCGCATCGTGCTGCCGCAGGTGGTCAAGCGCATCCTGCCGCCGATGAGCAACGAGACCATCACCCTGATCAAGGACACCTCGCTGATCTACGTGCTCGCGCTCAACGACCTGCTGCGCGCGGCGCGCGGCATCGTGCAGCGCGACTTCACGATCACGCCCTTCATCGTCGCCGCGGTCTTCTACCTGATCATGACGCTGGTGCTGACCTGGCTCTTCCAGCGCCTGGAGAAACGCCATGCCGTCTATGACTGAGGCCGCCGCGATGACGAGCCCCATGATCCTCGCCGACGGCATCCGCAAGCGCTTCGGCGCCAACGAGGTGCTCAAGGGCGTGTCGCTGACGCTGGCCAAGGGCGAGGTGGTGGCGGTGATCGGCCCCTCCGGCTCGGGCAAGAGCACCTTCCTGCGCTGCCTCAACCACCTCGAGACCATCGACGCCGGCCGCATCGTCATCGAGGGCGACACCCTCGCCGACAACGACGCCGGCGGCCACGCGCGCTACGTCGCCGACGCCGAGCTGCGCCGCATCTGCGCGCGCATGGGCATGGTGTTCCAGCACTTCAACCTGTTCCCGCACCTCACCGTGCTGCAGAACGTGATCGAGGCGCCGATCACGGTGAAGGGCATCAAGCGCGAGGCGATCCTGCCCAAGGCCGAGGAACTGCTGAAGAAGGTCGGTCTCCTCGACAAGCGCGACGCCTATCCCTCGCGCCTCTCGGGCGGGCAGAAGCAGCGCGTGGCGATCGCGCGCGCGCTGGCGATGGAGCCCGACATCATGCTCTTCGACGAGCCCACCTCGGCGCTCGACCCGGAGCTCACCGGCGAGGTGCTCCGCACCATGCACCAGCTCGCCGACGAGCACATGACCATGCTGGTGGTGACGCACGAGATGGGCTTCGCTCGCGAGGTCGCCAGCCGGGTGGTGTTCATGGACGGCGGCGAGCTCATCGAGTCGCGCCCGGCGGCGGAGTTCTTCGCCAACCCGCAGCATCCGCGCACGCGCGCCTTCCTGGACAGCATGCTGTAGGGCGCGGCGCGCCCGGGAAGCGCTATTCTCGGCGGCGGTCTCATTCCCCGCCAAGGAGCCTTCCCCATGCGCACCCATCCCTTCGGCGCCGACGGCCCCGCGCTCGGCGTGGTCGGCCAGGGCACCTGGTACCTCGACGAGGCCCGCCGCGCCGACGCGATCGCCGCGCTGCGCGCCGGCCTCGACCACGGCCTGGCCCACATCGACACCGCCGAGATGTATGGCGACGGCGCCGCCGAAGAGCTCGTCGGCGAGGCCATCGCCGGCCGCCGCGACGAGGTCTTCCTGGTCTCCAAGGTGCTGCCGCACAACGCCAGCCGACGCGGCACCATCGCCGCCTGCGAGCGTTCGCTGCAGCGCCTTCGCACCGACCGCCTCGACGCCTACCTGCTGCACTGGCCGGGCGACCATGCGCTCGAAGACACCTTCGCCGCCTTCGACGAGCTCCAGCGCGCCGGCAAGATCCTGCGCTGGGGCGTGAGCAACTTCGACGTGCCCGAGCTCGAAGAGGCGCTCGCCATCGCCGGCCCGGGGCGCATCGCCTGCAACCAGGTGCTCTACCACCTGCAGGAGCGCGCGGTGGAGCACGCCGTGCTGCCCTGGTGCGAGCGCCATGGCGTCGCCCTGGTCGCCTACAGCCCCTTCGGCCACGACGCCTTCCCGGCGCCCGACACCACGGGCGGTCGCGTGCTCGCCGACATCGCCGCCGCCCGCGGCGCCAGCCCGCGCCAGGTCGCGCTCGCCTTCCTCACCCGCAGGCCTTCCGTGCTGGCCATCCCCAAGGCCGCCTGCGCGGCGCACGCGCTCGACAACGCCGGCGCGCTCGCGCTGGAGCTGTCCGCCGCGGAGATCGAGCGCATCGACGCGGCCTTCCCGCGCGGCGTGAAGCCGCGCTGGCTGCCGATGTTGTGAGGGCGGGAGGCGGGAGGTGTCAGGCGTGAGGAGCGGGATGGCGCGGCGCGGCTGATGCGTGCGGGCGGCCAGGGGATTGCTGCACTGCGATGGTGCACGCCTCCCGGGTGCTGCATCGCCGCAGGGCGCGGCATCCGCGACAGAGGCGCACCGACGGGACGGCAGGCGGGCGGGCGCGCAATCCGTCCGCGCGCCGCGAGCGCATCAACGGCGCGGGTTTCGACCTCCTCCCACACTCCGTCCGGCAACTCGCCGGCAACGTGGCACGCCCCTTGCACAGAGGTCATCGACGCAGCCTGCGCTGCGCTCGACTTCCACCCACTGCAAGAGGCCCGTCCATGAACCGTCGCAACTTCGTCAAAGCCCTCACGCTTTCGGCTTCCATCGCCGCGATCGGCCTGCCCGCCGGGGCACACGCCGCTGACACCATCAAGATCGGCATCCTGCATTCGCTGTCGGGCACGATGGCGATCTCCGAGACCGCGTTGAAGAACGTGGCGCTGATGACCATCGAGGAGATCAACGCCGGCGGCGGCGTGCTCGGCAAGAAGCTCGAGCCGGTGGTGGTCGACCCGGCATCGAACTGGCCGCTGTTCGCCGAGCGCGCGCGCCAGCTGCTGGCGCAGGACAAGGTCGCGGCGGTGTTCGGCTGCTGGACCTCGGTGTCGCGCAAGTCGGTGCTGCCGGTGTTCAAGGAGCTCAACGGCCTGCTCTTCTACCCGGTGCAGTACGAGGGCGAGGAACTGGAGAAGAACGTCTTCTACACCGGCGCCGCACCCAACCAGCAGGCGATCCCCGCGGTCGAGTACCTGATGAGCGAGGAGGGCGGCGGCGCCAAGCGCTTCGTGCTGCTCGGCACCGACTACGTGTATCCGCGCACGACCAACAAGATCCTGCGCGCCTTCCTGAAGAGCAAGGGGGTCAGCGATGCCGACATCCTGGAGGATTACACCCCCTTCGGCCACGCCGACTACCAGACCATCATCGCGCGCATCAAGCACTTCGCCGCCGAGGGCAAGAAGACGGCCGTGGTGTCGACCATCAACGGCGACTCCAACGTGCCCTTCTACAAGGAACTGGGCAATGCCGGACTGAAGGCGACCGACGTGCCGGTGGTGGCCTTCTCGGTCGGCGAGGAGGAGCTGCGCGGCGTCGATACCAAGCCCCTGCTCGGCCACCTGGCGGCGTGGAACTACTTCATGTCGGTGGACAACCCGCAGAACAAGGCCTTCATCGACAAGTACCGCGCGTGGGCGAAGAAGAACGCCGTGCCCAACGCCGACACCGTGGTCACCAACGATCCGATGGAGGCCACCTACGTCGGCCTGCACATGTGGAAGCAGGCGGTCGAGAAGGCCGGCAGCACCGACGTCGACAAGGTCATCGCGGCGATGGGCGGACAGACCTTCAAGGCCCCGTCCGGCTTCACGCTGACCATGGACGCGACCAACCACCACCTGCACAAGCCGGTGCTGATCGGCGAGGTGCGCGCGGACGGGCAGTTCGACGTCGTCTGGCAGACCCAGCAGCCGATCCGCGCCCAGCCGTGGAGCCCGTTCATCGAGGGCAACGAGGGCAAGCAGGGGCTGTGATCGTCCGGAAAATCGGGGTCTGACCCCGATTTTCGTCTGAAGAGGGAGCCGACGATGTTCGGACCGACAAAACGACAATGGTGTATCGCCGCCGTGCTGTGCGTGCTGATGGCGCTCGCCGCGCTGCCGGCGCGGGCGGCGCTCGACCCCGCGCTGGTGCAGGGGCTGGGCGGTGACTTCAACGCCCGCGTCGCCGCGATCGACGCGCTCGGCGTGGCCGGCGGCGACGAGGCCGCGGCGCTGCTGGACGCGCTCGAGGGCGGGCGGCTCGGCACGGTGGACGGCCGCCTGGTGGTGATCGCACCCGACGGGCTGCGCGACGCCACCAGCGGCGAGGCGCTCGCCGCCGACGCGGGCGCCGCCACCCGGATCACCGTGAACAACCGCCTGCGCCGTGCGATCGGTACCGCGCGCGCGGCGCTCGCGCTGTCCTCCGCGCAGCCGGCGCAGCGCCTGGCCGCGGCCGACACCTTGCGCGAGAACGCCAGCCCGGCGCTGCTGCCGGTGCTGGCGCGCGCGCTCGCAGCCGAACAGGACGACGCGGTGCGCGCGGTGCTGCGCTACGCCACCGCGAAGCTGGAGCTCGCCTCGCCCGACCCCGCCCTGCGCCTGAAGGCGGCGCAGGCGCTCGGCGGCTCGTCCGACGCGGCGGTCAAGAACCTGCTCGCCGCGCTGCTGGAGAAGCGCGGCGACGGCGCAGCGGCGACCTGGGTCGAGGCGGACGCCGAGGTACGCGCCGCGGCGGCCGCCTCGATGCGCGCGATCGACCGCCGCATCGGCCTGGCGCAGACCGCCGGCACACTGTTCTCCGGCCTGTCGCTCGGCTCCATCCTGCTGCTCGCCGCGCTCGGCCTGGCGATCACCTATGGCGTGATGGGCGTGATCAACATGGCCCACGGCGAGCTGCTGATGGTGGGCGCCTACGCCACCTTCCTGGTGCAGGGCGCGTTCCGCAGCCACCTCCCCGAATACCTCGACCTCTACGTGCTCGCCGCGATCCCGGCGGCCTTCCTCGCCGCCGCGCTGGTCGGCATCGCGATGGAGCGCCTGGTGCTGCGCCACCTCTACGGCCGCCCGCTGGAGAGCCTGCTCGCCACCTGGGGCCTGTCGCTGGTGCTGATCCAGGCCGCGCGCGTGCTCTTCGGGCCGCAGAACCTGGAGCTCGCCAACCCGTCGTGGATGTCGGGCGGGGTCGAGCTCGCCGGCGGCGTGGTGCTGCCGTACAACCGCATCGTCATCCTCGGCTTCGCCGCCTTCGTGCTGGTGCTGATCTGGCTGATGATGCAGAAGACGCGGCTGGGCATGTTCGTGCGCGCGGTCACTCAGAACCGGCCGATGGCGGGCTGCGTGGGCGTGCCCACGGCGCGGGTGGACACGCTGGCGTTCGCGATCGGCTCCGGCGTCGCCGGACTGGGCGGACTGGCGCTGTCGCAGATCGCCAACGTCGGCCCGGCGATGGGCACCGGCTACATCGTCGACGCCTTCATGGTGGTGGTGCTCGGCGGCGTCGGCCAGCTCGCCGGCGCGGTGTGGGCGGCGCTCGGCCTGGGCATCGTCGCCAAGTTCCTCGAAGGCTGGGCGGGCGCGGTCGTGGCCAAGATCCTGGTGCTGGTCTTCATCATCGCCTTCATCCAGAAGCGTCCGCAGGGCATCTTCGCCCTCAAGGGCCGCTTCGCCGACAGCTGAGGCCACCGCCATGCGAACGCCCTTCACCCTCCGGCTCTTCCAGAGCATGCCGCGCGGCGGCTGGATCGCGCTCGCGATCTTCGCCGCCGTGGCCTGGATCGGCGTGCCGGTCGCGCACCTCGCGCTGCCCGAGAGCCACCCGCTGCACGTCTTCGCCTACACCGTCAGCCTGCTCGGCAAGATCCTGTGCTACATGGTGGTCGCCGTCGCCATGGACCTGATCTGGGGCTACGCCGGCATCCTGTCGCTCGGCCACGGCCTGTTCTTCGCCCTCGGCGGCTACGCCTTCGGCATGTACCTGATGCGCCAGATCGGGCGCGACGGCAGCTACGGCGCGGAGCTGCCCGACTTCATGGTCTTCCTCGACTGGAAGGAGCTGCCCTGGTACTGGGCGGGCTCGGACTCGCTGCTGTGGGCGCTGTTCCTGGTGGTGGCGCTGCCCGGGCTGGTGGCCTTCGTGTTCGGCTGGTTCGCCTTCCGCTCGCGCATCAAGGGGGTGTACTTCTCGATCATCACCCAGGCGCTGACCTACGCCGCGATGCTGCTGTTCTTCCGCAACGAGACCGGCTTCGGCGGCAACAACGGCTTCACCGACTTCAAGCGCATCCTGGGCTACGACATCACCTCGCCCGGGATGCGGGTGACGCTGTTCGCGCTCTCGGCGGCGCTGCTGATCGCCTGCCTGGTGCTCGGGCGCTACCTCGTCACCTCGCGCTTCGGCCGCGTGCTGGCGGCGATCCGCGACGCCGAGAGCCGGGTCATGTTCATCGGCTATAACCCGCTGCACTACAAGCTCTTCATGTGGACGCTGTCGGCGATGCTGTGCGGGCTGGCGGGGGCGCTGTACGTGCCCCAGGTCGGCATCATCAACCCCTCGGAGATGTCGCCGGCGAACTCGATCGAGATCGCGGTGTGGGTAGCGGTGGGCGGGCGCGGCACGCTGGTGGGCGCGGTGCTCGGTGCCGGCATCGTCAATCTGGCCAAGAGCGTGTTCACCGTCTATCTGCCGGAATACTGGCCCTTCGTGCTCGGCTTCCTCTTCATCGTCGTCACCCTCTACCTGCCCGACGGCGTGGTCGGCCTCTGGCGCAAGCTGCGTGCGCGGCGCGCGGCGGCGGCGCTCGACGACGCCTCCGCCGCAGCGGGTGCCGGTCTCTCCGCGGCAATCGGCGGTGCGCCGGCCGAGGTGCCGGCCACCGAACGCCAGGCCGCCCGGTCCACGGCCGACACCCCCATCGCCAAGGGAGCGAACGCATGATCCCCACCCTCGAGATCGAACGCGAGCGCGCCCACCTCGACGCCGAGCGCGAGAACCAGCGCGAGCACTGGGACGGCTCGGCCGCGGACGGGCGGGTGTACAGGCCGGGCGAGCTCGACCTGTCGCACAAGGTCATCCTCTACCTCGACGACATCACCGTGAGCTTCGACGGCTTCCGCGCCTTGAACAAGCTCAGCCTGACCATCGACGCCGGCGAGCTGCGCTGCATCATCGGCCCCAACGGCGCCGGCAAGACCACGATGATGGACGTCATCACCGGCAAGACGCGGCCCGACTCGGGCACCGCCTTCTTCGGCCAGACCATCGACCTGACCCGCCTGACCGAGCCCGAGATCGCCCACGCCGGCATCGGCCGCAAGTTCCAGAAGCCGACCATCTTCGAGCACCACAGCGCCTTCGAGAACCTCGAGCTGGCGATGAAGGCCGACAAGCGCGTGCGCCGCACCCTGTTCGCCAGCCTCCTCGACGACGAGCGCGACCGCGTCGCCGAGGTGCTGCGCCAGATCCGCCTCGACCAGGCCGCCGACCGCCCCGCCGGGCTGCTGTCGCATGGCCAGAAGCAGTGGCTGGAGATCGGCATGCTGCTGATGCAGGAGCCGCGCCTGCTGCTGCTCGACGAGCCGGTGGCGGGCATGACCGACGACGAGACCGAGCGCACCGCCGAGCTCTTCACGAGCCTGGCCGGCAAGCACTCGCTGGTGGTGGTCGAGCACGACATGGCGTTTGTAGAGGCGCTCGGCGGCAAGGTCACGGTGCTGTGCGAAGGCTCGGTGCTGGCGGAGGGGGATCTGGCCACGGTGCAGGCGGATCCGCGCGTGATCGAGGTTTATCTGGGACGCTGAACGAACATGCTGAAAGTCGACACGCTCAACCAGTACTACGGCGGCAGCCACATCCTGCGCGGCCTCTCCTTCGACGTGCCCGTCGGCCAGGTCACCACGCTGCTCGGGCGCAACGGCGTCGGCAAGACCACGCTGCTCAAGACCCTGATGGGCCTGGTGCCCGCCGCCAGCGGCAGCATTTCCTTCGACGGCCGCGACATCACCCGCGCGCCGTCCTACAAGCGCGTCGCCGCCGGCATCGGCTTCGTGCCGCAGGGGCGCGAGATCTTTCCGCGCCTCACCGTCGAGGAGAACCTGCTCATGGGGCTGGCCACCCGGCCGCGCGGCAGCGCCATCCCGCCGCGCATCTTCGACATGTTCCCGGTGTTGAAGCAGATGATGGCCCGGCGCGGCGGCGACCTCTCCGGCGGGCAGCAGCAACAGCTCGCGATCGGCCGCGCGCTCGCCTTCGGCCCGAAGCTGCTGATCCTCGACGAGCCCACCGAGGGCATCCAGCCCTCGATCATCAAGGACATCGAGCGCGCCATCCGCAGCCTCGCCGAGACCGGCGAGATGGCGATCCTGCTCGTCGAGCAGTACTACGACTTCGCGCGCGCGCTCGCCGACCAGTACCTGGTGATGGAGCGCGGCGAGATCGTCATGCGCGGCGCGGGGGCGGACATGGACCGCGACGGGGTGCGCGAGGCGCTGGCGGTCTGAGCGTCGCCGCGGCCCCGGGGCACGGCGGCCCCGGCGGGTCCGCGCAGCCGCGACGCAAGGCCA
>NZ_AMXF01000156.1 GCF_000310225.1 Thauera phenylacetica B4P
CGCGCTGCCCAGGCCCGCGGCGAGCTCGCCGTAGGTCGCCGTGCGCCCGCGCGGGATGGCTGCGATGGCCGCCCACACGCGGCGGCGGAAGGGCGTGCCGCAGGGCGCGAGCGCCACCGGGAAGGGCTGGTCGGGGTCCTCGATCCAGGCGCGCAGCGCGTGCGCGGCCGCGCCGGCGGTGGCGTTGCGCGGGTCGTGCAGCGGCGTGCCCGGGGGCAGGAAGACGAGCTCCTGCACCTGCCCGTCGTGCGCGCGGATGCCGAAGGGGCCGAAGGGCAGCGCGATGATCGCGTCGAAGGCCGACGGGTCCGCGCCGCCCGTCGTCGTGACGGACGTCTGGCTCACTGCGGCTTCTTGAGCAGCGCCTCGCGAAGCTCGCTGTCGGCCGGGCGCTCGCCCAGCCAGATGCGCAGCAGCGCGGGGTAGAAGGCGACGTCGGCGATGTCCTCGCCGTGCTGCTTCGCATCGACCAGCAAGCGGGTCGCGCCGCTGCCGAGGCGATCGAGCACGATCTCGGTGCCGGCCTTGACCTCGCCGACCGCGGCCAGCGCCGCGAGCAGCGTGTCGGTGGCGGGCTTGAGCGCGGCGAGCGCGGCGGCGTCGTGGTTCTTCTCGAGGCCGGCCTGCAGGGCGTCGCCGAACTGCTTCGCCTCGAGGTCACGGATCGGCACGATGCGGATGCGCTTCTCGCCCTTGTCGGCGAGGATCGCGCCGGCCTCGGCGAGCGGGGCGCGCAGGTAAAGGCCCATCGCATAGACCTTGAAGCCCAGCCGGGTGCGCAGGCCGGCGCCGTTGAGCTCGAGCGCGCGCTGCTGCACGGTCTGCCGCGTGGCGAAGTCGACGTTGCCGACGGTGATGGCGGCCTGGGCGAGGCCGGCCGAGAGCAGGGCGGCGGCGATCAGGCTGCGGAGGATGCGGGTGCTCATGAGCTTCCTTGTGTGGGTCTGGCCGGCGGTGTCAGCGGCGCACTTCGCCGTTGCCGAACACGATCCATTTCTGGCTGGTCAGGCCCTCCAGGCCGACCGGGCCGCGGGCGTGGATCTTGTCGGTGGAGATGCCGATCTCCGCGCCGAGGCCGTACTCGAAGCCGTCGGCGAAGCGGGTGGAGGCATTGATCATCACCGAGGACGAATCTACCTCGCGCAGGAAGCGCATGGCGTGGGAGTAGTTCTCGGTGACGATCGCTTCGGTGTGGCCCGAGCTGAAGCCGTTGATGTGTTCGATCGCCTCGTCGAGGCCGGCGACGATCTTCACCGCGAGGATGGGGGCGAGGTACTCCTCGTGCCAGTCGGCCTCGGTCGCCACCACCAGCCTGGCTTCGGCGATGCCGGCCTCACGCAGCAGGGCGAGCGACTCGGCGCAGCAGCGCATCTCCACGCCCTTGGCGGCGAGCATGCGGGCGATCTCGGGCAGGTAGATGTCGGCGACGTCGCGCGCGACGAGCAGCGATTCGGCGGTGTTGCAGGTGCCGTAGCGCTGGGTCTTGGCGTTCTCGACGATGGGCACGACCTTGGCGGGGTCGGCTTCATCGTCGATGTAGACGTGGCAGTTGCCGTCGAGGTGCTTGATCACCGGCACGCGCGCGTCCTTCGAGATGCGCTCGATCAGGCCCTTGCCGCCGCGCGGCACGATCACGTCCACGTACTCGGGCATGGTGATCAGCGCGCCCACGGCCTCGCGGTCGGTGGTCTCGACGACCTGCACGGCGTGCTCGGGCAGGCCGGCCTGGACGAGGCCCGCGCGCACGCAGGCGGCGATCGCGCGGTTGGCCTGGATCGCCTCCTTGCCGCCGCGCAGGATCGCGGCGTTGCCCGACTTGAGGCACAGCGCCGCGGCGTCGGCGGTGACGTTGGGGCGGGCCTCGTAGATGATGCCGATCACGCCCAGCGGGACGCGCATCTTGCCGAGCGCGATGCCGGAGGGGCGGCGCTTGATGTCGCTCATCTCGCCCACCGGGTCGGGCAGGGCGGCGACCTGCTCGAGGCCGGCGGCCATGGCCTCGACGCCTTTCTCGTCCAGCGTCAGGCGGTCGATCAGCGCCGGCTCCAGGCCGGCGGCGCGCGCCTCCTCGAGGTCGCAGGCGTTGGCGGCGAGCAATTCTGCGCCGTGCGCGCGGATCTCGGCGGCCATCGCGATCAGGGCGGCGTTCTTGGCCGCGGTGGAGGCGGCGGCGAGCACGCGCGAGGCGGCGCGGGCCTGGCGGCCCAGGGTCTGCATGTAGTGCTGGATGTCCATGGGGGGCTCTTCTTCGGCGTCGGTCGCGGCGTTCGGGATCGCCGCGGGGCAAGCCGGCATTAAAGCATCGAACCGGATGCGGATGAAGCCTGGCGCGGGTGCGTCGCGAGTGCAGTGCGAGGGGGTGCGAGTGGGAACGCGAGTGAGGGCGTACCAGTGGGGCGTGATTTAGCCGTGGCGCGCGAGGCGCAGGGCGAGCTGAAGGAACTCGTCCCACAGGTCGCCGCTGGCGAGGCCCTTGATCATGCGGTCGATGCGTGCGGCGTGCATCAGGGCGGCGCGCAGCTTGCCCTGGCCGAGGCGCCCGAGCGCGCGCGTCATCGCCTGCTGGCGGCGCGGGTCGAAGATGCGCTCGGCCTTGAACAGCGTGGCCAGGGGCTGGCCTGCGTCGCGCCCGGCGCACAGCGTGGCGAGGCTGCGCGTCTCGTGGGCGAGCGCCCACAGCACCAGCGGCGGGGCGGCGCCCTCGCCCTCGAGGCCCTCGAGCAGGCGGGCACAGCGCGCCGGGTCGCCCTCGATGACGGCCTGGCGCAGCTTGTCGATGTCGTAGCGCGCGACGTCGAGCACCGCGTCCTGCACCTGCTCGAGCGTCAGCGCGCCCTCGCCGTGCAGCAGGCCGAGCTTGAGGATCTCCTGGTGCGCGGCGAGCAGGTTGCCCTCGACGTGATCGGCGATGAAGGCGAGCGCCTCGCGCGGGGCGGACTGCTTCTGCGCGGCGAGCCGGTGCGCGACCCACTCGGGCAGGCGCTCGCGCTCGGGGGCGTCGAGCTCCAGCGTCGTCGCGGCGTCGGCGAGCGCCTTGAACCATGCGGTCTTGCGCGTCGCCCAGTCGACCTCGGGCAGGGTGACCAGGGTCAGCGTCTGTGACGGCAGGTGGGCGATGTAGCGCTGCAGCGCGTCGCCGCCGTCGCGGCCGGGCTTGCCGGTGGGAATGCGCAGGTCGATCAGCTTGGCGCCGCCGAAGAGCGACAGGTTGCCCGCGGCGAGGGTGAGCGCGTCCCACTTGAAGCCGTGGCCGACGACGAGGGTCTCGCGCTCATCAAAGCCCTGGCGGCGTGCCGCGGCGCGGATCGCGTCGGCGGCCTCGAGCACCAGCAGCGGCTCGTTGCCGTGCAGCAGCCAGAGCGGCGCGAGCGGGCGCTCGAGCTGGGCGGCAAGCTGGTCGGGACGCAGGTTCACGCGGGACGGCGCGCCGGGTTCAGCTGCTGCGGCGGGCGGCGCCGAGCCGGCGCATCAGCTGCTGCACCAGATCATTCTGCATGTCGCGGTAGAGCAGCGCCTCTTCCTGCTCCTTGCCGAGGACCTGGCTGTCGTCGAAGGTGTATTCGCGCCGCGCCGACAGGCTGGTGGGCGGGATCAGCACCTTGCCGGCGCGGTCGAGCAGCTGGAAGCGCAGCGACTGCACGAGCTGGTATTCGCGCACATTGCCCGCGCCGGTGAGGCTGAGGATCTCGCGGCCGCGGTCGTTGGAGAGGACCTGCAGGCGCGCCTCGGCCTTGGCCGCGTCCTCCTCCACCCGGGTGGTGCCGGTGGTCGCGATGAGGCGACGCAGCTGGGCGCCGAACTCGGTCTGCTCCGGGATGTTGATGTGTACGGTCTCGAAGTCGAGCGCCTGCGGGCCGCGCAGGTGGAAGCCGCAACCCGACAGCAGCACGGCCGCGGCGGCGAGTGCGCCGCCGAGCAGTCGCCGCCGCGCGTTGGCGGTGACGGAACCAGGAGCGCGCATGCCGGACGTCCTCACGCGACGATGTTGACCAGGCGGCCGGGCACGACGACGACCTTCTTCGCCGGCTTGCCCTCCATGAACTTCTGCGCCGCTTCCGAGGCCAGCGCCAGCGCCTCGATGTCGGCCTTGGGCGCGTCGGCGGCCACCTTGATGCTGCCGCGCAGCTTGCCGTTGACCTGCAGCATCAGCTCGATCTCGTCGCGCTCGAGCGCCGCCTCGGCGACCTCCGGCCACTGCGCCGCCAGGATGTCGGCGCCGAAGCCGCAGTCCTGCCACAGCGCGTGGCAGATGTGCGGGGTGATCGGCGACAAGAGGCGCAGCAGGATGGAGAAGCCTTCCTCGGCCACTTCGGCATGCGCGGCTGGCTCGGCGCCGGCCAGATCCTTGTGCGCCTTCTCGAGCGCGTTGAGGATCTTCATCGCCGCCGACACGACGGTGTTGAACTGGTGCTTACCGAAGTCGTAGCTCGCCTGCTTGAGGTGGGTGTGCACCTCGCGGCGCACGTCGGCGGCCGCAGCGGGCAGCGCATTGGCGGCGAGCTTGCGCTCGGCGGGCAGCGCGCCGCGGGTGGCGGTGGCGAAGGCGTGGCCGTAGTTCCATACCCGGCGCAGGAAGCGCGAGGCGCCCTCGACGCCAGCGTCGGACCACTCGAGCTGCTGGTCGGGCGGCGCGGCGAACATCATGAACAGGCGCGCGGTGTCGGCGCCGTACTGGTCCACCAGCGACTGCGGGTCGACGCCGTTGTTCTTCGACTTCGACATCTTCTCGGTGCCGCCGATGACCACCGGCAGGCCGTCCGCTTCCAGCTTCGCGGCGACGATGCGGCCCTTCTCGTCACGCTCGACCACCACGTCGGCCGGGTTGATCCACTGCTTCTTGCCGCCGTCGAGCTCGCGGTAATAGGTCTCGGCCACCACCATGCCCTGCGTGAGCAGCGCGCTGAAGGGCTCGGAGACATTCACCAGCCCGCAGTCGCGCATCGCGCGGGTGAAGAAGCGCGAGTACAGCAGGTGCAGGATGGCGTGCTCGATGCCGCCGATGTACTGGTCGACCGGCGCCCAGTAGTTGACGCGCTCGTCCACCATCGCGGTCGTGCTGTCGGCGCAGGCGTAGCGCAGGAAATACCACGACGACTCGACGAAGGTGTCCATCGTGTCGGTCTCGCGCTTGGCCGGCTTGCCGCACTTGGGGCACGAGCATTCGTAGAACGAAGCCATCTTGGCCAGCGGCGAGCCGCGGCCGGTGATCTCCACGTTCTCGGGCAGCACCACCGGCAGCTGCTCGTCCGGCACCGGCACGTCGCCGCAGTCGGCGCAGTGGATCATCGGGATCGGGCAGCCCCAGTAGCGCTGGCGCGAGATGCCCCAGTCGCGCAGGCGGTACTGCACGCGCTTGGCGCCCAGGCCTCTCGCGGCGAGGTCGGCGGCGATCGCATCGACCGCGCCCTGGAAGTCGAGGCCGTCGTACTTGCCGGAATTCACCAGGCGGCCGTAGTCGGCGTAGGCGTCCTGCCAGGGGGCGACGGTGTCGGCGTAGGCCTCCGAGCCGACCACCATGCGGATCGGCAGTTCGTATTTGTTGGCGAAGGCGAAGTCGCGCTCGTCGTGCGCCGGCACCGCCATCACGGCGCCTTCGCCGTAGCCCATCAGCACGTAGTTGGCGACCCACACGTCCAGCGGCTCGTCGCTGAGCGGATGGCGTACCTTGAGGCCGGTGGCCATGCCCTTCTTTTCCATCGTGGCGATGTCGGCCTCGGCGACGCCGCCGCGCTTGCATTCCTCGATGAACTCGGCGAGCGCCGGGTTGCTGGCCGCGGCCTGGGTGGCGAGCGGGTGCTCGGCGGCCACGGCGACGTAGGTGGCGCCCATCAGCGTGTCGGCGCGGGTGGTGAACACCTTCAGCGCGCCCTCGTGGCCGATGCTGGAGACATCGAAGGGAAAGCTGATCTCCACGCCTTCCGAGCGCCCGATCCAGTTCTTCTGCATCAGCTTGACCTGCTCGGGCCAGTCCGGCAGGTCGTCCAGCGCACTCAGCAGCTCGTCGGCGTAGGCGGTGATCTTCATGTAGTACATGGGGATCTCGCGCTTCTCGACGAGCGCGCCCGAGCGCCAGCCGCGGCCGTCGATGACCTGCTCGTTGGCGAGCACGGTCTCGTCCACCGGGTCCCAGTTGACGGTGCCGAGGCGCTTGTAGATCAGGCCCTTCTCGAACAGGCGGGTGAACAGCCACTGCTCCCAGCGGTAGTACTCGGGGGTGCAGGTGGCGAGCTCGCGCGACCAGTCGATGGCGAAGCCGAGGCGCTTGAGTTGCGCCTTCATGTAGTCGATGTTGGCGTAGGTCCACTTCGCCGGCGGCACGTTGTTCTGGATCGCGGCGTTCTCGGCCGGCATGCCGAAGGCGTCCCAGCCCATGGGCTGCAGCACGTTGAAGCCCTTCATGCGGTGGAAGCGCGCGAGCACGTCGCCGATGGTGTAGTTGCGCACGTGCCCCATGTGCAGCTTGCCCGAGGGGTAGGGGAACATCGACAGGCAGTAGTACTTCGGACGGCTCGCGTCCTCGGTCACGCGGAAGGCGTCGGTGGAGTCCCAGTGCTGCTGGGCGGCCGTCTCGAGGGCGGCGGGCTGGTATTTTTCCTGCATGGCGGGCGCGCGGGCTGGATGACGTTGAAAACACGCCAGTATACCGTGAAGCGCGGAGCCGGGCGCTGCCGATGCCTGGCGCGGCCGGGCAATCGCACGCAGGCGTGCCCGGCGCAGGCAAAAAAATGGCGCTCCGCGTGAGCAGAGCGCCGAATCTCCATTGAAGGAGGGAGGGAGACAAGCAAGCGTGGTCGCGCCGCCGGAGCGGCGCGAGGGATTCGGGGGACGGTGGCGCTCAGGCCGCGCGTCGGTGGTCGGCGCCGTGCTGGCGCTGCCAGCTCGTGTGGAAGGCCGAGAACAGGTCTTCCATGGCGATCAGCGGTAGCCGCCACATGCGGTTCTGGGTACGGACGTAGGATTGCACGCGCGGGGCGCACAGGGTGATGCGCTCTTCTTCGAGCAGGCGCACGAGGTGGTCCATGGCCGCGCCCCAGTACTCGGCGTTGCCGACCCAGCCGGTTTCGGCGGTCGCTTCGCGTACGGCCTTGCGCCACAGGGTTTCGGCGCGCTCGATCGAGACGCCCGCTTTGCGGGCATACCAGGGCAGCAGCTTGGGCGTTTTCATGATGCGTTCTCCATCGGGGCCGGGTGTGGCCCTTGTTTCGGCAACCGCTTTCTGGGCGGTGGCCTTATCAAAAAATGTTGTGGCGCAATATTAAGGGAGCGCCCGGTTTAGTTCCTTGATTCTGCACAATTCCGACCGGTTGTTCCGTGAAAAGGTTCCTGGAAACCGATCGATTTGGTGCAGTGCACAACTGCAATTTAGCGCAATCCCGGAAAGCTGCAAGCACGATGTTGTTGCGGCGCAACATCATGTTGTCTTCCTTTCTCTCCGGTTCGCCCGGTCCGTCGTGTCGGCCTCGTCCCCACGGGCCGATACAATGCCGGCTCGAAGAGGAAACGCGATGTCCACCCTGCTGAGCAACCTGAACCCCGAACAACTGCAGGCGGTGAGCCTGCCCGCGCAACACGCCCTGATCCTGGCCGGGGCCGGATCGGGCAAGACGCGGGTGCTCACCACCCGCATCGCCTGGCTGATCCAGTCCGGCCAGGTCGATCCGGCCGGCATCCTCGCGGTTACATTCACCAACAAAGCCGCCAAGGAAATGCTCGCCCGCCTCGGCGCGATGCTGCCGGTGAGCACCCGCGGCATGTGGGTCGGCACCTTCCACGGCCTCTCCAACCGCCTGCTGCGCGCCCACCACCGCGACGCCGGGTTGCCGCAGCTGTTCCAGATCCTCGACTCGTCCGACCAGCTCGCGGCGATCAAGCGCCTGCTGAAGACCTTGAACGTCGACGACGAGAAATTCCCGCCGCGCGAGCTCCAGCACTTCATCAATGGCCAGAAGGAAGCCGGCAACCGCCCGCATGCGGTCGAGGCCTGGGACGACTACACCCGCCTGCGCGTGCAGCTTTACCAGGAGTATGAGGCGCAGTGCCAGCGCGAGTCTGTTGTGGATTTTGCGGAGTTGCTGCTGCGCAGCTACGAGCTGCTCGAGCGCAACGAGCCGCTGCGCCGGCACTACCAGCGTCGCTTCCGTCACATCCTGGTCGACGAGTTCCAGGACACCAACCGCCTGCAGTACCGCTGGCTCAAGCTCTTCGCCGACGAGGGCCGCGAGGGCGGCGCGGCGATGTTCTGCGTCGGCGACGACGACCAGAGCATCTACCGCTTCCGCGGCGCCGAGGTCGGCAACATGCGCGACTTCGAGCGCGAGTTCCGGGTGAACAACGTGATCCGCCTGGAGCAGAACTACCGCTCGCACGCCAACATCCTCGACGCCGCCAACGCGATCATCCTTCATAACAGCAACCGCCTCGGCAAGAACCTGTGGACCGACCAGGGCGCGGGCGAGCCGATCCGCGTCTTCGAGGCCTATGCGGACGCCGACGAGGCGCGCTGGATCGTCGAGGAGATCCAGGCCCTGGTGCGCGACGGCGCGCTGCGCAGCGAGATCGCGCTGCTCTACCGCTCCAACGCGCAGTCGCGCGTGCTCGAGCACCAGCTCTTCGCGGCCGGCATTCCCTACCGCGTGTATGGCGGGCTGCGCTTCTTCGAGCGCCAGGAGATCAAGCACGCGCTCGCCTACCTGCGCCTGATCGCCAACCCGGACGACGACACCTCGTTTGCGCGCGTGGTGAACTTTCCGACCCGCGGCATCGGCGCGCGCTCGCTGGAGGTGCTGACCGACGCCGCGCGCACGTACAACACCAGCCTCTACGCCACCGTGCCGCATCTGTCCGGCAAGCCCGGCAGCGCGCTCGCGGTTTTCGTGCGCCTGGTCGAGGACCTGCGCCGCGACACCGCCGGCCTGCCATTGCCCGAACTGGTCGACCACGTGCTCGACCTGAGCGGCCTGCGCGCGCACTACAAGGCCGACAAGGAAGGCCGCGAGCGCCTGGAGAACCTCGACGAGCTCATCAACGCCGCGGCCAACTTCCTCGCCGAGGCCCAGGTCCATTCCGGCGCCGGCGAGGCGCTGGCGCAACCGCACGCGCTGCTGGCGGACTTCCTCGCCCACGCCTCGCTGGAGGCGGGCGACCACCAGGCCGACCAGGGCGCGGACGCGGTGCAGCTGATGACCGTGCACGCCGCCAAGGGCCTGGAGTTCGACGTGGTCTTCCTGTCCGGGCTGGAGGAGGGGCTGTTCCCGCACGAGAACAGCATCCTCGAGCAGGACGGGCTGGAGGAGGAGCGCCGCTTGATGTACGTCGCGGTGACGCGGGCGCGCGAGCGCCTGTACCTGAGCTTCGCGCAGAGCCGCATGCTGCACGGGCAGACGCGCTACAACCTGCGCTCGCGCTTCCTGGAGGAGGTCCCCTCGGGGCTGACCAAGTGGCTGACCCCGCCCAGCCCGCGCGCGGCGGCCGGCGGCGCGATGGGCGGCATGGGCGGGGGCTACTTCAAGTCCTCGCCCAAGTCCGCCGCGGGCGGCACGGCGCAGGTGCCGCGCGCGCCGCGCCCGGCCTTCGCCACGCTGCCCGG
>NZ_AMXF01000157.1 GCF_000310225.1 Thauera phenylacetica B4P
GCATGAAGGACTCCAAGGTGATCGTGGCGATCAACAAGGATCCCGAAGCGCCGATCTTCCAGATCGCAGATTACGGCCTGGTGGCCGACCTCTTCGAGGCAGTCCCCGCGCTCGTCGCAGCGGCCTGACTCCTACCCGCCTCTCCCCCTCGCGGCTCGTCCGGTCCGATGCGACCGGCGGCCGCTTTTTTTGTCCACGCTCACCGGCTCCCCGCCTGCAGCAGGTCGTCGATCAGCCGCACCAGCTTGAGTGCGGGGGCTTCGATCTGTTCCACCGGCACCGCGGCGAAGCCGAGGTTCATGCCCGGGCGCCTGTTCGCGGGGTCGATCGCATACAACGATAGCGGTCGCATCACCACGCCCTCGCGCAGCGCCAGCGAAGAGAGCTGCACGTCGTCGAGCGGGCGCTCGAAGGGGACCGGGATGTGCAGGCCGGCGAGGCCGCCGGCCGGTGTGGCGATGCCTGCGAGGTGGCGCTGCAGCACCTCGATGAGGCGGTCGCGGCGCTCCTCGTAGATGCCGCGCATGCGGCGGATGTGCGTGGTGAAATAGCCGCCGTCGATGAACTCGGCCAGCGCCGCCTGCTCCAGCATGCGGCCCTCGCGGTAGAGCTCGGCGTTGCCGGTGGTGAAGGCCTCGACGAGATCTTCCGGCACCACCAGGTAGGCCAGGCGCAGGCCGGGATACATGACCTTGCTGAAGGTGCCGACATAGATCACCCGCTGAGCCGCAGACAGGCCGAAAAGCGAGGCCACCGGGTGGTCGTGGTAGCGGATCTCGTTGTCGTAGTCGTCCTCGATGATCCAGATGCGGTTCTTCTCCGCGTACTCGAGCAGGCGCAGCCGGCGTTCGAGCGACATCACCGCACCCGTCGGGTACTGGCTCGAGGGTGACACGAAGATCAGGCGCGGCGGATGATCCCAGTCGGCTTCCTGCGGGTTGATGCCCTGGGCGTCGACCGGCACCGGGTGGATGGCGAGATCGCAGGCCGCCAGCACGTTGCGCGCCCCCCAGTAGCCCGGATCCTCCATCCACGCCACGTCGCCGACGTCGGCGAGCATGCGCGCGCACAGGTCGAGCGCCTGGTGCGAGCCGTTCAGGATCAGGATCTGCTGCGGGCTGCACGACATCATGCGGGTCACGCGCAGGTATTCCGCGAGCACCAGCTTCAGCGGTCCGTAGCCGCCGTAGCCGTACTGCGCCAGGTGGCGCTGCTCGAGCCGCATCTGCTTGGCCACCAGCTTGCGCCAGGTGGCGAAGGGAAAGTGGGTGACGTCCGGGAAGCCGGGCATGAAGGCGCCCGCCTGCACCCGGCTCGACAGCGCGTCGGCGGCGATCCGGCAGCCTCTTTTCGACAATCCTTCGCTACGGGCGCCGACCATTCGCCGCGGCTTTTGCTGCGGTGCAGTAGTGGCCACCGCGTCGGAGACGAAGGTGCCCGAGCCCACCCGGCTGTCCAGGTAGCCTTCGACGATGAGCTGGTCGTACACCCGCACCACGGTGTTCCGCCCCAATGCGAGCTCCGCCGCCAGGGCGCGGGTGGCCGGCAGCGCGGTGCCGGGGGTGAGCCGGCGCGCGATGATGGCCTCGCGGATGGCGAGATAAAGGCGCGCGCGGGCGCTGGACGAGGGCGCCTGTTCCGCATAGGCCTGGACGATGAGTTCGCAGCTGAGTCGGCAATCCATTGCAGTGCAGCAATAATTGGTTCTATCAAAGTATAAGTAATTGGATCAAGCCTGGGCCAATTCGTAGCCTAGGATTCGTTGGCCAGAGCGCACAGCGCCACTTGCAGGAGACGGAGACAGATGGAAGCGGTCCACAACAACCAGGCAGCCCACGTCAGCTTTCGCAACGTCCAGAAGACCTACGACGGCGAAACCCTGATCGTGCGGGACCTCAATCTCGACATTCGCCGCGGCGAATTCCTCACCCTGCTCGGGCCCTCGGGTTCGGGCAAGACGACTTGCCTGATGATGCTGGCCGGCTTCGAGACGCCGACTGGCGGCGAGATCCGCCTCGATGGCGAGGTCATCAACCGGGTGCCGCCCTACCGCCGCAACATCGGCATGGTTTTCCAGAACTATGCGCTGTTTCCGCACATGACGGTGGCCGACAACCTGCGCTTCCCGCTGCGTGTGCGCAAGCTGGCGGCCAACGAGGTCGAGGCGAGGGTGAAAACGGCGCTCGGCATGGTGCAGCTCGAGGCCTTCGGCAATCGCTACCCGCAACAGCTCTCCGGCGGCCAGCAGCAGCGCATCGCGCTTGCCCGCGCGCTTGTGTTCGATCCCCAGCTGGTGCTGATGGACGAGCCGCTCGGCGCGCTCGACAAGAACCTGCGCGAGCGCATGCAGCTCGAGATCAAGCACATCCAGCAGAACCTCGGCATCACCGTGGTGTTCGTCACCCACGACCAGAGCGAGGCGCTGACCATGTCGGACCGCATCGCCGTGTTCAATCACGGCGTGATCCAGCAGATCGACGCCCCCGAGACCCTGTACGAACTCCCCGCCAACTCCTTCGTCGCCGACTTCATCGGCGAGAACAACGCGCTCGACGGCACCGTGGTCGCGGTCGCGGGCGAGGAGTGCGACGTGCGCCTGGACTGCGGAACGGTGCTGCGCGCGCGCACCGGAAACGTCGGCGCCGGCGGCCGCACCCGCATCGCCGTGCGCCCGGAGCGCGTGCAGCTCGCCGGGGCGGACGGCGCCTGTGCCAACCCGCTCGATGCCACCGTGCGCGAGCTCATCTACCTCGGCGACCAGATCCGCCTGCGCATCGAGCTCGCGGGCAAGCACGAATTCACCATCAAGGCGCCGATTTCGCAGCTCGACCGCTCGCTGCGCCCCGGTGATGCAATCCGCGTCGGGCTCGATCCGGCGCACACCCGCGCGCTCGACGTGCCCGCGGCGCACTGAGGCAGCCCCGCCGACGTATCCGCAATCCCGGCCGCCCGGCGGCCTTCACCCGCAACACCCAAAAAACCAGAACCGGAGACACATCATGAAGCACGCCGCATCCTTCCTTCGCGCCGCCGTCCTCGTCGCCCTCGGCGGTGTCGTCGGCACCGCATCGGCCGACATCACCGTCATCTCCTTCGGCGGCGCCTCGCAGAAGGCGCAGGACAAGGCCTACTACGCGCCCTTTGCCAAGGCCACCGGGGTCAGGGTCGTCGCCGGCGAGTACAACGGCGAGCAGGCCAAGGTGAAGGCCATGGTCGAGGCGGGCAACGTGACCTGGGACGTGCTCGAGGTCGAGTCGCCCGAGCTGGTGCGTGGCTGCGAGGAAGGCCTGTTCGAGAAGATCGACTTCGCGCAGGTGGGCGACAAGGCCGATTTCGTGCCGGCGGCGGTGAACGAATGCGGTGTGGGCATCTTCGTGTGGTCGACCGCGCTGGCCTACAACGCCGACCGCCTCAAGGAGGCGCCGACCTCCTGGGCCGACTTCTGGAACGTGGACAAATTCCCCGGTAAGCGCGGCCTGCGCAAGGGCGCGAAGTACACCCTCGAATTCGCCCTGCTCGCCGATGGCGTCCCGACCAGCGATGTGTACAAGGTGCTCGCCACCCCGGCCGGCGTCGACCGCGCTTTCGCCAAGCTCGACAAGCTCAAGGCGAACCTCCAGTGGTGGGAAGCCGGCGCGCAGCCGCCGCAGCTGCTCGCCTCGGGCGACCTGGTCATGAGCGCCGCCTACAACGGCCGCATCTCCGCTGCGCAGGTCGAAGGCAAGAACCTCAAGGTGGTTTGGAACGGCAGCATCTACGACGTCGATTCGTGGGCCATTCCCAAGGGCTCGCCGAACAAGGCCGACGCGCTCAAGTTCATCCGCTTCGCCAGCCAGCCCGAAAACCAGGCGGTGTTCTCCGGCGAGATCGCCTACGGCCCGGTCAACCTCAAGGCGGTGCCGAAGATCGACGCCAAGGTCGCCTCCGGCCTGCCGACCTCGCCCGAGAACATGACGGGCGCGATGGCGACCGACACCGAGTTCTGGGTCGAGCACGGCGAGAACCTCGAGCAGCGCTTCAACGCCTGGGCCGCGCGCTGAGCGCTGCCTTCGTCGCATGCCCGCGCGCGGGCATGCCTGCGCCGCCGCGGGCGTCCGGTCCGCGGTGGCGGCCGCGACGCGCGGCCACCGTCTCCATCTGACCGAGTGGACAAGTCCATGAGCACTGCCGTCGACACCTCCGCTGCCGTACCCTTGCCCGCCGAGGGCGACGGCACGCCGCTGAAGAAGCGCCTGCGCCGCGCCGAGCGTCGCCGCAACCTGCTCTTCGGCGCCCTGATCCTGCCGCTCGCGCTGGTGGTGCTGGTGGCCTTCATCTGGCCGATCGGCTCGCTGCTGACGATCGGCGTCGATAACCCCGAGATCCACGACAACCTGCCGCGCACGCTCGCCGCGCTCGAGGACTGGAACGGCAGCGCGCCGCCGGCCGAGGCCGCCTTCCGCGCGCTCGCCGACGAGCTCGCAGCGGCCAAGGGCTCGCCGGCGATCGCCGCGATCGCCAAGCGCCTGAACCGCGAGAACGCCGGCTACCGCAGCCTGGTCATGAAGACCGCGCGCAAGCTGCCGCTCGATGCCGCCGTGCCGGCGCGCGAGGCGCTGGTGGCGATCGATGCGCAGTGGGGCGAGCTCGCCACCTGGCAGGCGATCCACCGCGCCGGCGGCGCGCTGACGCCCTTCTACCTGCTCGCCGCGATCGACCGCGTGATCGACGCCGACGGCAACATCGTCGCCGCCCCGGAGGACGAGCGCATCTATGTGGACGTGCTGCTGCGCACCTTCTGGATGAGCCTGATCGTCACCGTGTGCTGCCTGACGCTCGGCTTCTCGGTGGCCTACCTGATGGCCAGCCTGTCCACCCGCCACAGCAACATGCTGATGATCTTCGTGCTGCTGCCGTTCTGGACCTCGGTGCTGGTGCGGGTGGCGGCGTGGATCGTGCTGCTGCAGAACGAGGGCCTGGTGAACCGCCTGCTGATGTGGCTCGGCCTCACCGACAGCCCGCTCCAGCTCCTCTTCAACCGCTTCGGCGTGTATGTGGCGATGGTCCACATCCTGCTGCCCTTCATGGTGCTGCCGCTGTACTCGGTGATGAAGGGCATCTCGCCGGTATACATGCGCGCCGCGCTCTCGCTCGGCTGCCCGCCCTTCCGCAGCTTCTGGAAGATCTACTTCCCGCAGACCCTGCCCGGCATCGGCGCCGGCGGCCTGCTGGTGTTCATCATGTGCATGGGCTACTACATCACGCCCGCGCTGCTCGGCGGCCCGAAGGAGCAGATGCTGAGCTACTTCATCGCCTTCTACACCAACCAGACGATCAACTGGGGCATGGCGGCCGCGCTCTCCGCGGTGCTGCTGGCGGCGACCCTGCTGCTGTACATGGTCTATGCCCGCTACCTCGGGCCGACCCGGGTCAAGTACATGAAGGCACGCTGAGGACGACGACGATGCTGCAACCCTACGCTTCGCCCGTGGAACGGGCATGGTATTTCGGCATGCGCGGGCTGGTCGGGCTGATCCTGGCCTTCCTGTTCCTGCCCATCCTGGTCATCGTGCCGCTGTCCTTCAACGCCGACAGCTTCCTGATGTACCCGATGTCGGGCTTCTCGCTGCGCTGGTACGAGGAGTTCGCGACCTCGCCGGCCTGGCGCCAGGCGCTGATGAACAGCCTGATCGTGTCGCCGCTCGCCACCCTGCTGGCGATGGTGCTCGGCACCCTGGCCTCGATCGGCCTGGTGCGTGCCGAGTTTCCCGGCAAGGCGCTGCTCACCGCGGTGCTGATCTCGCCGATGGTGGTGCCCGTGGTGGTGATCGGCGTGGCGATGTACATCTTCTTCGCCCCGCTCGGCCTCACCGGCAGCTACACCGGCCTGGTGTTGGCGCATGCCATCCTCGGCGTGCCCTTCGTCGTCACCACGGTGACCGCGACCTTGCAGGGCTTCGACTTCAACCTGGTGCGCGCGGCCTCCAGCCTCGGCGCCAACCCGATCACCACCTTCTTCCGCGTCACCCTGCCGATGGTCGCGCCCGGGATCATCTCGGGCGGCCTGTTCGCCTTCGCCACCTCCTTCGACGAGGTCGTGGTGACGCTCTTCCTCGCCAGCCCCGAGCAGGCGACGCTGCCGCGGCAGATGTTCGCCGGCATCCGCGAGAACATCAGCCCGACCATCGCCGCGGTCGCGACCATCCTGATCGTGCTGTCGACGCTGATGCTGATGACCCTCGAATGGCTGCGCCGGCGTGCCGAGCGCATGCGCGGCGCGCGCCGCTGAGCGAAGCGACCACGCGAAGCCCGGCACCCCCCGCGCACACACCGAAGCTTTCCCCGACCACCCGACGGAACCCGACCATGAGCCTGAACCTGAAAGATCCCGACCTCTTCCGCACCCGCTGCTACGTCGACGGGCAGTGGATCGACGCCGACGACGGCGCCACCGTGAGCATCCGCAACCCGGCCAACGGCGAGGTGCTCGGCACCATCCCGCGCATGGGTGCGGCCGAGACCCGGCGCGCGATCGAGGCCGCCAACGCCGCATGGCCGGCATGGCGCGCGCTCACCGCCGGCGCACGCGCGAAGATCCTGCGGCGCTGGTTCGAGCTCATCCTCGCCAACCAGGAAGATCTCGCCGTGCTGATGACCAGCGAGCAGGGCAAGCCGCTCGCCGAGGCGCGCGGCGAGGTGCTCTACGCCGCCTCCTTCATCGAGTGGTTCGCCGAGGAAGGCAAGCGCATCTACGGCGACGTGATCCCCGGCCACCAGCCCGACAAGCGCATCGTTGTCACCAAGGAGCCGATCGGCGTGTGCGCGGCGATCACGCCGTGGAACTTCCCGGCGGCGATGATCACGCGCAAGGCCGGCCCCGCGCTCGCGGCCGGGTGCACGATGGTGCTCAAGCCCGCCACGCAGACGCCGTACTCGGCGCTCGCGCTGGCGGTGCTCGCCGAGCGCGCGGGGATTCCCAAGGGCGTGTTCAGCGTGCTCACCGGCGGCGCGGCCGAGATCGGCGGCGAGCTCACCGCCAACCCGATCGTGCGCAAGCTCACCTTCACCGGCTCCACCGAGATCGGCGTCAAGCTGATGTCGCAGTGCGCGCCCAGCATCAAGAAGCTCTCGCTCGAGCTCGGCGGCAACGCCCCCTTCATCGTCTTCGACGACGCCGACCTCGACGCCGCGGTCGAGGGCGCGCTCGCCTCCAAGTACCGCAACACCGGGCAGACCTGCGTGTGCGCCAACCGCCTGCTGGTGCAGGACGGCGTGTACGACGCCTTCGCCGGCAAGCTCGCCGCCGCGGTGGCGCGCCTGAAGGTGGGCAACGGCCTGTCCGAGGGCAGCACCCAGGGCCCGCTGATCGACATGAACGCGGTGGCCAAGGTCGAGGAGCACATCGCCGACGCGGTGGAGAAGGGCGCGCGCGTGCTCGCCGGCGGCAAGCGCCACGCGCTCGGCGGCAGCTTCTTCGAGCCCACCATCCTGGTCGACGTGACCCCGGCGATGAAGGTGGCGCGCGAGGAGACCTTCGGCCCGGTGGCGCCGCTGTTCCGCTTCAAGGACGAGGCCGAGGCGATCCGCATGGCCAACGACACCGAGTTCGGCCTGGCGGCCTACTTCTATGCCAGCTCGATGAACCGCGTGTGGCGGGTCGGGGAGGCGCTCGAGTACGGCATCGTCGGCATCAACACCGGGATCATCTCGACCGAGGTCGCGCCCTTCGGCGGCATGAAGTCCTCCGGGCTCGGCCGCGAAGGTTCCAAGTACGGCATCGAGGACTACCTCGAGGTGAAGTATCTGTGCATGGGCGGCGTGCAGTGAGCCGCCGCCACCCCAACCGCATCGACAGGAGAAACCCATGAACGCCAACACCATCCCCCCCGGCCTGCACAACGCCGACTTCATGGCCCGCCGTGCCGCCGCGCTGCCGCGCGGCGTCGGCCAGGCCCACCCCCTGTTCGCCACCAAGGCGCTCAACGCCGAGGTCTGGGACGTCGAGGGCCGCCGCTTCATCGACTTCGTCGCAGGCATCGCCGTGGTCAACACCGGCCACTGCCATCCGCGCGTGGTCGCCGCGGCGCAGGCCCAGCTCACCCACTTCAGCCACACCTGCTTCCAGGTCGTGGCCTACGATGGCTACCTGCGCCTGGCCGAGCGCCTCAACGCGCTCGCCCCGGGGGACGCCCCGAAGAAGACCATGCTGGTGAGCACCGGCGCCGAGGCGGTCGAGAACGCGGTCAAGATCGCGCGCGCCTTCACCGGCCGCCCAGGCGTGATCGCCTTCAACGGCGCCTTCCACGGCCGCACGCTGCTCACGCTCGGCCTCACCGGCAAGATCGATCCCTACAAGCTGGGTGTCGGCCCCTTCCCGGCCGAGATCTACCACGCCCCCTATCCCTGCGCGCTGCACGACATCAGCGTCGATGACGCCATCCACGGCGTCGAGCTGCTGTTCAAGAACGACATCGAGGCGCGCCGCGTCGCCGCCTTCATCGTCGAGCCTGTGCAGGGCGAGGGCGGCTACTACCCCGCTCCGGCCGAGTTCCTGCAGCGCCTGCGCGCGCTCGCCGACAAGCACGGCATCCTGCTGATCGCCGACGAGATCCAGTCCGGCATCGGCCGCTGCGGCAAGATGTTCGCGATCGAGCACAGCGGCGTGGCGCCCGACCTCATCACCCTGGCCAAGGGCCTCGGCGGTGGCTTCCCGATCGCCGCCGTGGTCGGGCGCGCCGAGGTGATGGATGCGCTCGCTCCGGGCGGCCTGGGCAGCACCTACGCCGGCGCGCCGATGGCCTGCGCCGCCGCGCTCGCCGTGCTCGACGTCATGGAAGAAGAGAAGCTGTGCGAGCGCGCGATCACGGTCGGCGAGCACATGCAGCGCCGCCTGCGCGAGCTGGCCACGCGCCACAAGTGCATCGGCGACGTGCGCGGACTGGGGGCGATGGTGGCGGTGGAGTTCTTCCACGACGGCGACCACGCGCGTCCGGCCCCGGAGATCGCCAAGGCGGTGATCGCCGCGGCCCTGCAGCGCGGCCTGCTGCTGCTGTCCTGCGGCAGCTACGGCAACGTGCTGCGCCTGATGGTGCCGCTGACCATCGAGCAGGCGGTGCTCGACGAAGGCCTCGACCTCCTCGCCGCGGCGATGGACGCCGCGGCCTGATCGGGGCCGCAGTGCGCGAGCCGGGGGGCGCTGCGGATTCAGCGCCCTTCGGCGGCGAGCATCGCCGCGACGTGCTCGCCGATCGCGAGCGCGGCGGTGAGGCCGGGCGACTCGATGCCGTACAGATGCACCAGCCCCGGCGTGCCGTGTGCCGCCGGGCCGTCGATGCGGAAGTCGGCGTCGGGCTCGCCGGGGCCGACGATCTTCGGGCGCACGCCGGCATAGCCCGGCTGCAGGCGCTGCGCGTCCAGGTCCGGCCACCAGCGCCGGATCGCGCTGGCGAAGCGCTCCACCCGTGCGGGATCGACCGTGTAGTCCGGCGTGGCGATCCACTCCACGTCGGGGCCGAACTTCGCCTGCCCGCCCAGATCCAGGGTCAGGTGCACGCCCAGCCCGCCCGGCTCCGGGAT
>NZ_AMXF01000158.1 GCF_000310225.1 Thauera phenylacetica B4P
TGCTGCGCGTGGTGCCGGCGCGTGCGGCGCGCTGGCGCGGGGCGGCGGACGGCGGCGAGGAACTCCTGCTGCCGGCGGGCGTCGATCCGCAGCGGGTGCTGGTGCGCGCGCTGCGTGCGCGGGCGCTGGCCTGGTACCGCGGACGGGTGGAGGAGTACTGCCATCGCCTCGGTGTCGCGGTCCCGCCGGTGAGCCTGTCGAGCGCGGCCACGCGCTGGGGCAGCTGCAGCACCCGCTCCGGCATCCGCCTGCACTGGCGGCTGATCCACCTCGAGCCGGCGCTGATCGACTACGTGGTCGCTCACGAGGTCGCGCACCTGGCCGAGATGAACCACTCGCCGCGCTTCTGGGGGGTTGTGGAGCGCCTCTATCCGGACTGGCGCGCCGCGCGTGCCGCCCTGCGGTGCGCGGCGGCGACGCTGCCGGTGATCGCGACCGCCGCGAGCGATCGCGGCCGCTTCGCCGGCGAAGACTGAATCCCTCCAACACAGGAAGAACCCCCATGCGAATCCTTCACACCATGCTGCGCGTCGGCGATCTCGAGCGCTCGCTCGCCTTCTACACCGAGGTGCTGGGCATGCGCCTGCTGCGCCGCCAGGACTACCCGGACGGCAAGTTCACCCTCGCCTTCGTCGGCTATCAGGACGAGGCCGAAGGCGCGGTGCTGGAGCTGACCCACAACTGGGGCGTGGACAGGTACGAGCTCGGCACCGCGTACGGCCACATCGCGCTCGAGGTCGCGGACGCGAAGAAGGCCTGCGACGACATTCGCGCGCGCGGTGGCAAGGTGGTGCGCGAGGCGGGGCCGATGAAGCACGGCAGCACCGTGATCGCCTTCGTCGAGGATCCGGACGGCTACAAGGTCGAGCTGATCGAACGCAAGGCCTGAAGCCGGCCTGCGCGGGCGGGGCCGGCGGCCCCGGGGCCGGCCTCAGCGTGCGGGCGCGAAGGGCGCCTCGGGTGCGTGCTCGTCCTGGTAGCGCATCTGCACGCCGAGCACCTGGTCCCAGGCGTGGAAGAGCGCATCCACGCAGGCAGGGTCGAAGTGCGTGCCGCGCCCCTCGCGCAGCAGCGCGATTGCGCGCGACATCGGCCACGCCGGCTTGTAGGGCCGCGCCGAGGTGAGCGCGTCGAAGACGTCGGCGACCGCGACGATGCGACCCTCCATCGGGATCGACTCGCCGGCGAGGCCTTGCGGATAGCCGCTGCCGTCGAACTTCTCGTGGTGGGTGAGGGCGATGGTCGCGCCCAGGCGCAGGATGCTGGACGACGAGCCCTTGAGGATGTCGTGGCCGATCTGCGGGTGGCGCTTCATCACCACGAACTCTTCCGCCGTCAGCCGGCCGGGCTTGAGCAGGATGGTGTCGGGGATGCCGAGCTTGCCCACGTCGTGCATCGGCGCGGCCATCAGCAAGGCGTCGGCGAAGCCGTCGCCGAGGCCGAGCCGGCGCGCGATCAGCGCCGAGTAGTGCGACATGCGCTGGATGTGGGCGCCGGTCTCGGGGTCGCGGAACTCGGCGGCGCGCGACAGCCGGGTGATGGTCTCGCGCTCGCGGTCGAGGATGTCGGCGGTCGCCCGGCGCACCGCGGCGGCGAGGGTCTCGGCGCGATGCTTGCCGGCGAGGTGAGCCTCGCGCAGCTTGAGCATGTTGCGCACGCGCGCCTCGAACTCGCGCGCGTCGATCGGCTTGGTGAGGAAGTCGCTCGCGCCGCAGTCGAGCGCCGCGTAACGCACGTCGCGTTCGTGGCTGGCGGTCACCATCAGGATGGGCAGGTCGTCGCGGTCGCGGTGCGCACGGATGCGGCGGATGAATTCCAGCCCGTTCATCTCCGGCATCATGTAGTCGACGATGATGAGGTCGGGCGCATTGGCCAGGCACCACTCGAGCGCCGGGGTGGGGCGCTCGAAGTTGTGGGCGCGCGCATTGGGCGTGCGGTCGACGAGCTTGCCGATCAGGGTCAGGTTGAGCTGCGTGTCGTCGACCACCGCGACCTGCATCGGACGGTCGAGTGGGAAGTTCATCCCGTCAGTATCGGTGTCCTTGGGGCTGGCACCGAGGAATTATTGCGCGGACGACATCGCGTCCGCGCATCCCCGGCTCACTCCGGCAGGGCGATCCGGCCATCGGTGCTGAACTGGTAGTCCTTGAACACGTGCTCTGCGGACAGGATGCGGTAGTCGCCGCCTTCCTCGCGCAGCGTGGTGTCCTTGAGCCGGTAGGTGTAGTGGCCGCAAGTCCAGCAGTCGAAGTTGCGCATGTGCGTACAGAGGCAGGTCTTGTCGAAGACCTTGATCTTCTTCGCCTCGGGATGCGCGGCGACCTCGCGGTTGTAGGCCTCGATGTACTGGCAGTTGCCGCTGGAGTCGAGCAGGTAGCCGTAGGCCTCGCAGTTGGGGCGGATGCCGCTGCCGATCGCCGGGCTGCTCTTCAACATGCGCATCGGATAGCCCGTGGGCGAGATCTGGTTGACCTCGATCTCGTCTTCCTCGGCCTTGAAGTAGTCCTGCTTGACCTCGTCGGGCAGGCCGCACTCCTTGGTGACCGTGAAGCGGGTCGCGACCTGTACCGCCGCGGCGCCGGCTTCGAGGAAGCTCGCCGCGTCGGTGCCGGTGAAGATGCCGCCGGCGGGGATCAGCGGGATGTCGAGCTGCTGCTCGCGCATCCAGTCGCGGATCTCGGTGACGATGGTGGCGAGGTCGTACTGCGCCCAGTCCATGCCGAAGCCGAGGTGGCCGCCGGCGAGCGGGCCCTCGACCACCACGTAGTCGGGCATGCGGCCGGTGCGCGCGCTCTTCTTGAGGAAGAGCTGCAGCGCGCGCAGCGAGCTCACGATGATGCCCAGCTGCACGTCGCGGAAGCGCGGGTGGTCCTCGATCAGCGCGAACGAGCCCAGGTGCAGGCCGGCGGCCAGCGTGATGCCGTCGATGCCATGGTCCATCGCGGTGCGCAGGCGCACGCGCAGGGTCTCCCTGGGCGCGTTCATCGTCAGCTTTTCCATGCAGTTGATGAACACCATGCCCGGCCCGCGCTTGCGCTCCATGGTGCGGCTGACGTGGGTCGCGGTGGCTTCGGCGATGAGGCCGAGGTCGAACTGCACCACCGACTTGTCGGCGTTGGCGACGTTGAACTTGTACTGCTGCAGCTTGTTCTTGACGTACTTGGTGTTGTAGCGCCGGTCGGACACCGTCGGCAGCATCGCGTCGGAGATGTGCCCGACCCCGCCCAGCCGGGCGGTCTCGAGCGCCAGGTCGGAGGTGGAAATATCCACGCCCATCCCGCCCACCATGATCGGCACGAGTTCCTGGGAGCCCAGTTTCAGGCGGAAGTCATCTACACGCTTCATTGCTTGGAGTCCGTTGATTCGGCAGGTCGCCATTATCACCCGAGAGGCCCCTTGCGCCCAAGTTCGAGCGCCATGCGGGCATCGTTTAACATGGGGCTTCGACTGCGAAACCGGCGCGAGGTGCGCCCAGGGGGAGAAAAATGTTCAAGGCAGTGCTGATCGAGAAGGACGACGCCGGCTACCGCGCGGCGGTGAAGGAGCTCGACGAGGCCTCGCTGCCCGAAGGCGACGTCGGCGTCCGGGTGGAGTATTCCTCGCTCAACTACAAGGACGGCCTGGCGATCACCGGGCGCGGCGCCGTGGTGCGCAAGTTCCCGATGGTGGCGGGCATCGACCTGGTCGGCACGGTCGACGCCAGCGCGCACCCGGGCGTCGCGGTGGGCGACAAGGTCATCCTCAACGGCTGGGGCACGAGCGAGCTGCATTGGGGCGGGCTCGCGCAGCGCGCACGCGTGCGCGGCGAGTGGCTGGTGCCGCTGCCCGCGGCCTTCACCCCGCGCCAGGCGATGGCCATCGGCACGGCCGGCTACACCGCGATGCTGTGCGTGATGGCGCTCGAGCGTCACGGCGTCGTCCCGCAGCGCGGCGAGGTGCTGGTCACCGGGGCCAGCGGGGGTGTGGGCAGCGTGGCGATTGCGCTGCTGTCCCGGCTGGGCTTCACCGTGGTCGCCTCCACCGGCCGCCCGCAGGAGGCCGACTACCTGCGCGAACTGGGCGCGGCCAGCATCATCGACCGCAGCGAGCTCGGCCAGCCCGGGCGCGCGCTCGGCAAGGAGCGCTGGGCGGGCGTGGTCGACACCGTCGGCAGCCACACCCTGGCCAACGCCTGCGCGAGCACCCTGTACCGCGGCACGGTCGCGGCCTGCGGCCTGGCGCAGGGCCTGGACTTCCCGGCCTCGGTCGCGCCCTTCATCCTGCGCGGCGTCACCCTCGTCGGCATCGACTGCGTCATGGCGCCGCGCGAGGACCGCATCGAGGCCTGGAGCCGCCTCGCCCGCGACCTCGACGTGGGCAAGCTCGAGCGCATGACGCGCGAGATCGGCCTGGGCGAGGTGGTCGACACCGCAGCCGCGCTGCTCGACGGCAAGGAGCGCGGGCGCATCGTCGTCAACGTCGATCGCTGAACTTCAGCGCAAGGACATCCCAGGAGGAGACTTCCAATGACCGAAACCATCAGCCGCTTCAAGGTGCCCGAGCTCGCCGAGCTTGCCGAGGACGTGCGTGAGCGCATCCTCGCCGTGCAGGAGAAGGCGGGCTTCGTGCCCAACGTGTTCCTGATGCTCGCCCACCGCCCGGCGGAGTTCCGCGCCTTCTTCGACTATCACGACGCCCTCATGGAGAAGGACATCGGCCTCAGCAAGGCCGAGCGCGAGATGATCGTCGTCGCCACCTCGGCCGCCGGCCAGTGCCTGTACTGCGTCATCGCCCACGGCGCCATCCTGCGCATCCGCGCGAAGAACCCGCGTCTCGCCGACCAGCTCGCCACCAACCACCGCAAGGCCGAGATCAGCCCGCGCCAGCGCGCGATGCTCGACTTCGCGATCAAGCTGAGCACGCGTGGCGCCGAGGTCGACGAGGCCGACCTCGCGGCGCTGCGCGCGCACGGCTTCGACGACGAGGCGATCTGGGACATCGGCGCGATCACCGCCTTCTTCAGCATGAGCAACCGGCTGGTGCATCTCACCGGCACGCCGCCCAACGAGCCCTTCTACCTGATGGGGAGGGTGCCGAAGGCGTGAGGAGTGAGGAGTGAGGAGTGAGGAGTGAGGCGCTCGCGGGCTGCGAGCGCGTCGGGAGGGGAGTTCGCTCGGCGCGGTGCAATTGCTTACAAACGGATCGCGCCTTCTCCTCGCCCAGGCATTGAATGCGGCGGCCGACCTGCGTAAGATCGCGGGCATGGTTGTAATCCCGGCAATCTGGAGGCGTTCTGGACAGGGGTTCGATTCCCCTCACCTCCACCCAAGTGCATTCGGGAGTGTGCTTGGGTGGGGGTGTACCGGTTTCGACAGGGCGGGCAAAGGTGAGCAGGCAACCCGAGAGGCGACGGACGTAATCCGCGCAAATCCATAAACGCCAACGATGAGCGTTTCGCACTGGCCGCTTAAGGTCTATGCCGAGGCTGCTTGAGCCTTGTTACCAAAGAAAAGCCGGTGGGGACTTCGGTCCCCATCGTCACGTCTACGCCACCGGTTTTTTCTGCAATCCCGCGCTTGCGTGCGCGGCGGAGCCGGGTGAGTTCCGGTCCGGACCCTCATGAAAAAACGGCCACCCTTCGGGCGGCCGTTTTGGTTTCCTGCGCTACCTTCCCCGGGTTCAGCGCCCCGGCGACCGGCGCCGCAGCGCACCAAGGCCGGCGAGTCCAAGACCCAGCAGCGCGAGTCCGCCTGGCTCCGGCACGTCGTTCGAAGGCGGCTTGATCGCGAAGCTGGTGGCGATGTTGAAGTTCGATTGGCTGGTGTGGCGCTCGGCGAAGAAGATGTCGAGGTCGTAGGCGGTGCCAGCTGCGAGGCCGGCCGACTTCAGCGTCTCCTCGGTGAAGGAGGCGTTGGCCGCACCATGCACGCCGCCGAGATCGATGAACCGGATGCCGTTCACGAACACCCACAGATCGTCGTCGCCGGTGAAGCTGAAGGAATTGTCGGCACCGGCGGTGGGGTCGGCGAAGGAGAGCTGGCCCTCGAGATGCAGCGTGAAGTGGTAGTTGTGGCTACGCCCCTGGTTGCCGTAGAGCTGCCCGTCGATCGGGAAGAAGCTCGACGAAGCGTACGAATAAACACCGCTACCCGGTGCGGTTTCGTTCAGCGTCAGCGAGAAGGCCTGGCTCAGGTTGTAGCCCGGGCTGTCCACGTACCATTTTGCGAAGTTGTCCGCCGTCGAGGCGCCGGCTGCGATGCTGGCGCCGGCAACGGGGAGGCCGCCGCTCAGGTTCGTTCCGGTCATGTTCGCCACCACCCCGGGGATGCCGCCTTCGAAATCGGACAGCTGGGTGCACACCGTAGCGCCAGTGCTATCGGCGATCGACGGTGCGCAAAAGTCGCGGATGGTCCCGGATAGGGTGGTCGTCGCGGCCGAGGCGGTGGATGCGATCGCCAACAGGGTGAGCGCAGCGCAGAGAGGTTTGACTTGCATGATCTTCACTCCTTTCGGATCCCGAGCAACATTTCCGGCGTTCGGGGGTTCGAAGATTATCAAGCAAATGCTGTGCCTGCTTTGTGGTGGGGATGGCAAGTGTATGAAAAATATGGATTAGTGCAGATTCGTGACTTGATCGGCGAGTGCACTCTGGTCGGGATTGTAAAAATCGCCGACAGGGGCTCGATCGGTCGCGCCATCCTCGCGCGCCACGAACGCGTGCCGGGTCTGCGGATCCCCGCGATGGCTCGATGGATTCGACGCGATCGCTTCTCATGTCGATCAACGGGCCGGAATCGACAGGTGGTACGGATGCCGTCGTCCCTAAGGTGCTCCGTTCGTCGCCCTGCTTTCGCCAGGCAATGAAAAGGGGCCCAGGATTTCTCCTGAGCCCCGGATTCCACTGGTGGGCCCTGCGGGATTCGAACCCGCAACCAAAGGATTATGAGTCCTCTGCTCTAACCGTTGAGCTAAAGGCCCGCAGGCCCGACGGTTGCGCCGCCGGGCCGTGCAACGGGCCTTTACGCGTCGCTGTCGAGGAAGCTGCGCAGCTTCTCGGAGCGGCTCGGGTGACGCAGCTTGCGCAGCGCCTTGGCTTCGATCTGGCGGATGCGCTCGCGGGTGACGTCGAATTGCTTGCCGACCTCTTCCAGCGTGTGGTCGGTGTTCATCTCGATGCCGAAGCGCATGCGCAGTACCTTGGCCTCGCGCTGGGTCAGCGAGTCGAGCACCTCGCAGGTGGCGTCGCGCAGGCCGGAATACATCGCCGCCTCGGCCGGGGCCAGGGTGGCGGTGTCCTCGATGAAGTCGCCCAGGTGGGAGTCGTCGTCGTCGCCGATCGGCGTCTCCATGGAGATCGGCTCCTTGGAGATCTTCATGATCTTGCGGATCTTCTCCTCGGGCATCTCCATCTTCTCGGCCAGCGTCGCGGGATCGGGCTCCTGGCCGGTCTCCTGCAGGATCTGGCGGCTGATGCGGTTCATCTTGTTGATCGTCTCGATCATGTGCACCGGAATACGGATGGTGCGCGCCTGGTCGGCGATCGAGCGCGTGATGGCCTGGCGGATCCACCACGTGGCGTAGGTCGAGAACTTGTAGCCGCGACGGTATTCGAACTTGTCGACCGCCTTCATCAGGCCGATGTTGCCTTCCTGGATGAGGTCGAGGAACTGCAGGCCGCGGTTGGTGTACTTCTTGGCGATCGAGATCACCAGGCGCAGGTTGGCCTCGGTCATCTCGCGCTTGGCGCGACGCATCTTGGCCTCGCCGGTGGACATCTGGCGGTTGATGTCCTTGAGCTCCTTCAGCGGGATGCCGATGCGGTCCTGCAGGTCGATGAGCTTCTGCTGCTCTTCGAGCACCGCGGGGTGGATGCGCATCAGGCCGTCGGCGTAGTTCTTGCCGGAGGAGATCTCGTTCTTGAGCCAGTCGAGGTTCACCTCGTGGCCGGGGAAGACCTTGATGAAGTGCTGGCGCGGCATGCCGGCGCGATCCACGCACAGCTGCAGGATCTGGCGCTCATGGCTGCGCACCTGCTCGACCATGTGACGCACCGAGTCGCACAGCTTCTCGATGGCCTTGGCGGTGAAGCGGATGTTGAGCAGCTCGTCGGAGATCTGCTGCTGCAGCGCGAGATAGGAGAGGTCCTGCGAGCCGCGCTTCTCGAGCGCCTGCATCTTCTTCGCGTACAGCCCGCGGATGACGTCGAAGCGGGCGAGCGCGTCGTTCTTGAGCTGCAGCAGCGAGGCGGCGTTGGCGCGCTCGGCGCTCTCGGCGCTGTCTTCCTCGTCGTCGCCCTCGTCCTCGTCCCCGGCGCCCTCGTCCTCTTCGGCCTCGGCGTCCTCGTCGGCGGACTCTTCTTCGGCGGCGGCTTCTTCGGCGCTGCCGGCGTTGGGGTCGATCAGGCCGTCGACCAGCTCGTCGATCTTGGCCTCGTCGGCGGCGATGCGGTCGACGATGCCGAGCATCTCGGCGATCGTGGTCGGGCAGGCCGAGATGGCCTGCACCATGTGCTTGAGGCCGTCCTCGATGCGCTTGGCGATCTCGATCTCGCCCTCGCGGGTGAGCAGCTCGACCGTACCCATCTCGCGCATGTACATGCGCACCGGGTCGGTGGTGCGGCCGAACTCGGAGTCGACCGAGGACAGCGCCTGTTCGGCTTCCTCTTCGGCGACGTCCTCGTCCACGTTGGTGGCGACGCTGTCCGACATGAGCAGGTCTTCGGCGGCCGGCGCCTCGTCATAGACCTGGATACCCATGTTGTTGAAGGTGGCGATGATGCCTTCGATCTGTTCGGCATCGGCCACGTCGTCGGGGAGGTGGTCGCTGATCTCGGCGTAGGTGAGATAGCCGCGTTCCTTGCCGAGCGTGATCAGCGTCTTCAGCCGGGTGCGGCGCACCTCCGCGTCGAGCGGGGTGGCGGCGGGGCTCTCGACCACCGGGGCTGCCTTGTCCTTGGCCTTGGCAGGGCGACCCTTCGCGGGGGCGTCCTTGCGCGGGTCCTTGGCTTTTTCGCGTGCCATAGCACTCCTCAAGTGAGGGTGTAAGAAAATGGGAAACCCAAAATTGTACTATAAATCTGGGACTTTGCCGCTGCTCGCGAGGTTCCGCTTCTCGAGCAGAAGCTCTCCTAGGCGGTGGCGGCCGGCGGCGTCGAGGCCTTGCTCACGATCCCGTTGTAGCAGGGCGGTGATCTCCTTGCCGATGCCGTCGACCTGCAGCTTGCGCAGGGCGTCCTCGAACAGGGTCTCGACCACCGCTTCGTCGAATTCCGCCTCCACGAGTTCCGCGGCGACGCGCGACAGCGTGTCGGCGTGCGGGGTCTCGCGGAAGCGCTCGATTAGCGCACCCAGGCCGCCGGCCGGGATCGGCTCGCCGAGGCTGAAGAGGTCGATGATCGCGATCAGCGCGAGGCCCTCGGGGCTGTCGTCGGGCACCAGGCCGACCGGCATGCGCGCGGCCCAGGTCGGGTGCTGCATGACCAGGCGCAGCAGGGTGCCGGCGGTGGAGGGCGGCTTGCGCCGGCCGCCCGGACGCGGGCGTGGCGCCTGGCCGCGCGGCTGC